>NZ_QEES01000002.1:1235895-1544869 GCF_003115775.1 Cellulomonas sp. WB94
GGAAGGGCATGCGGCGTCGACCGCGTCGGCCACGGCGTCGACCCCGATCCGGTCACCGGCGGCGAGCGCCGCCCGGTCGGCGTAGGTCCAGACCCGTTCCGCCGCCTGCCCGGTCCCGGTCGCGGTCCCCACGACCGCCGGTGTCCCCGTGAGCAGCACGACGCGGCCGTCGTCGCCGCCCGCGAGCGCGAGCGGGAGGCCAGGCACCTCGTCGTGCGGCTGGGTGTCCCAGTCGAGCGGGGATCCCCCCGCAGCCGCGGTCACCGCCTCCCACTCGACGTGGCGCAGGACCGTGGTGGTGCCGGTGGACTCGTCGGACACCCCGCCCGCGAGGTAGACCCCCCGACCGTCCGGCGCAGGCACGATCGCCATGGTCGGCTCGGGCACGGGGACGGACGCACCGGTGGCCCGGCCCGTCGCGACGTCGACGAGCTGCAGCCACGACCCGTCGGCGCTGTCCCCGGCCGCGACCTCCGGCGTCGTCCCCCAGACGAGGGTCGCGACCAGGAGCCTGCGGCCCGTGGGGTCGAGCGCCAGCGCGGTCGGCTCGGACATTCCGGCGGGGGCGGCGATGTCCACGTCGAGGTCGCTCTGGCCCGAGAGCACGTCGAAGACGACGAGCCGGGTGCTGGTCCGACTGTTCCCGCCGTCGGGGCCGACGGTCGTCCGGCTGCCGACCGTGAGCGCGCGGGCGCCGTCCGCCCCGAACACGCACGCGCGGGCGTCGTACCCGTCCGACGGGTCGGGCGTGAGGTCGCGCGACCGCCGGACGGTGGTCCCCACGCGGTACCAGCTCGCGAAGTCGCCGTTGGCCACATGCTCCCCGCCACCGGCTGCCGCCCCGGCACCCGCAGCCGCGAGCGCCGTGTTGACGGCGCCGGCGACCTCGGGGAAGTCGAGGCCGAAGTCGACGGCCCCCGAGGCCGCGAACCTCTGCACCGACACCCCGACCTCGGTGCCGCCTGCGCCGACGCGGAGCTCGAGCGGGAGGTGGAAGCCCGTGGTGGCGTGCCGCAGCCGGAGCGCCGCCGCGAGCCCTGCGCCCGTCGGGGTCGCCGGGGTCGCGGGCGCGGCACCCGACGGCGCCGCACCCGACGACGCCGCGCGCCACGACAGCCCACCGTCGCGCGTCCCCTGCAGGGCAGGCCCCGGACGGTCGCCCGTCTCGCGCGCGGACCCGGCCGCAGCGCTCCACGCCGCCGACCCGGTGCGCGTCTGGACGACGAGCCACACCCGCCGGCCCGCAGCCACCTCGACCTCGCGCGGCAGCGCCACGCTGACCCACGTGGGCGAGCCGGCGTCGTCCCGCGTGATCGTGAGGTCCGCCGGGTGGGGCAGCAGCGACGCGCTCCCGGGCTTGCCGTCCAGGTCGACGACGAGGTCGACCGCGAGCGTCACGGCGGCCGTCACCGCGGTGAGCAGGAGGTCCACGCTCGTGGCGACCACGGTGCCCGCGGGGACGAGCGCCTGCGCGAGCGACTGGCCGGCAGCGACGACGACCAGCTCGGTCGCCGTCGCCGCGGTGAGGGCGCCGTGCACGACGCGGGTCGCGGCGAACGCACCCTGCACGCGTCCGGTCGTCGCACCCTCGACCGCGACCATGCCGGGCGGCACGCTGACCGCCAACATCCCTCCGCCAGCGACGGGCGCACCGCCGAACCGGTAGGCCGCCTGCACGGTCCGCACCCCGTCGGGTGTCGCGGACGCCGCCAGGGTGAGGTCGATCGCGAGGTCCAGGTCGATCCGCGCGATCGAGTCGGAGTGAAGCACGAACGGCACGACCCAGCAGCCGTTCTCGACGTCGAGCTCGGGGAGCATGCCCTGCAGCACGTCCGAGAAGTCGGGCGTCGTCACCGGTTCGACGAGGTCGCCGCGGTGGGTGAAGAACACCGGGCCGCCCTCGACCGCGACGGTGACGCCGCTCGGCGGCGACGAGACCCGCAGGACCGACACGTCGGCACCTGCCTTGGGCATCCGCAGCCCCGTGACGGTGAGCCCCGGGAGGTCTGCCGCGTTCGTCAGGGTCAGGGGCGCACCCCCGCTGAAGCCGCCGAGGGTGTCGACGCCGAGGAACCCCCCGCCGATGTCGACGAGCAGCGGTACGCCGACGAGACCCGACCCGGTCAGCGCGGCGAGCCGGCGCCGGGCATGCAGGTCGATCTCGACCGCCCCCGTCGTCACGACCTTCGTCGCTCCGCGGTCCCCCGCACCCGAGCCCGCCGGGAAGGTCAGTGTCTCCAGGAACCGCCCCGTCGGGTCGGTGCTCACAGGCGTCAGGGTCAGGACGGCACGCGTCACGACCGCGCCGACCGGCAGCCGACGCAGCACGAGCCGCTGGTCGCGCTCGAACGGGAGCCGCCCGCCCGCATGCCTCGCGCGGACCTGCATCGTGCGCCTCCTCCTCGTCGCGTCCTGGGCCCGCTCCTGGTTGCTGGCGGGTCAGACCTTGAGCAGCACCATGAGCTTGAGCTCGCGCTCGAACCGCCCCTGGATGTCGTCTCCGTCGGTGGACAGGTTGTCCGGGTCGATGACCGGGCTGCTCGGGTCGTTGATGTAGGCCCGGGCCCGGGCGTCGTCGCCGGGGTCGTGCGGCGTCGGCGGCCTGAACCACACGGCCGTGCGGTTGTTGTCGAGGTGCTGGACGAACACGTTCGCCGGCTGCGGGAACCGGGCAGCAGGCGTCGTGGTGTCCGTGAAGTTCACCGTCTTGCGCGGCTGGACGATGAAGAGCATGTCGTTCCAGTCGCCCTGGTCCTTGAGCCGCTTGACGCTGTGCTGCTCGGAGCAGCACCGCTCGAACCACGGCGAGTGGCAGTACTGGTCGTCGTTGAACCGGTCGTTCGGCGCCTTGAAGAACGCCTTCCAGAACTCGGTCTCGAGGTCGTCGAGGTTCGTCTTGTCGGTGTACGGCACCTTGTAGCGCGTGAGCATGTCCGCGAACGGGATCCCGATCTCGGGGCCGTCGGGCGGCTGGATGTCGATCGAGCGGCGGCCACCGCTCGCGGTCGGCACCCGCACGCGGCGCTCCTCGCGGTTGACGAGGTAGAACGTCGCGAAGGACGCGCGCATCTCCTCGTCCTCGTGGCACGCGACCTCGAAGTACTCGAGCTTGTAGAGGTCGACGAGCGGCATGGTGCCCAGGCCGTGCTCGATGATCGTGGGCTCGTCGGCCTTGAGCACCTTGAAGAGCTGCTGGTAGCCGGTGCGCCCGCGCACGTCGTCGAGGACGCGCTTGGTGACCTCGTCGGTGAGCGCGGCGAGGTCCTTGCCCTCGAGGTGGGCCGCGTCGTCGGCGTTCGCGACGTGGGTCACGGACGCGGCGGCAGCCTGGGAGCTCGCCTCGATGTCGGCGTGGATCTTGCGCTGCATCTCGTTCCACGCGTCGGCGGTGAGGATGTCGCCGGGCGCCTGCTCGACGTACGGCACGGTGGTGTCGGTCATGGTGTTCCTTCCTCGTCCGGGCGTGGCCCGTCCTGGTGGGTGCGGTGCTCGGTGGCGGCCGGGGTGGCCCGGTCCCTCGTGACGATGGCGCGGACGCCGGCCGCCTTGGCCGCGGCGACCCCGACCGGGCCGGGCTTCAGCAGGTGCTCCGCGAGGGTCGGCAGGTCCGGCCCGAGGACGGCGGCGCGGGCGTTCTCGAACCGCGCGCCCGGCATGGAGACCTCGACGTCGTAGATCTCCGGTCCGACGAGCCGCGCGGACACCCGGATGTCGTTGCCGTACGTGCCGGGCTCGGCGGCCGCGATCTCGACGAACCGTGGCGCGAGACCCGGACCCGTGACGTAGAGGCGGGCGACGTCGTGCGTCCGGCCGAGCGTCAGCGGGGTCGGGTCGCGGAAGGGCAGCGTCACCGCGGTCCACCCGAGCGGGACGACGGGCACGTCCTTCGCCTCGACGAGCCGCGACTCGAGGTTGATCCGCCGGACGAGGCGGTCGGCGTCGAGCTCGGGCTCAGTGACGACGCCCGCGACGAGCTCGGGCTCGGCCGCACCGAACCGGGCCTCGTCGAAGACGCGCCCGAACCGGGGGTCCAGGTCGCGCGGCAGGTTGACCTCGAAGGTCCCCGCAGCGTGCGAGTCCCACGCGACCCGCACGTGCGCGGTCGCCGACCGGGTCGCCGACGACCCGAGCACCGCCGGCACCTCGGTCGGCGAGAACCGGCTCACGTCGAAGACCGCCTCCTCGGTGCACGGCTCCCCCGCGAACCGGTCCGTGTCGACGACCGCGGCGTCGAACCGCGCGGCACGGCACTCGGTCCAGCTCCAGCGGTTGCGGCCCCGGCGCACGGTGAGCGCGGCGCGCGCGCCCGGCGCTGGATGCTCGGGCACGACGTGGACGAGCTCGGGGGCAAGCACGCGCGTCTCTCCGCGCTCTGCCACGGTCGCGGTGACGCCACCGGCGTCGGTCGGTTCGAGGACGAGCCGCCCCCCGGCCCCGATCGCGGCTGCGACGCGGACCGACCAACCGCCCGCCGGGTCGCCGAGCCGCGGCCACGCGATCCCGCGCGCGGTGTCGACCTCGATCGTGGCCGGGACATCCGCGGACCCGGTGCTGGTGAACGTCAGCACGCTGCCGTGGGCCACGTCGGCCTCGACGTCGGCCCGGACCGGCGGGTACTCGACGACCTCGAGGTGGCGCACCGGCACGACCTCGACGCGACTGGCCGGTCCGGCGGTCGAAGACACCAGCCGGAGCCGTTCCGACGGGCCGGCCTGGGCCACGCCGGGCAGCACCGCGTCGATCGCGGCGACGATCTCGGCGAGCAGGGTCGCCGACGGCCGGATGCCCGCGAGGTCCGCGTCGACCGGCTCACCGCCGTCGACCGCGAGGCGCAGCACCGACCGTTCTGACAGGTCGACGGGTGCGAGCAGGTCGACGGTGCCGTCGAGCATCGCGGGCTCGGGGTCGGTGCCCGCCGCGGACGCACCCACGGCGCCCAGCAGGAACGGCGCCGCGTCGCCCGCGCCGGTGCGCAGGACCTCGACGCGGCTCGACGGGCCGGTCGTCGGCGAGGTCACGTGGAGGCCCAGGCCGCCCGGCAGCACGAGGGTGCCGGACTCGGCGGTCGTGGCGGCCCGGATCGCCGCGGCGACCTGGACGGCGCTCACCGTGCGGCGGTCCTCCGCGGGGACCGCCGCCGTGAGGTCGACCGCGACGGGGGCACCGCCGTCGATCGCGAGGCGCAGCACGTGCGCGGTGCGCAGGTCGGCGCCCGCGGTCAGGTCGACGGTTCCCGCGACGCGCGCGGCCGCTGCGGCCTGCCCGACGTAGGTGCGCGGAGCCGGGAACCCGAGCACGGCAGGCGTCACGTCGGTGCCCGCGGTCGGGACCTCGAGGACGAGCCGGCTCGCGGTCGCGGTCGCGGGCGGGACGAGCAGCAGGTGCGTGCCGTCGTGCGCGGCGACCTGGGCCGCGAGCGCGAGGTTGACCTGCGCGACGATCTGGCTGAGCTGGCGCGTCGCGGTCGTGGAGCCGTCACCGACCGGGACGTCGACCGGCGGGGCGTCACCGACCCCGATCCGCAGCGCGGCGTCGGCGGGCAGCTCGACCCCGGCGGACAGGTCGACGGTCCCGGCGAGGTGCACGGAGACCGCTCCCTGCCCCCGCGCGAGCACCGGGGGAACCCCGAGGACGCTGTCGAGCGCGTCGAGCGTGCGCGGCGGCTCGACCAGGATCCGCGACGCCGCCCCGGGCTCGGGGTCGGTCAGCACGAGGGTGCGACCGTCGGTCAGGGCGATCGGGCCGGGCGCGGTCGGGTGCTGCGCGGCATACGCGGTGGTGATCGCGTGGACGATCTCGGCCGCCGTGGTGGCCCGCGGGCGGGGGCCGGCGCAGTCGATCGGGACGGGCGTGCGGTCGCCGACCGTGAGGAGCAGGTGCCTGTCGACACTGAGGTCGACACCGCCCGAGAGGTCGTGGGGGCCGGTGAGGCGCGCGACGGTCGCGGCCTTGCCCGTCGCGGTGCGGGCCGTGAAGGCGAGCACCGTCGTCGCGGCGTCGTCCGTGACGCGGGCACGGGTGACGAATCGCCGGCGCAGGGTGTCGCTCAGCGGCTGCAGGTCGATCGAGCCGGCGGTGCCGGCGCTCGCCGACACGAGCTGGAGGTGCGCGCCGTCGTGCGACGCGACCGGGTCGCCGGGGTCGGCACCGAGCGCGGCGTTCAGCGCGTCCTTGATCTCCTCGACGCTCGCGTGGGTCACATCGGGGATGCCGCCGCGCAGGTCGACCTCACGCGGGGCGCCGCCGTCGAGGCCGAGCCGCAGCAGGTACCGCGACGACAGGTCGACGCCTCCCGAGAGGTCGGCCGTCCCGACCACGGCGGCCGTCACCGGGGCGGTGCCGCGCGCGGACCGGGGATGCAGACCGAGCACCACCTCCGCCGCGTCGCCGTCGACCTCGTCGACCCGCAGCGCGCCCGCGGCCCCGGCGGTGGGCGACACGAGCGTGACGCGGTCACCGTCGTGCGACGCCGCCTGCGCGCCGAGGCCCTCGTTCAGCGCGGCCACGACCTCCGCGGGTGTCGTCGCGGCAGGGTCGAGGCCGGCCACGTCGATCGTGACCGGGGGTGCGGTGTCGAGCGCGACCCGCAGCCGTGAGTCCCGGCTGAGGTCGACCCCGAGCCCGATCCGGCGGTCCGAGACGACCCGCGCGGGGCGCGCGCCGGCACCGACGGCAACGGGGGCTGCCGTGCCGAACAGCGTGGCGGTCGCGGGCTGCGCCGCGGGGTCGGCCAGCACGATCGACCCGGCCTCCCCGGACGTGGGGGACGTGAGCGTGAGGAACCGGCCGTCGTCGGACGCGACCGTCAGGCCGAGCGCGGCGTTGATCGCGTCGGTGACCTGGGCGACGTCCACGGCCGCCGGACTCGCGGCGAGCGCCGCGCAGTCGACCTCGGCGACGTGGTGGCCGTCGACGACGACCCGCAGGTAGCGGGCCGCGGCGAGGTCGAGCGCCGAGCTCAGGTCGGCCGTCCCGACGATCCGGGCGTGCACCGGGTCCGAGCCCGCGTAGGTGCGGGGACGCAGGCCGAGCACGAGGTCGGCGGCGTCGTCCGGACCGTCCTCGACGAGGACCTCGGACCCGGTCCCGGTCGTACCCGACACCAGCACGAGGTGTCCCCCCTCGACCCGCGCGACCCCCGGCCGTCCGAGACCGGCCTCGATCGCCGCGACGAGCTCGGTCGGGCTCACCGCGGCCGGGTTCGCGGCCCCGGCGGTGAGGTCGACGGGCAGCGCGCCGTGACCGTCGAGCGCGACCCGCAGGACGCGCGCGGCGGTCAGGTCGACGCCGAAGCCCACCTCCACGCGCCCGACGAGGGTCGCGGGCTGCGCGTCCGCGCCCACGACGGTCGCCGATGGCACCCCGAGCACCAGGCTCGCGGCGTCGGCCCCGCGCGGCACGGTCGTCACCAGTACCGGGTCGGGCCGGTCCCACCACGTGTCGAGCGCATCGTCCTCGATGTGCAGGCCGAGCGCCTCGGCGGTGATCCGCAGGATCCCCTGCACCGTGACGGTCCCGTCGAGGTAGGTGCGCACGTACCGGCGCAGGTGGTCACGGAACTCCTCGACGCTCTCGTCCGGACGCGGCGCGAGACCGTACAGCGCGGCGAACTTCCCCAGGTCCTCGATCGTCTTCTCGCCGGCGTCCGCGAACTGGATCCAGTGCGCGCGCATGACCGCGACCAGGGAGTTCTCCGCGGTCTGCAGCTCCCCGCCGTACGCGTCCACGAGGGCCCGGAGCGCCGAGGGGTCGCCCCGCAGCCGGAACGTGGGCGGCAGGTTCGCGAGGATGCGGTCGGCCTTAGGCACCGGGCGCCTCCACGTGCACGTCGCCCGGCACCATCTCGAGCGCGATCCACCACGGCTCGCCGGCGACCGTCGCGGAGACCTGGAACGTGCCGGCCTCGATCTCGTCGTCGGTCGCGGGCTGCCCCGCGCGCGCCGGGACCGTCGACTGCAGCAGCGAGCGGTCGGGCACGTGCGCGCTCGTCGGCGCGTGCGTCCCCGCGGCGGCGACCGCACCGGCGAGCGCGTCCCGCAGCGCCGCGGCGTCCCCCGCGGCGGCCAGGGTCGCGGCCTGCACGAGCGCGTCGACGAGGCCCGCGTCCCCGTCCGGACCGGCGAGGTCCGCGCGCGCGACGACGACGTCGACCACCGTCGCGGCCGTGACGTCGTCGACGTTGCGGATCGCGGTCAGCATCGCGGCACCGTCGGCCGGTTCGCCGCGCGTGAGGCCGTCGACGTAGTGCTGCAGCGCCGCGACGACGTCGGACTGCACCTGCGCCTGGCCCGGCGCCGACAGCCCGGGCGTGATCGTCGCGGTGACACGCGGGGTGATGAACACGTACCGGGCCACGACCGTCGCCACGACCCCGGCGGCGCGTGTCGCGTGCACCGCGTCGACGATGCTCCCGAGCCGCTCGGGCTCCGCCTCGACGACGACGGTCACCGTGCCCGGCTCGGAGCGCTTCGCCAGCGGGGAGCCCGGGTCGTAGAACTCGATCGGGGTTCCCCGGCTCTCCCGGATGGCGCGGTCGAGGGCCGCGATCGTGGCCTTGCCGAGCGAGCGCAGCGCGGCCTTCGCGCGCAGGCGCAGCTCGTCGTCGGTCTCGTCGGCCGCCGCGCGCTGCGTCGGGTCGAGGTTCGTCACGTGGTCGATCCCCGCGACCGGCTGGGACATCTCCGTGATCGCACCGGCCGGGACCAGACCGGCCTCGCCGGCGAAGCCCACGTCGGCGCGCACAGGCACGTCGATGCGCACCTGGCCGCGCTGGAGCGTGCGCGGCTGCGTCGAGGCGAACACGACCTTGCCGCCCGTCGAGGCCAGCCGGGTCCCCGCGGGGATCGTGATGTTGCCGTCCACCCCGGCGCTACGGAAGAACGTCACCAGCCCCTCGGCGAACTCGGCCGTCTTGCGGAACACGTCGAGGATCGCCACGGTGTGGTCGAGCGAGGTGCCCGTCGCGGTGTCCACGAACGCCGACTCGTAGGCGAGGTTGATCTGGTCGTAGACCGTCGCGATCTCGCGCCCGACCGCCTCGGTGAGCGTGCGGGTCACGCTGCCGACGTTGATGTCCGAGAGCGGCGAACGGCTGTCGACCCGGAAGTAGTCGACGAAGAACGTCGTGTTGTCGTCGGGCTTCGTGCCGTCCTCGAGCCAGGCCACCGTGTTCGTCGCGGTGCCCGTGAACGCGTAGTCGATCGCCGGGAGGAAGGTGCGCGGCTTGCCTCCGGGCACGACGCCGGTGATGCTGCGCACGCCCGACGACGGCTCGGCGAGCGCGTACGTGAGCACCTTGAGGTCGAACCGGATCGGCTCGTTGACGACGCCGCCGACGACCGACGTGAGGATGTCCTCGACGAGCTCCCCGAAGGGGCGGTGGACGAGGGTGACGGTGTCGACGTTCACAGCGGACCTCCGGCGAGCGGCACCGGGAACACGAGGTTGAGCGCGGTCACGTGGTCGATCGCGAGGAGCGACGCGCGGATCTCGAGGCGGGTCGGGCCGCTCGGGGCGGTCGTCACGGTGATCGACGTGACAGACGCGACCCGGGGCTCGTCCGCGAGCGCTTGCAGCGCGAAGAGCTTGGCCCGGTTGCGGGTCGTGACGGTGTTGAGCTCGCCGATGAGCTCGTGCAGGCGGCTCCCGTACGTGGCGTGCCCGAGGTGCGCGAGCTCGCCGACCTGCGTGAGGAAGCGCAGGAGCAGCGCCTGCTGGAGGTTCTCGAAGCCCGTGACCGGCAGCAGGTCGTGGTTGCGCTCCGGTTCACCGGGCACCGCGAGCTGCGGGCGGGGGCCCGTGAGCAGGTCGCTGCCGCGCTCGCGCTGCTCGGCCGTCAGGAGGTCGCCGAGCAGACGCAGGTCCGTGCCGGGCAGCGCCTCACGGGGTGGGCCGACCGTCGGGGTGCTCATCGCGACCTCCTCGTCCGTGCGGGTGCTGCGGTTCGTGCGGGTGCTGCTGTCCGTGCGGGTGCTGCCGGTGCTGGTTCGGCCGGGCGGCGTGGGGTCACGGCGGCCACGTGTCGGTCACGAAGGTCGCCGCGGGCGGCCCGATCACCAGCAGGACGCCGCTGCCCGACGGGATGCGGTCGCCGACCCGGACCAGCCCCTGCCCCCCGACCTGGAGCCCCGTGCTCGTCCCCACCGACCCGATGACCAGCGGGTACGGCGCCCCGGTGACCGAGTTGGCCATCAGGCAGATCGACCCGCTCGTGGCGAGCGGCATCCCGCCGGCGGTCACCCACGGCGGCAGGACGACGAGGATCGTGCCCGTGTCCGGCGCGCCGGTCACGCCGGGCGTCACGACGACGCTGGCCCCGATGGTCACGGGCTGTCCTGGCACGATCACTCCCTTCCTCGGCTGGGGTCCGGGTGGCTGCGGTCCGGGCGGCTGTGGTCCGGCGGGTCATGGCGAGAAGCTCGTCTGGCCCTGGATGGTCACCGACGCCCCCTGGACGGTGGCTCCGGCGCTCCCCTCGAGCGCCGCGGTGAGCGATCCCTTGAGCGTCGCGCGCGTGCCGGCCTCGGCGGTCAGGGTCGTGCCGGCCTTGATCGCGACGGCGCCGCCGGCCTGGATCGTGAGGTCGGACGCGGCCTTGAGGGTCACCGAGCCCGCGGACTCGAGGGTCACGTCCCCGTCCTGGTCCATCGTCACGGTGGTCCGGCCGGCCTTGACGTGCACGGTCCCGCCGCTCGACCCCGACTGGTCGAGCTTCAGCTCGGTCTCGCCGGCCGTGGCCGTCACGGTCCCGTCGATGATCCGGACGGTGATCTTCGGGGGCATCTCGATGACGAGCTCGCGGGCAGGGCTCGCGTCGGGGTGGTTGCGCAGCGCGGCGAGCACGCTCGCGTCGTCGTCGGCGGCGAGCGGCAGTCGCAGCACGATCTCGTCGGTGGTCGACAGGGGCGGTCGGTCCGCGTCGTCGTACAGGCGCGCGATGACGACGGGGCTGTTGACGTCGCCGTGGTCGAACGCGACGAGCACGAGGTCGCCGACGTTGGGGATCCCGACGGTGCCGATGTGGCCGGTGCCGACCGGTACGCGCTTGAGGGCGAGCCCGCTGTTCTTGAGGGTCACGTCGACGCCGTAGTTGTCGTCGTCGCCCGCGCCGGAGTGCGGGTGGACGTCCTCGACGACGCCGAGCTCGGTCGTGCGGACGGCCGCGAGCTCGTGGCGGACGATCGCGGCGATCGTGTCGACGATCGTGCTCATGACGCACCTCCGGTCGGTGTGGTGGTCGGTGTGGACCCCGGCGTCGCGGCGGCTGCCTGCGCGGCCGCGCCGGTGAGGCTGCGCAGGTCGACGTCGGTCACGAACCCCTCGGCCTTGGTGATCCGGTGCTCGACCGCGCGCACCTGGTAGTTCCCGTCGAGCTCGTCGACCCCGGCGCGCGTGGGGAAGCGCTCGAGCCGGACGAGGTCGCCGAGCGCGACCTGCGGGCGGCCCTGGATGCGCACGCGGCCACGGAGCGCCGCGGTCGTCAGCGCGTCGAGCGCAGCGGTCGCCGCGGTCGAGGCCGCCGCCGCGGTGCGGACCGCCGACCGTTCGAGCAGCAGCGTGGGCGTCCCGGTGCCGGCGCTCGCGCGGTACGGCGTGAAGTCGCTGGTCAGCCACGCCCAGGACTCGTCGCCGCTCGACGCGCCGGGGCTCTCCCCGAACACCTCGACCGTCCCGGCTGCGGGCCGGGCGCGCGTGAGGCAGGCCTCGAGCACGTGCTCGGCGTACTTCAGGACGTGCACGGTGCGGTTCCCGGCGAGCGCCTCGAACACGAGCCCGCCCTCGGGGGTCAGGTAGGTGTCGAACCCCGCGAGCACAGCGAGGTCGCGGATGTGCCGGGCGGCGTCCCGGCGACCGTCGACGACGTACGCGTTGGTCTGCGGCCCGTCCTCCACGCGCGCGACGTCGACCCCGGCCTCGGCCGCGAGCGCACGGACCACGTCCCCGTACGTCGTGTCCTCGAACGTGCGGTCGAGGCGCGTGCGGAGCAGCGCGTCGGCCCGCGAGTGCCCGACGACGCGCACCGTGCACAGGTCCGGCTCGACGGTGACCACGGTCCCGGTGAGGACCCGCACGAGCCCGGCGTCGGGGTCGGCGTACCCGAGCTCGATCGACAGGTCGTCGCCGGGCACGGCACGCAGCCCGCCGACCTGCCCCTGGACGATCGTCACCTCGTCCGCGGGGGTGTCCATGTCGAGCCGGACGACCAGCTCGACGACCGTGCTCGCGCGCGGCTCGGCGGTGGTGTCGACGACGTGGTCGCCGATGGTCACGCGGTAGGCGGGCCGGAGCATGGTCAGCCCTCCCCGTCGGTCGGGTCGGAGCCGTCGAGCCACGCGCGCAGCACGGCGCTGGTCGTCGCGGGGTCGCGCGGGTCGTCGAGCTCGGCGCGCAGCGCGTCGCGGAGGTCCGGCGCGGCTGCGGGCCCGGCGGCCCCAGCTGGGGCGGCGCCTGCTGCGGGCCCGGCCACGGCACCCGCACGCCCGGGCCCGGGCGCTGGCTCGGCACCGAACACGTCGTCGGCCGTGAGCGGACCCGGCCCGGCGGTCGCGATCAGGTTCGGCACGTAGACGCCGAGCAGCGTCGAGCGCAGCTCGCCGAGCCGCGGGTCGAGGGTGCTGGCCAGCATCGCCCGGGCGAGCCGGGCACGGTGCTCGGCCGGGTAGGCGCGGGTGAACGTGATTTCCTCGTACGCGCTCACGAGGTAGGTCTCCTGCGCCTCGACGCGCGTCGCGGGGTCCTCGGCGACGCGTATCAGCCGGTCGAAACGCTCGAGGCTCGCGCGCACGGCCTCGCGGGCGGCGACCCACACGTACCGCGCGAACACCGCTCCCCCGGCGGCGCGCTGCCGCTCGGCCTCGGCCAGCAGCCGGTCCGCCGTCGGGGAGCGGCGCTGCAGCCCGATCGCAAGCCGCAGGTCCGCGAGCACCGGCCCGGACACGATGAGCCGCTGGCAGTGCTGCTCGCTGAGAGCGGGCCCGAGGGTCCGGGTCCCGGCGTCGCAGAACGCGACGAGGCGAGCGCCGGGGTCGGTCGGGACGTGGGACCACACCCCTTCGACGTCGCCGAGCCGGGTGCCGCCCGTCCGCCGCAGCACGACGTCGATCGTGACGCTCGTGCCGACAGGCTCGGTGATGCGCCCCTTGAGCACGTCGGCGAGCCGGACGGTGACCGTGCCGGTGCGCTGCTGGAAGCTCGTCCCGGGCTCGGGGGTCCAGTCGCCGAGCGCGGCGTCGTCGACCACGACCTGGACGATGGTCGCGGCGTCGAGGACCTCGGACATGACGGCGTAGGTGGTCATGTCCGCCCGTCCCTCGCGAGCTGGTCCGTCGAGGCGGGGAACCGCACCTCGACCGGGGTCGTGACCGCCGCGACGGCGGGCGTCGTCGGCGTCGTGCCCCCGATCGCCGTCGTCGGCGCCGTGACGACCCCGACGGCACCGGTCGCCGGGGTGATGGTCCACTCGCCGGCCTGGGTCCAGCGCACCTCGAGCACGACCGCGTATGTCCGGTCGGCCGGGTCGCCCGTCGCACCGCTCACGGCCGTCCGGTTGGTCCAGAGCCCGAGCGTCGAGGAGAACGTCAGCCCGAAGTGGAAGCGCCGCAGCGTGGCCGTCGGGAACGACGGGCGCGCCGCCGGCTCGCCGTCGCCGGGGCTGTCGACCGACTCGACGATCCACCGCTGGCCGACCGCGAGGGCCGTGCGCGTGCGGATGCGACTGCGCGTGAGCGTCGCCGAGTCACCGCCGCGACCCACGACCCCTGCTCCGCGACCGGAGTCGAGGAGCGGCGGGGCGATCAGGGCGGGGGCCGGGTTGCCCGGGATGAAGATGCGGTTGCCGGGGGCGCCACCCGTCGCCGCGGCGAGGTTCGACGCGAACACCGTCGGGTCGGCGTGGACCGTGCCGGCCGGGTCGACGAACGTCCCGAAGATCGTCTCGACCGCCGTCTCGTTGTTGATCCAGCCACCGAAGTACTGGGCGATGACGCGGCGACCGTCGGCGCCGCCGGTGACGACGTCCACCTGGGCGTTCATGTGCATCGCGGCCGTCGCGGGCGCCGCGATGTCGAACGCCCCGGACGTGACCCTGATGCCGCCGCCGGCCGGGAGCACCGCGAAGTTGGCGCTGCGCGCCACCGAGCTGTCGAGGAACAGCGTGGCCCGGCCCAGCACGACGTTGCGGATGATGCTCGGCTCGCGGTCGATGTGGTGGTCGTACGTCCCGTTGCCGTTGCCGTCCACGAACGGACGGACGTGGAACGTGCCGGCGTTGTCCGTGAGCATCGTGGCCGCGAGCGGGTTGACCGCGTCCTGCGTGAGCGTCGGGACGGCCGCGGCGTGCAGCGCGACGATGGCGGGGGCGTCGTCGCCTCCGTCGGCCGCGGGGACGCCCTGGGCGCGCTGCGCGCTCCATCGCACCGGCACGCCCGCAGGCCGGACGGTGACCGCGAGCGTGATCGGCGCGGCCACGGCGACCGAGCCCTCGACCAGCGCGAGTGGCGGGTTGGCGGTCGGGTTCTCGTCGAAGTCGGCGGGCACGGGCACTGCCGTCCCGGGGACGACGTGCGGGGCGACGGGCGAGTTGGTGAGCCGCGGTGAGTGCGCGGGTGTCGCGGGGATCGTGATCGTCAGGTTGCTCAGCTCGACGACGGTGAGCTGGACGCGGTCACCGTCGGGCTCGAGCCCGTCGATGCCGAGCTGCAGGACCGTGTCGCGCAGCCCGCCGCTCACCGCGGCCCCCTCGACCCAGAAGCGCGTCCCGGCGGCGGGGATGGCGGCGTTCGGCAGGTTCACCGGGGGGACGACGGCGACCTGGGCGGGGGCGGCGACCTCGTCGGCGGCCGCGAACACGCGGGTGCGTGCGTCGAGCGACCTGAGCACGAGCGTGCCCGTGAACGCTGCGGGCCGGGCCCGGCGCACGGTCAGCATCGCGCGGCCCGCATGCCGACCCGCGTCCTGGACCTGCACGAACCGGCCCGGGTCGATCTTCGCCGCCTCGGACAGCGCGGCCGGGTCGACCCCGACGGCGGTCCGGCTCGCGTGCAGGTCGAGGGTCAGCTCGACCGACGTCAGGGTGCGGGTCGTGCTCAGCCCCGGGGTCCCGCCGACGGTGAGCGCGAGGGTCAGGGTCACGTCGTCGAGGGCGGCGCTCGCGGTGCGCCCCTCGGCGAACAGGGTCACCCCCGCGGCCAGCTGCGTGTCGGTGAACACGGTGTCGACGCCGTCGAAGGTCAGCTCGTTGCCGCCGGCCGCCGCGTCGAAGAACCGGATGGTGTCGCTCGACCGGTCGAGGCGCCCCGACCCGGTGAACCCGGTCGACGCGTGCAGCACGACCTGGCGGCGGGCCGGGTTGGTGTGCGGCTTGCGGACGACGACGACCGTGTCGCCCGTGATGCTCGGCTGCACCGACGCGACCGCGCGGTCCACGACGACGATGTCCGCGGGTGCGGAGCCGTCGAGCCGGAAGCAGGTCGCGTTGCCGCGCACGTCGGTGAGCGTCTGCGTCCGCGAGCGTACGAGGAACGGTCCGTCGACCGCGATCGTGGAGAGGCCCGGACCCTTCTGGGGCTGCGGTCCGGGGAACGTGAGGTTCCCGTCGGCGTCGGTCCGCCCCTTGATCGGCGTGCCCGCGTGCGCGGTGGAGCCCGTCGCGGGGACCTCGCCGTTGAGGTACTCGCCGTCGGGCGCGGTCAGCACGTAGGTGCGCAACGCGAAGGGCGTGCCGTCCTCGAACGTGATCCGGCCCGCGACGGGGAACGTGCCCGGTTCGGCGGGCGTGCGGAACCAGGCCGGGCCGGGCGGGGTCGGGGCGGGCTGCCCCCACGGGACGACGAACGCGTCGACGGCGGTCGCGGTGCCGTCGTCGAGGCACCAGCCGCCGCCGCCCGCACCCTCGGGGACGAGGTCGAGCGTGACCGGCCTCGGCACCTGGACGCCCATCGCCGTCTCGTGGACGAACATCAGCTCGGTCCGCCGGTTCGGGCGCCACGCGTCCTGCGTGCTGCGCACCGGGTCCTGCTCGCCGCAGCCGAGCCAGCGCAGCGGACCGTTGTCGCAGCCCGTCTCGTTCGCGTTCTTCAGCAGGCGGTCGGTCGGCAGGTCCAGCGGCTCGTGCGCGAGGTACTCGCGGATGAGCACGGGCCAGGTGTCGTCGCCCACGATCCCGTCGGACGCGAGGCCGTGGTCGGTCTGGAACTGCCGGACCGCCGCGTCGGTCAGGGCTGGGTCGCCGCCGACGTTGCCCGTGAACCGGCCGAGGTCCTGCAGCATCAGCTGGTACTCGCGGGTGCCCCAGGTGTCCGCGACCGTCGTGATCGTGCCCGACGGGCGGGCCTTGCGCAGCGCGTCCCACTCGGCGACCGACCGGTCCGGGTCGCTGCCGAACGTCATCATCGCGAAGGTCGCGCGCGCCCGACGCTCGGACAGCGCCTGGTTGTACTGGTCGCTGCCGGTCAGGTCCGTGTCGCCGACGATGAGGAGCTTCTGGTCGGTGTGCGCGCCCGAGAACTCGAGCACCCGCTGGAGCACGTGGCGCATGCACGGCTCGACGAAGGACTTGTCGAAGTGGAAGGTGATGACGAAGACGGTGCCGATCCTGCCGCCGCGTCGCAGCGTGATCGTCGCGGTCGCGGTCGCCCCCTCGACGACCCGCACCTCCGTCGAGCCCGTGAGCACCTCGCGCTGACCGGTCGGTGTCGCGTTGTCGTCGACCAGCGCCGACGCCGTGTACTGGCCCGCGGGGAACGGGTCCTCGAACCACGTGTCCGGGCGGGTGCGGTTCGTCAGCTGCCGGTCGAGGGACGCACCGGACTTCTCCTCGGTACCCGTGACCGACACCTTCACGCGGTCCATGTCGAACCCGGGGTCGCCCTCGACGACCACGGTGACCGCGAGCTTGCCGTCGGTGACCGTGGGCGGCGGTGGCGGCGGGACGATCACCTCCTCGGTGTCGACCGGCTCGGCCTCGGTGAGCTCCCGCAGCGTCAGGTGGTACTCGAACATGCTCGGGCGGCCGGCCAGCTCGCGGACGTCCATGCGCTCGACGAGCACCTGGTCGACGGCCGTCGCGGAGGTGATGTCCGAGACGAACGGGACGGGGTCGCCCGCGTGGAACCGGGTGCGCAGGTCCGCGAGGCTGTCCTTCGTGTCCGGCGCCGTGAGCACGCCGGTCAGCGACACCCGCGCACCGCGCCGACCGAGGTCCTGGAGGAAGTCGCCCTCGAGCGCGGGGACGCGGTGGCGCACGACCACCTGGTCCTCGTCGGACTCGACGAGCTGCACCTGCTCCAGCTCGAGGTCTCCCAGCATCGGGCGGACCACGGTCCCTCCGTTCGGTCGCGGGCTCGGCTGTCAGGGCTTCAGCGAGTTGAGGTGCGTCGAGATCGCGTCGATGAGGCTGATCAGCTCGGCCTTGATCGCGTCGACGGACGGGAGGCCGGTGACGACGTCGGCGACCGACGCGATGGAGTCGATGCTCGCGGCCTCGTCGGGCAGGATCTTCTTCGCCGCGTCGAGGAACGCCGGGATCATGCCGGTGAACTGGGCCACCTCACCGAGCCCGGGGATCGCGCCGACGTCGAGGTTGTTCAGCTCGGTCTTGAGCTTGCCGAGCAGGCCGGTGAGCAGGTCGATGAGCTCGGTGACCTGCGGCACGAGCGCGGCGATCGCCTGGATGGCGGGCTTGATCGTCGCGACGTTCTGGTCGAGGAACGTCTTGAACTCGGTGAGCACCCCTTTGAGCTGCTCGAAGAGGTTCTGGTCGGCCATGGTGTGCTCCTCGGTCTCGATCGGTGGGGGGGTCCGGCGCGTGCGCCGGTGGTGGTCGGCGGCCCGCTACGGGCTGCTCGCCTGACGGAAGGCCTGGAGCCGGGTGAGCATGTCGGTCAGCGGGGTCACGAACCTGTCGAGCCCGCTGGCGAACGGCACGGCGATGTCGAGCCCGTCGAGCAGGCCGTCGACGAGGGCGCCGGCGTCCGCGGCGATGTCCGCGTCGAGCGCGGCGCTGGACTCGGGTTCGACCGGTTCGACGTACTCACGCAGCGTCAGGACGTACGCGTAGCGGTCGGGCCGCCCGGCGAGCTGACGGACCTGCAGGTCGTCGATGAGGACCTGCTCGATCGTGGTGTCGGTCGTGATGTCGGCGACGAACGCGACGGGCTGCCCGGTCCGCAGGTCGGTCTTGAGCTGTTCGACGAGGTCGAGCGCCGCGGGATCGGTCGCGACCCCCCGCACGGTGACGGCCGTCGGCGCGCGCCCGAGGTTCTGCAGCATGCTGCCGTCCTTGCCGGGTGCCTTGTGCTCCGCGACGGCGCGCAGGTCGCTCGTCGTGAGCTCCTGCACCTGCGGCAGCTCGGTCCCGGCCAGCGTCGGACGCATGTCACACCTCGATCCCGTGCCGGCTGGCGGCGTCCCGCAGGACGCGCGCGAGGACCCGTTCGAGCTCGGGGGCCGACACGGTCGGCACGGTGCCGCCGACCCCGGTCGCGGCCGACGTGTCGACGGCCACGCGGGCGAGCCCCGGGCGCAGCCCGACCCCGTCGGTGCCCGGTCCGGCGTCGCCGGCGGCGTCCTCGTCGGGCGGCGGGTCCACGAGGTCCGTGAGGCGACGCGGGCGGGTCGGCTGCTCGCCGAACCGGGACGGTGAGCGCACGAGCTGCTCGTCGGCTCGCGGGGTGGTCGGGAGGCGCGCGGGGGCCGGCTCTGGTCCGCCGGTCGTGCCGACGCGGTCACCGGCGGGCGCGCCGGGTTCCGCCCGACCGCGTCCGCGGCGCCGCCGACGCGCGCCGCCGGGGGCCGCGGTGCCGTCGCGGGTGTTGCGGGCGTCTCGGGCGTCGGACGACTCGTCATCCGTCAGGTCCGCCCCGAGGGCACGCCAGGTCGACCAGCGCGCGAGGAGGTCGACGAGGGTCTGGTCGGCCGGTCCGGCGTCGGGCCGAGGGAGGCTCCGCGCCAGCTCGACGGCCGAGCCCGGGCGACCGGCGATCCGGCGCAGGACCCGAGCCGCGACGACGACGGCATGCTCGGGACCCGTCACCGACCGCGGCCCCGGCGCGGGCGACGCCTCCGTCCCCGGTCCACGCCGCCGAGCACGGCCCACCTCCTGCGACCGGTCGTGGGCGGGCGGACCCGCCGCGGCGCGCAGCGTCACCGGACCTGCGAGCGCCCGCAGCCGGTCGACGGTGACGGCTCCCCCGACGCGTGTGCCGTCCGCCGAGCCCAGGCGGTGCACCCCTGCGGCACCGCGCGACCCTGGCTTCTCGGACCCGCCGGACGCCGCGCTCGCCGGCCCCCGCGGCGGCGCGAGGACCGACGCGGGACCGACCCGGCCGAACGGCCGTGCCCGCGGGCTCGGCGCGGGGTCCACGACGCCGCCCGACGGGTGCGCCTCGCCGCGTCCCCACGGCCGACGATGCGACGCGCCGTCCCACCCGGTCCCCGACCCCTCGCGCGCCCAGGTCCCGGTCCCGGCAGCATCCTCGACCCCGAGCGGTTCGCCCCGGTCGAGCCGGCGCAGGCAGTCGTCGAGCGCATGACCGAGCACCGGCCCCCGGACGAGCGCGGGCGTCCGCGGTGCCCGCGCGCACACGGCGTCGAGCCGCGCGTCGAGGTCGCCGACCCGGCGGGTCGCCCGCACGGTGTCGCGGCACCACGCCACCGGACCGCCCGCGGCGTCGAGAGTCCCGACGCCCGGCAGCCCTGCGCGTGCGCCGCTGCGCACCCGGTCGGCGCTCATGCGACCTCCGACGCCCGTCCGGTCATCTCGACGTACATGAGGATCTGACCGATGGTCATGCCGGCGACGTCCTCGGCCGTCCAGCCGAACTCCTCGGCGAGCACGAAGCAGGCCTTGGCGAGCGGCGCCTGGACCAGCTCGGCCAGCCGGTCCCGTGGGGTCTCGATCCCGCTGAGCTCGTTGATGGTGTCGACGAGGAAGCGGGCGAGCCCGGCGGGGAGACGACCGGCCTGCTCGACGGTGAGCACGGGCTCGACGACGGCCCGCGCGATCATCAGCCCGGCCGCGAGCTCGCGGTCGTCCTTCGCCGCGTGCGCGACGAGCTGGACGTCCCGCACGGTGAGCGGCCGGACCGTCACCGCACCCACCGGACCGCCGGGCGGCAGCTCGACCTCATGGGTGAGCGCGCTGCCGGCCAGCAGGTCCTCCGCCGTCAGGGCCATGCGTGCCACCTCCCTGTGATTCGGGATCGCCCGGTGTCACTCGGTGTCATTCGGAGGCGAACGCCACGGCCGTCGGGGCCGCCTCGCCGCCGCCCGCAGCACCCGCGCCGCCGTCCCGGTCGATCGCACGGATCGTCAGGGCGCGGAAGCACAGGTTCTCGATCACGAACTCGTCCTCGGGCACCGTGAAGCGCCAGTTCTCGAACTTCACGCCCCCGATCTCGAGCGTCAGCGAGTTCGACGGACGGGCCGGGTCCGCGAGCCGCAGCGTGATGGTGAACGACGGCTGGACGTACGGCTCCGCGAACGCCGTGGGCGAGGACCCGCGACCCTGCAGCAGCATGAGCAGCGCGCCGTTGACGTACGCGCGGCCGACGGTGCCCGAGATCGCGATGTCCCCGGGGCTCAGCGAGACCGGGTGACGTCGCCCGACCTCGTAGAACTCCTTGAGCGCGGTGTCGACCTTGACCGCGACGTCGGTCAGGCGACCGACCGTCTGGATCGCGTACGTGTCCACGACCGCCTTGGCGTCGGCACCCTCGGGGGTGTCCTCGCTGGCGAGCGTGAGCGTGCCGTTCTTCCCGGTGAAGACTTCTGTCAGTGCCATGGGGCGTCCTTACTCGAGGAACATCGTCACCTTGATGAAGTCGATGCTGAACGTGGGTCGCAGCACGAGGTCGACGAGGGCGATGCCGCGGATCTCGTCGTCGCGCGAGGCGTGCACGTCGAGCTCGTAGCTGACGAGCATCTCGTCGAGGACCATCTGCGCCAGGAAGTTGTTGATGGTCGCACGCAGGGCCCCCCGCACCCGCTGGTTGTTGAGGAGGCCGATGTAGGGGGTGGCCGCGCTGCGGACCCCGTACTTGGCGTAGTCGACGATGCGGCGGGTCGTGATCTGCGTCCACGCCGTGATGGTCGACGTCGTGATGCCGCGCACGACCCGGAACCCCTGCCGCTTCTCGAGCGCGAGGACGCGGCTCAGGACGAGCTGCTTGAGCTCGGCGCTGTTGAGGGCGTACTCGAGGTCCTCGACCGCCAGCACCTTGTTGGTGAGGCTGATGTGCGGTGGCGCCGCGGAGATGAGTCCCGCAACGGCTGCCGCGGCGTAGGCCCCCGGCAGGGTGACCTTGAGCGGCGGGGTCTGCGACCGGTCGTCGGACACGATCCCGGGCCCGACGAGCACGACGCGGTCGCTGTTGAGCGTGTGCGCGGACGTCGCCTGCACGAACGCCGCACGGTCCGCGCCGAGCGGGGTGCCGACGACGGCGATGCGCTCGCGCTTGTTGTCATCCCCGGACGCGACCGCGCAGTGCGCCGCGAGGTCGTCCCCGAACGACGTGTCCTGGCCGGCGCCGACGATGATGTGCGCGTCGACCGTGAGCAGCGCCTCGAGCCCCGAGGCGTAGTCGGCGCCCGCTGCGCCGTTGATGCCCCCGCCGAGCGGGGTCGGCGGGACCGCGTCGGGCAGCTCGGTGACGTTGAGGAGGCCGACGCCCCGGACGAGGCTCGAGCCGGTCTCGAGGTCGGCGAGCAGGTCGTCGCCCGAGACGACGCTGAACGTCTCCTCGGCCGTGACGCCGAGCTTGACGGTGACCTTGCGCGCCGACGCCTTGGCGACGGTGTACGTCGCGAGAACGACGTCGGCCGCGCCGGGTGCGGTGCCGAACGTGAGCGCGCCGGTGGTCGTGTCCAGACCGACCTGCGTGGGGCTCGGCGCCGTGTCGTAGACGATCGGCGGGACCGCGTCGGCGCCACCGGCGGACGGCCGGACGAGGATCCGGTTGACCGCGCTCGGCACGACGGGCGTGTGGGCCAGCGTCAGCGGCGCGCCCGTGACCTCTTCGCCGCGCACGAGCGCATTCGTGTCGGCCGTGGAGACCGCGACCGTGATGCCGTTGGCCCAGGTCCCCGGGCTGCGGGCCTCGATCGTCACGTTGGGCCCGCCGGGTGAGGCGAGGTCGACCGATGCCGCCGCCGCGGTGTTGTCGGCCACGCGGACCGCCCACACCGTGGTCGCGCCGAACTTGAACGCCTGCTCGAGCGCGCGGGTCAGGGTCAGCTCGCCGGACGCGCCGTCGACCCACCGGTCGTACGCGCCGAACTTCGTGAGGGCATCGGAGTAGCCACCGAGAAGCTGCGGGACCCCGACGGGCCCCTTGCCGGCGGTTCCGACGACCCCGACGTTCCCGACCGTGATGGCACCGGGAACGATCAGACCTTCTGGGCGTACCTCGATGAAGACGCCGGGCAGTACCAGCTCTGTCATGACTTTCTCTCCTCCGACGGGTCGGTCCATCCGTGGGGCGCCGGTGTCACGGCGGGTTGACCCTCAGGTAGACCACGGCGGTCTGGTCGAGTCCCGTGGCGGGACCCGGCGGCGGTGCGTAGGCGATCTCGAACCGGTCGGTGGGGTGCGCGAGCCGGACGGGCGCGTCGAGGCGGCGGTCGACGCCCGTGTAGGCGTCGGGGGTGCCGTCGGTGTCCCAGTCGCCCAGGGTCGGCCCCGGGGCGGCGGGCCCGAGCGCCGTGAACGCGTCCGCAGGGGCGAGCGTGACGTCGGCGTCGGTGTGCGTGGGCGTGTCACCGCTGGTCGCAGCGAGGAACGCGTCGAGGTCGCCGAACGACGTGACGGGCGCGCCGCTGCCGCTGGTCCGGCGGAACGTCACGGTCCCGCCCAAGGGCGGTCCGGGCACGAACGTGAGCGCGGCGACCCGGGAGACCGCGGCCGGGCCGTGCACGACGAGGGTCGGCGCGACCTCCTCGTCCCACCGCACGAGCTCGTCGACGACGGTCCCGACCTCGCGGGCCGGGCTGCCGGACGCCTCCGGGTCGGTCGTCACGGGGATCCGGGCGATGAGGCTCGCGGCGTCGTCCTCGTCGACGTACCGGTACTCGTACAGGACGTCGAAGCTGGTCGCCTTGCGCCAGGCGGGGATCGTGTCGACCGGCTCCGCGAGGGTCGTCCCGGCCGCCGCGAGCTTGAGGAACCCCGCGGCACGCAGCTCGTCGGCGTCGTCGAGCAGCGTCGTGTGCAGCGTCTGCATCGCGGCGTCGGCTGCCGGGGCCGTGCCCGCCCACACCTGGAACCGCACGCGGGCGTCGAGCCGGCCGCCGCGCAGCGTGCGCGCCCCGAGCGGGCCGGTGGGGTCGGTGCCACGCTGGTTGCCGAGCCCGACGAGCTTCTCGGCGACCCGTTCGAGGGTCACGTTCGGGTCGGGGATCGCGGGGACGGCGGGGACGGGCGTCGGCAACCGCTCGCCGAGCACGGCGAGCATGTCGGTCACGACGTCGGTCAGCGCCGGCCCGGCCACGGCCAGTCCTCCCAGTGCGAACCGGGCTCCCGCGGGCTGGGCCGCGATGCGCGCCGGCTCCGTGACGAGCAGCCGGTCCATGAACCGCGCGACCTCGCTGGGTCGGCGCCACGCGCTGCGCAGGCCCGTCTGGGTGTCCGTGACGAACCCGTGCCACCGGGCCTCGGGGCCACCGGTCGTCGTGTCGCCCTCGAGCAGCGCCCGGACGACGAACGACCGCGCGACGACCGAGACGTCCGTGTCGTCAGCCCTGCTCGCGTGCTCGGACATGCCACGACTGCTCCCTGCGCGTTCGACAGCCTGCGCGTTCGACGGCCTCCGCTCTCGGCGTCCTGCGTCATGACGTCCAGCGCGGTCGACCTCAGACATGCAACGGTCCGCCGACCCGGTCTTCCGGTCGTCTCCGGGGTGTCTCGTGGACGTCTCGCGGGGCGCGGTGGGTTCAGTCGCGGGACGCGGTGGGTCCCGGTCCGGGACGCGGTGGGTTCCGGCGCGGGACACGGGGCCTCGGCCGCGGGACGCGAGCCGGTCAGACGGGCGCGTCGCGCAGGCGTGCGCCGATCGCGTCGACGCTGCGACGCAGCTCGGTGAGCTCGATGCGCAGCGCGGCGACCAGCTCGCGCTCCGCGACGGGCGTCGCCTCGTCCTCGGTCCGGCCGTGCGGGAGCCGGTCGGCGATGATCGCCGCACCGAGCTCCTCGGTCCGGGTGTCCGGGCGGACACCGAGCTCGTGCTCGAGGACCCACCGGCACTGGTGCAGCTGACGCAGCGCGCGCGTGCGGTCGCCCGTCGCGAAGTACAGGCGCATGAGCCGTCGGTGGCTGCGCTCGTGCGCGGGCTCGACGTCGAGCAGGCGCTGGGCCCAGGTGATCGCCTGGTCCAGCTCGCCGCGACGTTCGTGCTCGCGGCTCAGCGTGTCGAGCAGCGTCAGGCAGCGGTCCTCGAGCCGGGCCCGGGGGATGAGGCACCACTCGTCGTAGCAGCCCGCGTGCAGCGGACCGCGGTAGAGGTCCGCCGCGCGGGCCAGCCGGGTGAGCTCGGCGGCGTCGAGCGCACCGGGCCCGACGCCCTGGGCGACCCGCGCAGCCTCCAGGAACACGGCCACGTCGACCCACAGCCGACGGTCGGGGTTGATGTGCAGGGCGTCACCGTCGCTCACCACGAGCCGTCGGGTGTCCTGGACGCCGTCGTCGGCCGTGCGGTGGATCTGCCAGAGCGCCTGGCGCATCGACTTCTTCGACGTCTCGACGCGCGCGTCGGGCCACAGCGCCTCGGCGGCCGACTCGCGCAGGACGCTGCGCTCGGGGGAGATGAGCATGAGGGCCAGGAGGTCCTGGGCCTTGCGCAGCAGCGGCGCAGGCAGGGATCGCGGGCCGTCCGCGACGCTGAACGGACCTAGGAGCATGACCTTCAGATCCCGCACGAGGTGTTACCCCCCGCCATCCCCCGACGACTGCCGCGTGTCCCGTCTGCCCAGGATGCTCCCGGTTGGTGCCGTCGGCAAGGTTCTTCTGTGACTTAGGTCACATCCTGGTACGTCACGCTCGGGCAGACCGGCCGCGGCTGGCTCCGGCCCCGCCGGAGCCGACCCCGAGCTCGGAGCGACAGCCCGCTCGGGCACGGGACTGCGCGCTCCTGACCAGCGCGCGCACGCACAGGCGGTCCACAGCACCACCGGGTCACAATGTCAATGTCCGATCCGACCACGGCCGTGACAACGGACCAGGACTATTGTCCAGGACGCTCGTCCGGAAACGCCGATGCCTCCTCGGATGTCGCATTGATGGCGACCTCGCAAACGCGATCAAAGGCAGACATCCAGGGCATCCTGCGAGTGGGATAGGTCACATCCGGCGGCCATGCATATGTCATCGCTTGCTTTTTCGACCCGCGCCTGGCGATCCTTTGAAGGCAAAGAACCGGAGCTTCCGGAAGGCGTTTTCAGCAGTCGCAGGGATGATCCGGAGAGCGGATCGAGGGGTCCTCGGACCTCTCCCTGGGGCGCGCCCGTCCGCGATCGCCCCACTGCTCTCTCGCCACAGTCGCCGAGATGTGACCACTCCATCCGACGGCATCAAGCGAGGTCAGCCCGATGTTCATCTTCCTGCTGCAGCTGCGACACTCGCTCGGCGACCACGCCGAGATCTACCTCTTCTCGGTCTTCTCGGGCGTCGTGTGGGCCCTGTGGATCCTCAAGGTCGTCCTGTCCCGGCGATACCGGCCCTACACCGGCGACCATTCCCCCCGCACGAGCATCATCGTGCCCGTCCTCGACGAGCCGCTCGAGCTGTTCCGCGACGTCCTGCGCCGCGTCACCGAACAGAACCCCGACGAGGTCCTCGTCGTGATCAATGGCCCGCAGAATCCCGGCCTGCAGGGCGTGTGCGAGGAGTTCGCACCGCTCGTTCGCTGGTTCCACACGCCGATCCCCGGAAAGCGCAACGCGGTCAAGATCGGGACCGAGATGTCCCGTTTCGAGATCACGGTGCTGCTCGACTCCGACACCGTCTGGACCGACGGCACGCTGCGCGAGCTCGTCAAGCCGTTCGCTGACCCCGCGGTCGGCGGCGTGACCACCCGCCAGCGCATCCTCGACCCCACCCGCTCGTGGATCACGCGCTGGGCGGACTGGCTCGAGAACTCGCGCTCGCTCTACTCGATGCCCGCACAGTCGGTGCTCGGCCAGGTCGGCTGCCTTCCGGGACGCACGATCGCGTTCCGCCGGCACATCCTCATCCACGTCATGGACGACTTCATGCACCAGCAGTTCATGGGCGTCTTCCTCGAGGTCTCCGACGACCGCACCCTGACCAACCTCACGCTCAAGCAGGGCTACCGCACCGTCTACCAGCACACGAGCCTCGTCTACACCGACGCTCCGCTGCAGGTGAAGAAGCTCTTCAAGCAGCAGCTGCGCTGGGCGCGCGGCAGCCAGTACAACACCCTGCGGATGCTGCCCTGGATGCTGGGCCACGCCCCCGTGCTGGCGATCTTCTTCCTCGCCGACATCATCCTGCCGTTCCTTCTCATGGGGACGATCCTGGGCTGGCTCTACCGCTCGGCGACGGGGACCGGGACGAACTTGTACCAGGCGATCCTCGACTCGTACGGCGCCCAGACCGGCTGGCTGTGGATCTTCGGTCTCATGGTCGCGTCGTCGGTCCTGTCGATGGCGATCCGTCAGATCCGCCACCTGCACGAGGTCCCGTCGGACTTCTTCCGCCTGCCGGTGTTCATCCTCACCTCGACGTTCTTCCTCATGCCCGTGCGGTTCCTCGGGTTCTTGCGGATGGCCCACGCGTCCGGCTGGGGCACCCGGTCCGGCGCCTACGCCGGCGGGGTCAGCGCGGAGCAGTCCGACGCCGGCCTCACCGTCGGCGGCGACGGGTCGACGGACAGCCCGACCACGCTGCGCCCGCGGCGCTCCGTCGCCTCGAACCTGTCCGACGGCCTGATGGCCGAGCTCGAGTCGCTGCACGGCGCGGGACCGGTGGACGTCGTCGACGGCGCGCCCGCCGCTGCGACCGGCGTCGCGCTCCGCGAGCGCCGCACGACCCACACCGCCCAGGCACCGGCCGCTCCCCCGCAGCCGCGGCGCCACTACAACCCGAAGGCCGCGATCCCGTACCTGATCGCGCTCGCCCTGCTCAGCCTGGAGGCGTTGCTGTATGTCTGACCGACCCACGATCACCCAGAAGGCCGCAGCCGTCGGGCGCGCCTGGTGGGCGCCCACGATGGGCCGCATGACGGTCCAGGCGAGGGTCGCGACGACCACCATCGCGGCCGCGCTCGTCGCCATCACGCTCGTCGTGTGGACGTCCCCGGCCGGCACCCTCCCGGGCACGTCCTCCGCCGAGGCCGTGGCGCTCGCACCGAGCGCCAAGGAGGTGGCCCTGGCCAAGGAGAACGCGGCGATGCTCGCCGAGCTCCAGACGAGCCGGTCGCAGGCCGACGGCTTGCGCGACGCGCTGACCCAGGAGCAGGCCGCCCGGCTCAAGGGGGCCGAGGCCCACGCCGCCGCGGAGGCCGCGAAGGCAGCCGCCGCCGCAGCGCCCACGCCCACGCCGTCGTCGAAGGCCCGCACGACGCCCCAGACGGCCAAGACGAAGACCGTCGCGAGCCGCACGGGGGCCGCCGCCGCGAACCCCACCAACCCCTCGCAGCCCGCGGGGTCCGGGAAGCCGGTCGTGACCAAGCCCGTCGCGCCGAGCAAGGCAGAGCTCCTGAACCCGACCAGCCGGTACTTCGGCATGTACACCGCGCAGGCGCCGTTCAACTTCGCGACGTTCGACGACTCGGCCACCAAGCTCGGGCACACCCCGAACCTCGTCGGCTACTTCAGCGGCTGGGACAAGCCCTTCCGGGCCGACGCGGTCTCCCGGTCCTGGGACCGAGGCATGCTGCCGATGCTCACCTGGGAGTCCCGTCCGAGCGACGCACCGAACAACGTCATCGACGAGCCCGACTACACGCTCCCGATGATCCTGGCCGGGACGCACGACGACTACCTGCGGCAGTACGCCCGTGACGTCGCGAGCCTCGGCCTGCCGATGGCGATCCGTCTCGACCACGAGATGAACGGCATCTGGTACCCGTGGGCCGAGCAGACGAGCTCGGGCGCGTCGATCAACGGCAACAGCCCCGGCCAGTACGCCGCGATGTGGAAGCACGTCCACGACATCTTCGAGGCCGAGGGCGCGAACCAGTACGTCATCTGGGTCTGGTCGCCCAACATCATCAACAACCTCCCGGCGACGCTGCAGAGCCAGAGCACTCTCGCGGGCCTCTACCCGGGCGACGACTACGTCGACTGGGTCGGCCTGTCCGGCTACGACCGCCCGCCGTACAAGGCGGACAACAACGGGACGTTCGACTACACGTTCGGCCGGTCGCTCGCGCAGCTCCGCCAGCTCACCGACAAGAAGATCCTGCTCTCCGAGGTCGGCGCGTCCGAGATCGGCGGCCACAAGCCGGCCTGGGTGACGTCGTTCTTCGCGGCGTTCCACCAGCCCGCCAACGCCGACCTGCTCGGGTTCGCCTGGTTCAACATGGCCGTCTCGACGTACTCGGCCGGTGCGCTCATCACGAACGACTGGCGCGTCGACTCGCGGCTCAACACCCTCGAGGCCTTCGCGGCCGGGCTCAACGACCCGGTCAACGCCTTCGGCGGCGAGCTGCTCGCCGCGGGCCCGTCGGTCGAGCCAGACCCCCAGACGTCGCCCGACGTCGTCGCGACCCCGACGCCCACCGCCACGCCGACGCCCACCCCGACGGCCACTGCGACACCCACCGCGACACCCACCGCGACGGCGACCCCCACCGCCACCGCTACCGCCACACCCACCGCTACCGCCACGCCCACCGCCACGCCCGAGGAGACACCGTGACCGACCTGCTGCACGAGACCGACATGAGCACCACCCCCCTCGACGAGACCCCCATGCTGCGCATCAGCGTGTACGGCACCGGCTACCTCGGGGCGACGCACGCCGTCGCGATGGCCGAGCTGGGCTTCCAGGTCATGGGCGTCGACACCGACGTCCACAAGGTCGAGGCGCTCGCCGCGGGCAAGGTCCCGTTCTACGAGCCCGGACTGCCCGAGCTGCTCGAGAAGCAGCTCGCGACCGGCCGTCTGCACTTCAGCGCCGACCTCGCCGCGGCCGCCGCATGGGGTGACGTGCACTTCATCTGCGTCGGGACCCCGCAGCAGAAGACGAGCCACGCCGCGAACCTCAGCTACGTCGAGTCGGCCGTGAGCACGGTCGCCCGCAACCTCACGAAGGACGCCCTCATCGTCGGCAAGTCGACCGTCCCGGTCGGCACCGCAGCGGGCCTGCGCACGCTCGTCGCGCAGCTCGCCCCGGCCGGCGTGGACGTCGAGCTCGTCTGGAACCCCGAGTTCCTGCGCGAGGGCAAGGCCGTCAACGACACGCTGCACCCCGACCGCATCGTCGTCGGCGGTGCGAGCGAGCGTGCACAGGCGACCATGCGCCAGGTCTATGCGACCCCGATCGCCGAGGGCACGCCGGTCGTCATGACCGACCTGCCCACCTCGGAGCTGGTCAAGGTCAGCGCGAACGCGTTCCTCGCCACGAAGATCTCGTTCATCAACGCGATCGCGGCGGTGTGCGAGGCGGCGGACGCCGACGTTACGGTCCTCGCGGACGCGCTCGGCCACGACGTGCGGATCGGGCGCCAGTTCCTCGACGCCGGCCTCGGCTTCGGCGGCGGCTGCCTCCCCAAGGACATCCGGGCGCTCATGCACCGCGCCACCGAGCTCGGGGCCCACCGCGCCGCGGCCCTGCTGCAGCAGGTCGACGAGATCAACATGGGCCAGCGCGCGGCCGTGATCGACCTCGCGCTCGAGGCGTGCGGCGGCTCGGTCCTCAACCGCCGCATCGGCGTCCTGGGTGCCGCGTTCAAGCCCGAGACCGACGACGTGCGCGACTCGCCGGCCCTCAACGTGGCCGCGGCCCTGCACCTGCGCGGCGCGCAGGTCACGGTCTTCGACCCGCAGGCCGGCGACACGGCACGCAAGAGCTTCCCGACGCTGTCGTACGCGACGTCGATCGAGGAGGCCGTCGAGGGCAGCGACGTGCTGCTCGTGCTCACGGAGTGGTCGCAGTTCGTCGACGCGCACCCGGAGAAGCTGGCGTCGCTCGCGAACGTCGCCCGCGTGATCGACGCGCGCGGCAAGCTGATCCCGGCCGAGTGGCGCTCGGCGGGCTGGCAGTTCCGCGGTCTGGGACGCGCCGCGGCCTGACACGCGCACGACCGGCCCGCACGCGGGTCAGCCACAGCCCCGGGACGACCACCGTCCCGGGGCTGTGTCGCGTCCGGGGCCCGCGGTGCGTCCCCGCTGCGTCCCGGTGGCATCGCGGCTCCGTCCCGTCAGGGCTGTCGGAGTCTTCCGCGTGTCACAGGCCGGTGCTGTGATGTGAGCTCCGGGTGGATCGGCCCGGACCACCGACGAGGAGGACTCATGAGCATCCACACGGATCCTTGGCCTGAGGGCACGCCCGCGTGGGTCGACCTGATGGTTCCGGACCACCAGGTCGCCCAGGCGTTCTACGGACCGCTGCTCGGGTGGGAGTTTGACGAGGGTGCCCCGGAGACGGGCAACTACTCCACCGCGCGCGTCGGAGGGCGCGCCGCAGCCGGCGTCGGCGACGTGATGCCGGGGTCCCGGGTCGGCTGGACGACCTACCTGGCGGTCGACGACCTCGACGCGACCGCGAAGCGCGTGACGGCGGCGGGCGGGACGCTGCTCGCCGAGCCGATGGACGTGATGGACCTCGGCCGGATGGCGGTCCTCGCCGACCCGACCGGTGCCGTCGTGGGGCTCTGGCAGTCGGGCCGGCACACGGGCGCGGACGTCGTGAACGAGCCGGGCGCGCAGGTCTGGAACGAGCTCATGACCCGCGACTTCGCCGCCGCGAAGGAGTTCTACGGTGCCGTCTTCCCGTACGCGTTCAGCGACATGAGCGGGCCCGGCTTCACCTACGCGACCCTCGACCTCGACGGTCGGGCCGTCGGTGGGATCGGCGAGCTCGGTCCGGAGACCCCGGCAGATGAGCAGCCCGCCTGGTCCACCTACTTCGCGGTCTCGGACACGGACGCGGCGACCGCCCGGGCCGTCGAGCTGGGCGGCCAGGTCGTGTCCCCGCCTGCCGACTCCCCCTACGGGCGCCTCGCCGTGCTGCGGGGCCCGGCTGGTGAGACGTTCGCCCTCATGTCCACGACAGACCCGTCGAGCCCGCCCGCCTGACCCGCTCGCCGTGGCCGTCGGCCGTCGGCCCGGCTGCCCCCGGGCCGACGGTCGACGGGATCGCGGACCTGTCACTGTCCGTAGGCTGAGGTCGTGGCCTTCGACCCGAACGCGTTCCGGCACGTGGCCGCTTCAGAGAACGACCCCGTACGGACGTTCCACCCGCGGCGGGCCGCGCTCGGCGTGCGCCGTCAGGACGCGCTCATGCGCCTGTTCCCTCGGCTCGGCTTCTCGGTGCACGACGAGGCGCAGGGACGCATGCCGCTGCGCGCCGACGGCTCGCTCGACACGGACGAGCTGTTCGGGCGCACCGCACCGGTCGTGCTGGAGATCGGCTCCGGCATGGGCGAGGCGACCGCCACGATGGCGGCCGCCGACCCCGACCGTGACTACCTGGCCGTCGAGGCGCACCTGCCCGGCATCGCGCGCCTCCTCACACTGGTCGAGGCGGCCGGGACGACCAACGTCCGGGTCGCGCACGGCGACGCCCTCGACCTCGTACGACGCCGCATCCCGGACGGCTCGCTCGACGCGGTCCACATCTTCTTCCCCGACCCGTGGCACAAGACGAAGCACCACAAGCGACGGATCATCCAGCCCGAGCTCGTCGCCCTGCTGCGCTCCCGGCTCGTCGTCGGCGGCACGCTGCACTGCGCGACCGACTGGGAGCCCTACGCCGCCGAGATGCTGCAGGTCCTCGCCGCCGACCCCGGCCTGGCGAACCCGTTCGACGGTTTCGCGCCGCGACCGGACAGCCGGCCGGAGACGAAGTTCGAACGTCGCGGGCTCGACCTCGGGCACACGGTCCGGGACGTGATCGTCCGCCGCGTGCGCTGACCTGCGCCGACGGCCGCGGGCTCTCGGGCCTACTGCACCGGGTCCGACGCCGGCATCGCCGCGTCCGGACGCACCGGCGCGCTGGGCGCAGGCAGACCGGGCTCGTGCCGGCACACCCGGTTGCGACCGCCGATCTTCGCCGCGTACAGCGCCAGGTCAGCGGCCTCGAGCAGCTCGGGCGCCGTGCCGCCCGACTCCGGGAACACCGCGATCCCGACACTGACGGTCCAGCGCACCCGCAGACCACGGTCGATCAACGTCTCGGACTCGCACAGCGCCCGCAGCCGCTGCGCGCACGCCTCGCCGGCTGTGGCGTCCGCCACCGGCATGGCCACGACGAACTCGTCCCCACCCCATCGGGCGATCAGCGCGGCCGCCGGCATCACTGTCAGCAGCCGACGCGACATCGCGACGAGGACCGCGTCACCGACAACGTGCCCGTACCGGTCGTTGACCAGCTTGAAGTCGTCGATGTCGATCATCAGCACGCAGACGACGTCGCCCGGCGGTCTCCCCGCGAGCAGCGGGACGAGCCACTCCATGCCGTACCGCCGGTTGTGCAGGTGGGTCAACGGGTCGCGGTTCGCGAGCTCGGCCAGGTCCCGGTGCAGCCCCTCGATGAGGTCGAGCTGGGTCCGCAGCTGACGGTTGTGCGCGTTGACCTCGGTCACGTCGCGGCCGACGAGAACCCACCCGATCGGATGCCCGCGGCCGTCCGTCAGGCGTGACGCCCGGATCTCCAGGTCCGCCCGCCGACCCTCGACCTCGACGGTGAGCTCGACCGTGTCGCCGTCGTCCCCGGCGAGCACCGCGGCCATCGAGAGCTCGGCCGGCTCGGCGCGCAACGCCCGGAGGATCTCGCTCGCGGTCTGGCCGATGAGCGACCCGCCGACGCCGCCGGTCGCGTCGTGCCACAGCGCCTGGGCGGCAGGGTTCGCGTCGATGACCCGGCCGCGAGGACTGATCGCGACGACGAGGTCGGAGACCCGCTCGAACAGCGCCTGCCGCGCGATCGGCGCGAGCCCGATGAGGTCGTGCCGTCGGATGGAGTAGTGCAGGACCACCGCGGTGACCGCGAGCCCGAGCGGCGTCGGGTCTCCGAAGTCACCTGCCGCCCCCACGAGGTCCACGACGACGACGAGGATCGGGGCCAACGACGCGACGAGCAGGCTGCGGAACTGACGTCCGAAGACGCCGGGGAACCGCCGCCACCCGAGCGCCACGAGCCCGAGGGCGATCGCGACGAGCCCGTAGCTGTAGACCGTGTGGACCCAGAACAGGGGGCCGTGCTGCCAGGAGTTCGGGGTGCTGAACGTCGTCGCGCCGGGCCCGCCGTAGAACAGCTGGTGCAGGGGGTTCGTCGCGACCAACGCAGTCGCGAGCAGCGGTTCGATCGCCAGCAGCGCGAGCAGCCGGCGCGTCGGCACCCAGTCGGTGCTCGAGGCGCTGCGTGCCAGGCAGAGAAAGGCGGCGACAGTCACCCCGATCGCGGGGAACGTCGCCGCAGCGGCGATCCCTGAGGCGGGTCCACCGACGCCGGTCGCGATCACCGCATCTGCGAGCGACCACCAGGCGCCTCCCGCCACGATCCCCACGAGGGACACCGAAGCGACGGGGCGCTCTGCTCGGCGGTTCCAGACTCCGGACCCGACGTGGAGCAGCAGCAGGGCCGCCGCGACATACGCGGCGGCATGCACAGCGTTGACCATGACTCCCGCCTCCCACGTCGATAGCACCAGCGCCCGCGATCACGAAGGACGGGTGACCGCCCACCTTCCTTATCGGCTTCTCATGGCCGCACCTGAGGCGGGTGACCGCGCTGGTGAGCGCCGCCTAGAGCGCGGTCGGGCCGGGAGCCTCCGGCCCGGCGCCACGGCCGTCAACGCCGTCCACGCCGTCCACGCCGTCGGCCAGGATCAGGTACAGCGATCGGCGTGCGTCCCGCAGGACCGTCCGGGCGGCCTCCTGCTGTCGGGCGGTGCCCGAGCGGACGAGCTGCCGGGCGGCGCTCGCGAGGTCCTCGAACGGTCCACGCAGGTCGATCTGGGGGCCGAGGTTCTCCCGGAGGGCGGCGAACGGGTCGCCGAGCTCGGCCGCGTTGTCGGTCACGTAGGTGCGACCGGCGTCGGTCAGGGTGGCGAGCTTGCGACCCTGGTCGCGGGCGACCTCGACGAGCCCCTCGTCCTCGAGCTGGGCGAGCACCGGGTAGATCGTGCCGGGGCTCGGGCGCCAGGCGCCGTCGCTGCGCTCGGCGATGAGCTGCATCAGCTGGTAGCCGTGCATCGGCTCCTCTGCGAGGAGCTGCAGGACGGCGGCGCGCACGTCTCCGCGCGGGGCACGCATGCCGCGTCGTCGTCCACGCCCCTCGCCGTCGGGTCCCGGGCCGCCGTGGCGGTGCGGACCTGGTCCGAACCCCGAGCCGAAGCCCGGTCCGAAGCCGGGGCCTCGACCGAACGGCTCGTGGTGGTTCCTCGGCCTGTGGCCGTGGTGCATCTGGTCTGTGTCTCGTGTGTCTCTCATAGCGCTCCTTCCAGCGATACAGTAACGATATATCGCGACTGTATCGCTGGCAAGGACCTAGACGTCGAGGTCCTCGACAACCCGGCTGTCGCGACCTGGCGCGAGACCCGAGCGCCACGCGCCGCGTCGCCACCACGCCCCGGACGGCGCCGTGACGTCAGGCGTCGAGGCGTGCTGCGACGTCGGCCGGGAAGCCGCCCGTCGCGATCGGGCTCCAGCGGGTCGGGGTGACGCGGATGAGGCTCTTGCCCTGCACCCGCATCGCCGCGCGGTACTCGTCCCAGTCGGGGTGCTCCCCCGCGATGCACCGGTAGTAGTCGACCAGCGCGTCCTCGGCCTCGGGCATGTGAAGCACCTCGGCGTCGCCATCGACCTGCACCCACGCGTCGTTCCACTCGTCCGACAGCACGACGACGGACACGCGCGGGTCGCGCTCGGCGTTCACGGTCTTCGCGCGGCCGGGGTAGGTCGCGATGACGATGCGTCCCTGCTCATCCACGCCGCCGCTCAGGGGCGACACCTGCGGTCGGCCGTCGCGCCGGGCGGTCACCAGCAGCAGGTGGTGCCGGGGGCGGACGAAGTCGAGGAGCTCGGGCAGGTCGACGATGCGGTTCGTCGCGATGGATCGGGCCATGGATCGAGGCTAGACGGTGGAGCGACGGGAGCCGCGCCCGGGCCTGTCGGACCCTACGCCGCTCACCGAGGCGAGCCCGTCGGGGAGCACGGGCCCGATGTCGCGGAGGAAGAGTGCGCCGACCACCGCCAGGACCGCGAGCGCGATCAGGATGGCCCCGGCCGCGTGAAAGCGGTCCACGGCGGCTGCCGGAGTTGTGGCGCCGGCCACCGTCGCAGCCAGCAGGCTCACGCCGACCGACCCGCCGATCCGTTGCGCGATGGAGAAGAGCGTGTTGCCGTCGGCGAGCTGGTTCTCGGTCAGCGGGCCGAGCATCGCCACCAGCAGGGGTGTGGTGACGAAGCCGACCGCGACAGCCCGCCCCGACAGGATCGCCGCAACGACCCACAGCGGAGTCGACACCTCCAGCGCCAGCAGGAAGACGCTCGCCAGCGCGAGCACGACGAATCCGCCGGTCACCAAGGTGCGCAGCGGCAGGCGCGCGGACAGGCGCTGTCCGGCGTAGGTACCCACGCCCATCAGGAGACCTTGCGGCAGCAGCGCGACTCCCGTCGCCAGTGCGGTGTGTCCCTGCACCGACTCGGTGAAGACCGGCATCAGGAAGACCGTGCCGAATGCCACGACCGAGCAGATCACCTGAAGTCCCAGGCCCAGGGCCGCCCCGCGGCTGCGCACCATGGCCAGGTCCACGGGTGGATGTGGACGACGCGGCGCCCAGAGGGCGTAGGTCGCGAGCAGGAAGAGCCCGGCGGCAAGGCAGCCGCCGGACTCGAGGGAGCGCCACCCCGAGGCGGTCCCCTCGAACGCACCGAAGAGCGCCGCGACCAGCCCGACGGCGAGGACGGCGAACGCTGCCGGGTCGAACGGGGTGTCAGGTTGCGCAGCTGACCCCACACCGCGAGGGACCCGCCTGAGCGCCGCGACCCCCAGCGCGCCGATGGGCACGTTGACCAGGAAGATCCACCGCCAGTCCCCACCCAGGAGCAGCAGTCCCCCGAGGGATGGGCCCAACGCCGGCGCGAGGAACAGCACCAGTGCGGCCGAGACCGGGATCTTGCTCTGTCGCACACCAGCGCCACCGAGAAGGATGCTCAGGGCCAGGGGAACCAGGGGCGCACCAGCGAGTCCCTGCATCACCCGCAGCCCGATCAGGACCTCGACCGTGGGCGAGACCGCACACCCTGCGGACACGACCACGAAGGCGACGGCGCTCACGACGTACACCCGCAGCGTGCCGTACCGCCGGGCGAGATAGGACGTGGCAGCCAACGACAGCCCCAAGGCCAGCAGGTACCCACTGACCACCCATTGCACGGCCCGCAGCCCCGCACCGAAGTCCTCGGCGATGACGGGAACCGCCACGTTCACGACGCTCGAGTCGAGCATGCTCAACACCGGCCCCACCAGGAGGCCGAACCTCGCGACCGCACCGAGAGTGACCGGACCAGTGCCCCGCTCGGCGTGCGCAGTCGCGGCCCGTCCTTCGACGCCGGTGCTCGTCACGACGCACCGGCGTCGAGAGCCGCAGCCTCACGGAGCTCGGCGACAAAGGCCCGGTCACGGGCCAGTCGGTCCAGCAGGTACCCCATGGAACGGTGTCGCCACCCGGCCGGATCCTGAACCTGGCCGAGGAGCGCGGTCGCCCGCTCCATGAGCACGTCAAGCGCAGCGTCGCGTGCCGCAAGAAGTCCTGCCCGTTCATCAGCAGACATCTCAGCGAAGAACCCCACGCGCACGAGGAAGTCTTCGTCCCGTGCGGCCTGGTCCGGTGCAAGTGTCGTGATGAGCTGGTGGAACAGCACGTGACCTTGCGCGGTGATCGCGTACGTGTTGCGTGCGGGGCGCCCCTCGGTGGTCTGGACCTCCTTCGTCACCGCGCCGCTCTCCTCGAAGCGTCTCAACAGCGGGTACAGCGAGTTGTTGCTCAACGGACGCAGCGTCGGCCGCTCGACGCGGCGCTTGAGCTCGTACCCGTGCGCAGGCCCGTTCCGCAAGACCGCGAGGACCAAGATGTCGATCATTAGTCCAGTTTGACATAGGTTCATGTAACCTATCGGCGAATGGCAGCTCAGGGGCCACCGACCTGCGTCACGTCGTTCCACGATCGTCCCCGCAGCGCTAACGTCCGGTATGCGCCGTTTCGGTTGCGTCCTCGCTGTCGCGGTCGTCGCTGGCGGCCTCGCCGTCTCGGCCTCGTCGGTGGCTCGGGCGGCCGACGTCGGCCCGAGCGCATGCGACGTCGCTGACGGGCTCGTGAGCGACGGCGAGCTGGCCCAGGCGCGATCGCTGTACGCGCTCCTGGATGCGACCTGCGCAGAGCGCGGCGTGGCCGCCATCGAGGAACGCGAGAAGACGGCCGCCCGCCTTGCTGCCGTGGGTCAGGCGCTGATGGACGAGACCCCGCCGCGGCCGGACGACGCTCGAGGTCCCATCAGCATCGCCCTCGCGCTCGACCCGCAGAACACGGTCGCCCAGGCGGTGGACGAGGCGCTGGATGCCGCGGCTGCGCCGTCCCTCTGCTCGGCGGCGGCGGCACGTCTCGCCGCGGGGGAGATCGACACCGCAGCAGCGCTCTACGCTGCCGCCGCGGGGGTCGAGTCGACGAAGGAGTGCGGCGAGCTCGGCACTGCCGAGGTCGCCAGGCTGCGGGCCGAGTCGCCACCCCAACGGTTGACTGCCGCCATCTCAGGGACCCTCCTCCCGTGGTTCGAGATCGGCGCCTTCACGGTCGCGGTCATCATGGTGCTCGGAGTTGTCGGCAGCACGTTGATCCGCGATCCGCTGAAGCCGCGGAAGAAGTCGGTCGGACGCCTTCGAGCGGGGGCGCTGATCGCGTTCGGGGGTGCCGCAGTGGCTGCCGCAGCTCTTCTCGTCGGTGCACTGGGCCACGGGACTGACGTCGTCGTGCTCTCCAGTGAGGTCCGTCGCTGGGCTGCCGGCCACACCCAGGCGTCCGGAGCTGCACTGGTACTCCTCTTGGGGACGGGGACGGCGCTCCTGGCATGGGCTGAGGCCGACAGGCGGCGACTCGCCTTCCAGCCGGCCACGGGTTCGAAGGACGCCGACCTCTCGGACCTGACGGCGCTCGTCGCAGCGGAGTTCTCGGCATTCGCAGGTGGCGCGCCCATGAGCATCGTCCGCCAGCCGGCGACGGAGCTCATCGAGTCGCCCGTGGCGACGGTCCTCAAGCTGTCGTCGAACACGGCAGTGACGGCCGCGATCACGATCTGGAAGATGCTCACCCCCGGGATCGACCTCACGGTGTCCACGCACGTGCACTGGCCCGCGAGCGGCCCGCCGATCGCCGTCGTCACGCTCACTCGGGGCAGGTCCGAGCTGGGGCGCCAGGTGATCAACGGGGGCGACTACGCGGACAAGGACCGCGCGACGTCGATGCGCGACCTCGCGACGGCGATCGCCGCCTGGGTCCTGATGCAGATCCGCCCGGCGATCGCCGACCCTGTTCGCCTCTACGGGGCCAAGCGCTGGGACAGCGTCGCGCGCACCGCGGTCGCGTCTCGGCGCCTCTACACCGACCCGACGGCACGACGACTCCTGGTGCAGGCCGTCGAGTCCAACCCCGAGAACATGCAGGCGCAATACGGCCTGGTCCGCACGCGGCTCGCGGGCAAGTCGATCACCGACAACGCCTACGTCGAGGGCTGGGGTTCGCTGCTCCAGATGCTGCCGCCGGACTACCTCGACCTCCCGCTGGGGTGGCGGGCGAGGTACGCCTACGCGGCGGCCCTCGGGAACCGTGCGCAGCAAGCGGTCCGCGAGGGGGCGGGTGACATGGCGGATCGAACTGGCGAGTCGATCGCCGCTCTCGACGAGCTCAAGGACCTCTTGGAGCCATGGGAGTCGGAGGAGGACGGGCCGGGCCGGGCCCTGGGGGCCGGCCAGTCCGTCAAGGACCGCCCTCTGGCCTTGACCCTGCTCAACCTGGTGCGAGAAGCCCGCGAGGCGATGTCTGTCTCGAACGCCATCGCCACCGGCGCTGATCCGCTCGCCGTCGCCGAACAGATCCGGTCTGTGCCCGCCGCCCCCGGCCCGACCCCTCAGTACAACCGCGCGTGCGCGTACGGGGTCGCCTACGACTTCACCGTGACCGTCGACCGTCCGGAAGGTGACACGACCTGGCTCACCGAGGCCCTCTCCTGCCTTCAGTCGGCCTTCGAGGACCCGACGCTCAAGGGGTGGGCCAGGTCCGACCCGTGCCTGCACGGGGTGGTCGCCTCGCCGGAGTACCGCGACCTGTTCCCACCTGAACCGGCGGACGCGGCGCCGACGCGTTCTCTCGGGAGCCTCCTGGTGGCCGTCCGCACCTGGTGGGGCCCTCGCTAGCCCGGGAGGTGGCTCTCGATCACGTCGATGATCGCGGGGTCGTCGGGCAGCGTGCGCGGCCGGAACCGATGCACCTCGCCACCGGGGAGCACGACGAACTTCTCGAAGTTCCACGTGACGCGGCCGGCCTTGCCCTCGCTGTCCTTCGTCTTCTTCAGCTCGGTGTACAGGGGGTGCTCGCCGCGGCCGTTGACCTTGACCCGGTCGAGGACCGGGAAGGTCACGCCGTACGTCGTCGAGCAGAACTCTGCGACCGCCTCGTTGGTGGACAGCTCCTGGAGGAACTGGTTGCTCGGGAAGCCCAGGACGGTGAAGCCCCGGTCGTTGTACTTCTCGTGCAGAACCTCCAGCGTGGCGTACTGCGGCGCCAGACCGCAGCGGGAGGCGACGTTGACGACGAGAACGACGTCGTCGCGGTGCTCGGCGAGGGACGTCGGCGAACCGTCCATCCGGAGGAAGGTGATGTCGTAGAGGCCCATTCAGCCCTCAACCCCGCGACAACGGTGCTCCATTCCCAGGCACCCGCTGCTCAGGCGGTCGCCTCCACGGCGGCACGCTCGATGGCGAGCCCGGCGACGTAGCGGTCGAGGAAGGTGGCGTACCCCGCGAGGTCCGCGGCGTCCGGCTCGACGACGTCGACGTCGGCGGTCGCGAAGACGTGGGTGCGCAGGAAGGTGCCGAGGTCCTGCTCAGCCGCCACGCGCAGGTAGGCCGCAAGAACGGCCATGCCCCACGGCCCGCCCTCGCTCGCCGACGTCGAGACGGCAACCGGCGCCCGGACCGCGGCGGCCAGGAGCCGCTGGGCCACGCCTGCGGTCCGGAACATGCCGCCGTGGGCGAACAGGGCGTCCAGCTGGACGCCCTCCGCCTCGAGCACGCGCATGCCCAGGCTCAGGGTGGCGAACGCGGCGTAGACCTGGGTGCGCATGAAGTTCGCGAGCGTCAACCGGCTGTCCGGGGCGCGCACGACGAGCGGGCGCCCCTCGGCGAGGCCGGTGATCGGCTCCCCGACAGGTAGTTGTAGGCCAGCAGCCCGCCGCCGTCGGCCTCGCCGTCCAACGCCTCGCGCAGCAACGCGCCGAAGACGGCGTCCGGCGCGGCGGGGTGCCCGAGCGTGGTGGCGAACCGCCCGAAGAGGTCGGCCCAGGCGCCCAGCTCGCTCGCGCCGTTGTTGCAGTGCACCATCGCGACGAGGTCACCGGCCGGTGTCGTCACCAGGTCGAGCTCGTGGTGGACACGCTCGAGCGGGCGCTCGAGCACGACCATCGCGAAGATCGACGTCCCGACGCTGACGTTCCCGGTCCGCGGCGTGACCGCGTTCGTCGCGACCATGCCGGTGCCGGCATCGCCCTCGGGCGGGCACAGCGGGATCCCGGCCGACAGCGTGCCGGACGGGTCGAGCAGCGCGGCACCCTCCTCGGTCAGCCGGCCAGCCTCCTGCCCGGCGACGAGGACCTGCGGCAGCAGCTCCGCGAGGTGCAGGTCCGGGCGCCGCTCGGCCACCAGCCCGTCGAACTGCGCCAGCATCCGGGCGTCGTAGGTGCGCGTCGCTGGGTCGACCGGGAACATGCCCGACGCGTCACCGACTCCGAGCACGTGACGCCCGGTCAGACGGCGGTGGACGTAGCCGGCGAGCGTGGTGAACGAAGCGAGCTCGGGAACGTGCAGCTCGTCGTCGAGGACCGCCTGGTAGAGGTGGGCGATCGACCAGCGCAGCGGGATGTTGTGCCCGAAGAGGTCCGAGAGCTCGGCCGCGGCGCGCTCCGTGGTCGTGTTGCGCCAGGTCCGGAACGGGACGAGCAGCTCGCCGTCGCGATCGAACGCCAGGTAGCCGTGCATCATCGCCGAGACGCCGAGGGCGCCGAAGGTCGTCGGGCGCACGCCGTACCGCTGCTCGGTGTCGGCGAGGAGCGAGGCGACGCACTCCTGCAGGCCCGTCCACACCGACTCGAGCGAGTACGTCCACATCCGGTCGACGAACTGGTTCTCCCAGTCGTGGCTGCCGCTCGCGAGGGCCGCACCGTCGGGGCCGACGAGGCTGGCCTTGATCCGGGTGGACCCCAGCTCGATGCCCAGGGCGGTTCGACCCTCGATGATGGCCGCGCGCACGTCGTTGCCCGCCTGGGGCTCGGTGACCGTCGGGACTACCGACATGTTGATCTCCTACGGATCGACTCAGACAGACAACCGGTCCAGGCTAGCCGCGAACGTCACGGTGGTGGCGCGGGCGGAGGCCGCGGGCAGCTCTGCTGCCGTTGAGTCGTGATTGTGCCATCGGGCATGGTCGGAGCCGACCAGGCTCCCCGCCCCAACGCGAAGGCCCCCGACCAGCGTCTCCGCCGATCGGGGGCCTCACTTCACTGTGCGCCCGAAGGGACTCGAACCCCCAACCTTCTGATCCGTAGTCAGATGCTCTATCCATTGAGCTACGGGCGCATGGCCCAAGGGCCGGGGATGACGATACCGTCCCGCGGCCCTGTGCCCAAACCGACGGCGAAACGCACTCGGCCCCGGTCGGTGAGGACCGGGGCCGAGAAGAGCGGAGACGGTGGGATTTGAACCCACGGAAGGGTTACCCCTTCACGACCTTAGCAGGGTCGCGCACTAGACCGGGCTATGCGACGTCTCCAAGCCAGCACAGGCTACCGGGCCGACAGCCCTGGACCAAAGCCGGGTCCCCGGGGCCGCCCGCTACCGCTCGAAGGCCCAGGCCTGGTCGGTCAGCATGCGCGCCACAGCGAGCCCGATGGAGATCGCGACGACGACGAGGCCTGCCTGGACGCCGTACGCGAGCGCCTGGGTGGTGTCCCCGTTGACCAGGTAGAACACCGCCCGGTAGGCGGTCACACCGGGCACCATGATGACGACGGCGGGCACCGAGATGGTGATCCGCGGCACGCGCATCTTGGGTGCCACCCACGCCGCCATGAGCCCGACGAGCAGGCACGCACCCGCGGCCGCCGCCTGCGTGACGACGCCGACGTCGACCAGCAGGAGCCGCACCACGTTCGCGACCATCCCCACGCCCGCCGCGGCCAGCGCCATCGGCCACGGGCTGTTGAACATGAGCGCGAACCCCAGCACCCCGACGAAGCTCGCCACGAACCGCAGGAGCAGCAGGACCCCGGCCGACACCGCCATCCGCTTCCCGGGCTCGGGCGACAGGCCCACGATGGCCGAGACGCCCCAGACGGCGAGGGCCGCGGAGGTCAGCAGCATCAACGCGTGCGTGAGCCGCGCGACGCCAGCGGAGAAGTCGAGCTTCGCGAGGTCGAGCGCACCGGTGACGAGCGCGAACCCGGGGATGAGGAAGAGGACCGCCGAGACGTACCCGGCCTGGTGCAGCGCGTTCGTCGCGCCGAGCCAGTGCAGCCCCTGGACCAGGGTCAGGTAGCCCATGCAGGCGACCGCGGCCGCGAGCATCGTCACGCCGAACTGGTTGTAGCCGCGGTGCAGCATCGCGCGGCGCAGCAGCTGGCCGAGGCCCGCGCCAACGAACACGCAGGCCATCTCGATCGGCCCACCGTTGTTGAGGAACGAGAACCCCACGCAGGCGATCGACGACCACAGCGCGTTGCGGACCGGCCCGTACAGGGGCGGCGTCACGGTGATCCGGTCGAGCTCCTCGGTGACCTCGTCCGTGGTCACGGGGCGCGCGTTGACGACGGCCCGGCGCTCGAGCGCGGACGCGAGCACCTCGAGCTTGGCGAGCCGGTCGGCGTTGATGCCGATCGAGCGGACCTCGGCGACCTCGGTGCGGAAGCTGTTGCCGCGGTGGGACGTCGTCGTGATCTCGGTGAGCGTCACGTGCGCCTCGTGGCGCTCGACGCCCATCGCGCGAGCGACCCGCGCCATCGACGCCTTGACCCGGTAGCTGCCGGTTCCGGCGGACAGGCTCAGACGTCCGACGCGCAGGGCGACGCCGGACTGTCGGATGAGCTCGAGCTCGTCGTCGGGGGGTTGCGTAGGCACCGGACCATCATGGCGGTGCTCGGGCCGACGGACCAGGACGTCCGGCCCGAGCGACCCGTGTGGCGGAGGGCGTGGGATTCGAACCCACGAGGACGGGGTTGTCCCGCCCCAACGGTTTTCAAGACCGTCGCTTTCGGCCGCTCAGCCAGCCCTCCAGTGCGCCGCCATTCTGGCATGCCGCCGTCGGGCAACGGCTACGAACGGTCCCACCAACCCTCGGGCCGTCCCGGAGTCACGACCTCGAGACCGTGGAGCGCGGCGACCGCGGCGAGCCGCGCGTCGTACGTCGCCACGGTTGCCACGTCCGGGTGCGCGACGGCGATGCCCAGGTGCAGCGCCCCGAACGGCGACAGCACCGACGTGACACGGGTGGCCCACTCGAGGGACTGGTCCGAGAACCGCACGATCTCCAGCCGCTCGGCGACGTCGTGCGCGGCTGCACGCAGCCGGGGACCGCCCCTGTCGGCCACGCGCCGGAGCTCCGTGAGCGCGAGCGGGCTCGTCAGGAGGGACGGTTCCCGCGTCGCCACCCAGGACCGCCAGGCGGCCGCCTCGTCGGTGTCGAGCAGGTACCGGCACAGCGCCGACCCGTCGACGTAGATCCGCACGAGCACCAACCTATCGGCGGGCACGGCCCGCTCGGATCCGTCCGGCCGCCGCGTCACATCACGTGCCGGACGCACGTCCGGCCGGCACCCCACGGGGCTGCCGGCCGGACCGTGCCACTTGTCTCAGGAACCGCTGCGCAGCCGCTCCATCGCGAGCTGCACGAGCGCGATGAGCGCCTGCTTGGTGGCCGCGCGGGAACGCGCGTCCGTGTAGAGCACCGGGACGTGAGGCGGGATCGCGAGTGCCTCACGCACGTCGTTCAGCTGGTGCTTCGCGACGCCGTCGAAGCAGTTGACGCCGACGACGAACGGGATGCCACGGCTCTCGAAGTAGTCGACCGCGGGGAAGCACTGGTCGAGGCGGTCGGTGTCCACGAGGACGACCGCGCCGATGGCGCCGCGCACCAGGTCGTCCCACATGAACAGGAACCGGTCCTGGCCAGGCGTGCCGAACAGGTAGAGCCACAGGTGACCCGGCAGTGCGATGCGACCGAAGTCCATCGCGACCGTCGTGGTCGTCTTGCGGTCGGAGACGCCACCGGCGTCGTCGACGCCGACGGAGTGCTCGGTCATCGACGCCTCGGTGTTCAGCGGCTCGATGTCCGAGATGGACCCGATGAAGGTCGTCTTGCCGACGGCGAAGCCACCGGCAACGACGATCTTGACGACTGTGGGGGCAACGCTTCCGGGAATCCCCGCCGGAGCGGCGACGGCAGCGTCAGAGGGCGGAAATGCCATTGAGAACACTCTCCAGCACGCTCAGGGACAGGGCGGGGGACTGGCCGGTGTTGACTTCCACCGGCTGTGACGTGTGAACACGGATGAACTTGGCATCGGAGAGGTCGGCCACCAGGATCCGCACGACGCCCAAGGGCATGTGCAGAAGGGCGGACAGCTCGGCGATGGAGATGTAGTCGTAGCTGGCGTGCTGCAGGATCGCACGCTTCTCGGGGGTCAGCCCGCGACTCGCAGCCGCGCCGGGGAGCAGCTCGACAAGCGCCTCGAGCGGAAGGTCGGACCGTGCCGACCGCACGCGCCCGCCGGTCACGGCGTAGGGCCGGACCGTTCGGGCCTCGTACTCGATGTGATCGCTCATGGCCGCCTCAGCCCACCGTGGTCCGAGTGGCGCCGTCGGTCGGGAGCTGGCCGCGCATCTCACTGATGAGCTGCGGGGTCAGGGTCGCCTCGGTGCGAGAGACCAGCATGGCCATCTCGTAGCCGATGAGGCCGACGTCGCAGCTGGCCTCAGCCACGACCGAGAGGACCGAGCCGTTCGAGACGCTCATCAGGAAGAGGAAGAGTTGGTCCATCTCGATGATCGCCTGTCGCACCTCCCCCGCACGGAGCTGGCGCGAGGCACCGCGGGTCAACGCCGACATGCCGGAGACGATGGCTGCGAGCTGGTCGCCGCTGGTGCGGTCGAGCTTCTCTGACATCGCCATGAGAAGACCGTCCGCGGACACGACCAGCGTGTGCCGGGTCCCGGGCACGGTCCGGACGAAGTTGTCCAGGAGCCAGCCGAAGTTGGCTGCCTCTGTGCTGAGAGCTGTCACACTTCCTCCTTGCGGTGGCAGCCGGAGTTGACTGCGGTCAATGTCGTCACCATGACGGTGCCGGCGGGGTGTTCGCCTGGTCAGTATCGACCAAGGGGTCGTCGTCTACGCGCGTGGCCGGCCCGGTGGGCTCCACCACTGCCCGGCGACCGCGTGCGGTCCCGGACTGGTAGCTCGCAAATCGCGAGCGGAGCTGCTCGGCGTCGCGATCGGGTGTCCCGACCACCGCCTGCACGAACTCCGGCGAGGCGGGGATCTCCTGCGGCACGCGCTTCGCGAGCGAGGCGCTGGTCGAGCCGCTGGTCGGCGCGCTCGGACGGTACGCCGACAGCTGGCTGAGCTCGGACAACGCCTGCTCCTGGATGTCGGAGCGGAGCGCGAGCATCGCCGCGACCTCGTCGTCGAGCGCACCGATGCGGTGCGGGGCCGACGGCTGCGACGCGGGCTGCGGGGCGCTCGGCTCGGCGGCGCGCGGGGCGTGGTCGGGCGACCAGGACGGTGTGGCCGGCCGCGCCGGAGCGGTACGGGACCCGAAGAAGGACCCGACCTGGTGCGGAGCGCCGTGCAGAGGCGCCTGCTCGACCGGCTCGGACGGCGGCGACCACGTGGCGTTCGTCGACGTGCGGACGGACTCGGGGATCGCGGGGAACCCCGTCGGCGCGGGCGCCTGCTCCGGAGACGGGAACGTCTCGTTCGGGCGGATGAACGGCGCAGGAGCGGCAGTCTCGGCAGCGGACCAGGCGGACGAGCGCTGCGGCTGCTCGGTGACCGGGGCCGGTGCGAACGTCGGCTCGAACGGACGCGCGAAGCTCGACGCCGGGGCCGCGGCTCCGGCCGCGGCCGGAGCCGCCGCCTCGTCAGCCTTGCGCTTGCCGAAGATGCCCCACTTGCGGCGACCGGCCTTCGACTGGTCAGCGGCCGGCTGCGAACCCTGGAGCAGCTGGGTGAAGTCCGGCAGCGGCTGGGCAGCGGGCGCGGTCGTGGCGGCCCAGGCGGGCGTGCCCGTCACGACGTGGGGCGCCGCGAAGGGGTCCGGCTCACGCGCTGCCGACTCGGCGAGCAGCTCGGCCTCGACCGGGTCGAGCCGCTCGGTCGGCGCGGTCGCCTCGACGGGTGCCGGGGCCTCGACGGCCACGGGCTCGTCCTCGGCGAGGGCGGGGATGGTCCAGCTCGCCTGCTGCGGCTCGACCTCGGGCGCGGTCCACTGCGCCTCGCCGTCGGGCGCCGGCCAGGCGGTGTCGGATACGGGCATCTGCCACGCGGACTGCGCGACGGGTGCGTCCCAGGCGGCCTCGGCAGCGGGGGCTTCCCACGCAGCCTCGGGAGCAGGAGCAGGAGCGGGAGCGGGAGCCTCCCATGCGGCCTCAGGGGCAGGCGCGCTCCAGTCGGCGTCAGCTGCAGGTGCCGGGGCGTCCCAGGTGTGGTCAGCGACGACGGGCGCGTCCCATGCCGGCTGCTCGGCGACGGGCTCGGCGGGCACCTGAGAGATCGCGACCGGCTCGGGGGCCACGACGGGCTCATGGTGAGGCTCGCCGGCGTTCCAGGCACGTGCCTCGTCGAGCACCGGACCGAAGCCGATGGGGGCGAAGTCGGAGCGACCGGAGGTGCTGTAGCGCGAGCTCCGGTCGTCGGAGCCGCTGAACGCGCTGAACTCCGAGTACGAGGAGGGCGGCGTGACGAGGTGCGGCTCGTGCGTCACCTCGGCGACGACGGGCTGCGGGGCGTACTCCGCGGGCTGCTCTACGTACTCCGCGGGCTGCTCTACGTGCGGCTCGACCGCGTCCGCGACGACGTCCTGCGCCGGCGCGTCGGACCAGGCTGCCGCGGGCGCGTCCCAGGAGCCGGTCGGGGCCGCGTGCGCTCCGTGGTCCACCGTGCGGAACGCCGCGGGCTGCTCGTCGACGGGCTCGTCCCAGGCCTGCACGGGTGACCATGCCTCGACGGGCTCCACCGGGTGGCCGAGGTGCTCGTGCGAGCCACCGGCCAGTTCCTCGGTGGCGTCCGGCTCGATCGTCCGTGCGCCGAGCAGGGGCTCCGCAGACTGCGCCCACGTGGGGGCCCACTGCGGGGCCTCCTCGACGGGTGCGTCGTCGTCGTCGTCGGGCGCGAGACCCGGGATCGTGAAGGCCGAGGGCAGCTCGCTCTCGGTGTGCTGGTGCGGAACTGCCGGCACGTCCGCCGGAGCGGGCGCGGGCAGCTCACCACGGGTGCGGAACCCGGAGAACAGTCCGGCGCGAGCCTCGGGTGCGGCCGGAGCCGCGGGGGCGGCCGCGGCGTCTGCGGGCGCCTGCCACGCACTGGTGGCGCGCGACCGGCTGGGCAGGCCGCCACCCGACGGTGCTGCGCTGATGGCGGGCGTCCAGTCGGCTCCCCGGGTCGACAGCTCGGGGGCCAGGGTCGCCTCGGCGAGTCCCGGGAGGACGATCTTGCTCTCGTCGAACGTCTTGCCGGGGCGACCCTGCAGCGCCCGGACGCCGGGCAGTGCGATCTCCGCGGAGTCCTCGTCGGACCGCTGGCGGCGACGGGGCAGACCGAGCGACGTCTCGCCGTCGGTGAGCATCGCGAGGTCGACGGCCTCGGCGAGCGGTGCGTCGGCAACGACCGACTCCTGGATCTGCGCAGTCGACTGGACGGGCCGAGTGCCGTACAGCGCACCCTCGCTCGTCTCGAAGAGCGTCGCGGGGAAGCTGACGGTCGTCACCGTGCCGGTACCTGTCGAGCCCTTGGCGAGCACGACGGAGGCGCCGAGGCGGCTCGCGATACGGCCGACGACGAAGAGGCCGAGGCGCTGCTCGCCGAGCGAGTCGGCTGCGGACGTCGACCGGATCTTGAGGTTCGCGGCCTCGAGCTCCGTGGTGGACATGCCCAGGCCGTGGTCGACGATCTGGACGACGACGTGGTCGCGGACGACACCCGTCTTGACCTCGACTGGCGTCTCAGGCTCGGAGAACACGGTGGCGTTCTCAAAGAGCTCCGCGAGCAGGTGGGCCGCGCCGAGGGCGTTGAAGCCGTGCATCTGCGGGTCGACCGCAAGCTCGAGCTCGATGCGGTCGTACTGCTCGATCTCGGACGAGGCGGTGCGGACCACGTCGGACAGCGGCATCGCGTCGCGGACGCGGCGACCGCTGTCGATGCCGGCCAGGACGAGCAGCGACTCGGCGTTGCGGCGCATCCGGGTGGCGAGGTGGTCGAGGCGGAACAGGTTCGCGAGGGCGTTCGGGTCTTCCTCGGAACGCTCGAGCGAGTCGATGAACGACAGCTGCCGGTTGAGGAGCACCTGGTCGCGGCGCGCGACGTTGATGAACATCTCCGCGATCGACCCACGCAGGGCGGCCTGCTCCTGGGCGATCTGCAGGGTCGTCGAGTTGACCGCGTTGAACGAGGCGGCGAGCTTGCCGACCTCGTCGGACGACGTCACCGGGATCTGCACGAGCTCGAGGGACGGGCCCTGGCCCGGGACGGCCATCTGCTCGACGAGGGTCGGCAGCTGCTCGCGCACCTCGGCCGTCGCGACCGTGAGGCGCCGCAGCGGGATGACGATGCTTCGGGAGACGACGAGGGCGAAGAGCAGCGACAGCACGGTGGCGAGCACCGAGGCCGCGATCGTCACCAACGCGGTGTTGCGCTCGGCCGCCTCGTCGGACTGGGCGACATCGAGGGCCCGGGTGAGCAGGTCCGCCCGGAACGCGTCGAGGTGCTTGAGCTGCGTCTGGATGTCCACCGACCAGTCCGCCGGGTCGACGCCGATGGTCGCGCCGGAGATGCCGGAGGCGATCAGCACGCGCTCACGAGTGAACGACGAGGTCGGGTCGGACTTCGAGAGCACGAGCTGGGGGTTGCCGATGGCCTCGATGTCGAGGTGCAGACCTGTGCGGTAGACCTCGGTCGTGGAGGTCTGGGTGTTGAAGTCTCGCACCGCGGAGGCGGACTGGGCCTTGCTGCCGATGATCCCGAGACCCTGCGAGTACTCGGCGAAGAGGCTGTCGGCAGTCTGCCCGAGCGAGTGGTACGCCTTGATGTAGCCCGCGAGCTCGCGGTTGTCGAGCGCCTCGGAGATCTGACCGACGAGGTCGATCTGGCTCGCGATGATCCCGTCGTACTTGTTCGCGATGACCGTCGCGTTCGTGTCGGTGTCGACGGCCTTGCGGACGTCCAGCAGGTCGACGTTGTGGGCCTGCTGGGACGCCAAGAACATCTGGACGACCGCGGTCGGGAACTTGCTCAGGTCGACGGACGCCGTGAACGGCTTGACGGCGGCGAGCGCCTTGTCGGTGACAGAGCGCGCTTGTGCCACCGCGCCCTTGTCCCGGACCGTCGATGTCGACAGCGCACGTTCCGTCTGGAGCGCTGCGCTCAGAGGCCCGTAGGCATCGAGCGTCGCGACGACGCTGGAGGACGCTGCTGCCATCTGGGCCTTCTGGATGGCGTTGGCCGAGATGTACGCACCTGCCGCGAGCAGCACGATGATGGGCACGGCGAGAACCGCCAGAACCTTGGCGCGGATGCCAAGCCTGCGCAGCATGTCGACCTCTCTCCCTCAACCGGCTCGGGCGTCGCACCGACGACGCCCGGCGGCCCAGCCCACAAGGGACGGGTCACCGCTGACATGTCATCGGCTGCTGGACAGCAGACCATTAGCCCGGACGTGAGTTTGTCACGACCTCACCCACCCGTGCACCAAGTCTTGGCGACCTACTCTCGGTGGATGCGCGCAGTCGTCGTCAGGTCCCCTGGTGGGTACGAGTCCCTCGAGGTGGCCGAGGTCCCCGATCCGGTGCCCGGACCCCGCGAGGTCGTCGTCGAGATCGCTGCTGCCGGGGTGAACCGCGCCGACCTGCTGCAGCGGGCCGGGCTCTACCCGCCGCCGCCGGGAGCTCCCGCCTGGCCGGGTCTCGAGGTGTCAGGAATCGTCGTCGGCCTCGGCCCGGACGCCGCCCTGTCCGACGCCGGCGGATGGCAGATCGGGGACCAGGTCGCGGCCCTTCTCGCGGGCGGCGGGTATGCCGAACGTGTTGCCGTCGCCGCAGGTCAACTGCTGCCCGTGCCCGCCTCGGTGACACTCGTCGATGCGGCCGCGCTCCCCGAGGCCGTGTGCACCGCATGGACGAACCTGGTCGACACCGGTGGCCTCCGGGCCGGACAGACAGTGCTCGTGCAGGGCGGCTCGGGCGGGGTCGGTTCCGTCGCGGTGCAGATCGCGGCGGCGCTCGGCGCGCGGGTCATCACCACCGCGGGATCGACCGAACGCGCCGAGCGGTGCCGTCAGCTCGGCGCAGAGCTCGCGATCGACCACCACGTGGACGACGTCGTGGGCGCCGTCCTGGCAGCGACCGACGGTCGTGGGGTCGACGTCGTCCTCGACGTGCTGGGGGCGGGCGGACTTGCCGACAACCTCGCGATGCTCGCAACGGGTGGCCGCCTCGTCGTGATCGGCCTCCAGCGTGGCGCCCGCGCCGAGATCGACCTCGGGCTCCTGCTCGCCCGCCGCCTGACGGTGGCCGGCACGACGCTGCGGTCCCGGCCGGCGGCCGAGAAGGCCGCGATCGTCGCGGCCGTGCGGGCGAACGTGTGGCCGATGCTCGACGACGGCAGGGTGCGGCCGGTCGTGCACGCCCGACTGCCCCTGGACCAGGCCGGCGACGCCCACCGGATGCTCGAGTCCGGTGCAGTCTTCGGCAAGCTCCTGCTCGTGCCCTGACGCGCGAGCAGCCGTCACACCGTCGCTGGGGTCGGTCGAGCCGGAGCCGAGTCGAGCCGGAGCTCAGTCGAGCCGGAGCTCAGTCGAGCGCGCCGGCCGCCAGCGCGGGGGCGATGACCGGGGTCAGCGGCAGCCGCGGGATCAGCGTGGCCTGCACGGAGTGGTACAGGTCGGCCTTGCCCGCCCAGACGGTCCGGGACACCCGGTTGTCCGTGCCGAGCTCGTGCCACCACGAGCCGCCGACCGGGTCGATCAGGTAGTGGGCCGCGTAGTCCCACAGGGTCGCGTACCAGGTGTCGAAGCGCTCGTCGCCGGTCGCGGCGTGCAGCGCGGCTGCCGCCCCGATGCCCTCGGCCACCACCCAGTGCATGCGCTCGTGCACGACGGGCATGCCTTCCCAGTCGACCGTGTAGACGAAGCCGGGTGCGCCGTCGACGTCCCAGCCCTCCGCGACCGCGGCGTCGAAGAGCGAGATGGCGTCCTCGAGCATCCACAGGGGGGCGACGTCGCCGCGCGCCGTGATCGCGGCGCGTGCGTGCAGCGTGAGGCGCGACCACTCGAGCCAGTGCCCGATCGTCGCGCCGTACGGCCGGAACGGGTCGGCGGGGGCGTCGATGTTGTACTCGAGGTTCGGGTGCCAGTCGCTCGTGAAGTGCTCGGGGATGCGCCACGAGTTCGCGCGGGCGAACCCGTGGACGACTCGTTCGATGACCCGCACCGCGCGGTCCAGCCAGATCCGGTGGCCCGTCACGTCGGCCGCCGTGAGGTACGCCTCGACGGTGTGCATGTTGGCGTTGACGCCGCGGTACGGGTCGAGCGTCGTGAACGCGCGGTCCCAGCTCTCGACGGCCATGCCGGCCTCGTCGTCCCAGAACCGCAGCTCGGAGACCGCGAGCGCCTCGTCGAGCAGCGCGCGCGCGCCGGGACGGTTGGCGGCCGTCGCGCTCGCCGTCGCGAGGACCACGAACGCGTGGGGGTAGGCGGTCTTGGTGTCGTCGGTCGCGCCGTCGGGACCGATCTCGGTGAACCAGCCACCGTTCTGCGCGTCGCGGAAGACCGTGTCGAGAGCCGCGAGCCCGTGGTCGACGAGCGCCGCCGAGCCCGGCCGGCCGAGCAGCACACCGAGGGCGTAGACGTGGGTCATCCGGCACGTGATCCACAGCTCCGTCGGACCGGCGACCGGGGCACCGTCGTCGTCGAGCCGGGCGAACCCACCGGTCTCGCGCCGGGAGGCGACGCCGAACGACAGCAGCCGGTCCGTCTCCTGCTCGAGCCAACGGGCGTGGGCGGGCATCGTCAGCCAGGTCATGTCTCAACCCTAGCGTCGCGGTGCAGGTCGGGTGCGCGAGGCTCCGCACCGTGCGGGCCGCACCCGAACCGACGACAATGCGCTCATGAGCGAGAGCACCCCGAGCGGGACCGATGACGAGCCGGTGGTGGTCCAGGCCGGTGAGGACTCCCCCCAGGAGGACCCGTCGGTGATGGTCGGCCAGCCCGCGAAGGTCATGCGGATCGGGACGATGGTCAAGCAGCTGCTCGACGAGGTCCGCAGCGCGCCGCTCGACGACAACGCCCGAGCCCGGCTCGCCGAGGTGCACGAGCGGTCGCTGCGGGAGCTCGAGGACGGGCTCTCCCCCGACCTGCTCGAGGAGCTGCACCGCATCACGCTGCCGTTCGACGACGACCGTCCGCCGTCGGACGCCGAGCTGCGGATCGCCCAGGCCCAGCTGGTCGGCTGGCTCGAGGGGCTGTTCCACGGCATCCAGACCGCGCTCGTCGCGCAGCAGATGGCTGCGCAGGCACAGCTCACGCAGATGCGTCGGGCGATCCCGGGCGGTCCGGGCGCGCAGATCCTGTCGGTGCAGCAGGTGCCCGGCGGCGAGCACGACGGGCCGGGCCAGTACCTCTGAGCGACGTCAGCGCGATCGCGCACGACACCAGCAGCAGGCCCACGAGGTCGAGCCAGTGCGGCAGCTGGCGCAGCGTCGCCGCGCCCACGACGGCCGCGGTCGCGGGCAGCAGGGCGAGCAGGACGGCGAACGTCGCCGCGCTCACGCGCCGCAGCACGACCTGCTCGACCGCATAGGGCACGACCGAGGAGAAGACCGCGATCATGACGACGAGGCCACCGAGCCGCACGTCGTGCAGCACGGGGAGCGCGCCGCCCGCGAGGAACGGTGCGAACACGAGACCGCCCGCCGCCATCGCGAGCCCGAGCGACGTGACGCCCTGACCGTGCGCCCCCCGGTTCGCGACCCGCCGCCCGAGCACGATGTACCCGGCCCACAGCGCGGCCGCAACGAGGATCGCGACCAGCCCGACGACGACGCTCCGCCCGCCCTGCGTCCGCAGCGTGACCCCGGCGAGGAGCACGACGCCGACGGCCGCTGGCACGATCGCCGCGCGTTCGCGCCAGCCGCGGCCGGTCACGGCGACGACCGCGACGGGGCCGAGGAACTCGATCGCCACGGCGGTGCCGAGCGGCAGGTGGTCGATCGCGATGTAGAACGCGACGTTCATGCCGGCGAGCACGAGGCCGAACCGCGCGATCGCCACCAGGTCCGCGCGCTCCCACCGGGTCCGCCACGGGCGGCGCCAGACGATGAGCACCGCGGCGGCCACGATGATCCGCAGCCACGCGACGGTCGCAGCCGGCAGCTGGCCGAACAGGCCGACGGCGACGGCGGCCCCGAGGTACTGCGTCAGCCCGGATGCGACGAACAGCGCGGGCGCGGGCACCCCGTCCAGGACCTGACCGGGGCGGAGGGGCACGCCCACACGCTAGTGCGCGCTACCTCACGCGGGCGAAGCGGGCGGCCAGAGCTCGGACAGGGCGAGGAGGTCGTCGCACGCACGGGTCGCGCCGTCGGCAGTGGTCCACGTGAGCGTCGCGTGCGGGGCCCCGAACCCGACGGTCAGCGAGGCCGACTGGCCACCGTCGGTCCAGGTCAGCGTCAACGTGTCGCCCTGACCGCTCACCTCGCACGTGCCGGCGAAGGCCGGATGGGCCGTGCGGAACCGGATGAGGCCCGCGAGCGCGGCGACGACCGGGCGGGCCAGCTCGCGCGTGATCTCGTCGGGCGTGTACCGGTGCCGGTTGATGTCACGGCCGACGCCGGTCTCGGCGAGCAGGTCCATGTCGTTGTGCCCGGCGAGCAGGCCGACGTAGTAGATCTGCGGGATCCCGGGCGTGAAGAGCTGCACCGCGCGCGCGATGAGATAGGCGGTGTCGTCGCGACCGAGCGCGTCGTAGTAGGTGCAGTTGACCTGGTAGACGTCCAGGTTGGACGCGGCCCACCCGGTCGCCTGCCGCGACTGGCCACCCGAGCGCTCGTGGATTCCCTCGACGAGCGCGTGCACCTGGTCGTCGGTCAGCAGGCCCGGGCGCCCCTCGCCCATCTGGTCGGACCCCACGTCGATCACGCCGATGCCGTCGTGGGTGTCGAGCACCGTCACGGCGTTCGCGGGGCGCACGTCGAGCCAGCGGTGCAGCGGAGCGGGATCCCCCGTCGACAGCGCGTGCAGCAGCAGCGGCGGCAGGGCGAAGTCGTACACGCGGTCCACCGCCGACCCGATCGCGATCTGCCGCTCGAAGTGCGCGTGGATCTCGACGAGCACCTGCATCCCGAGCTCGCGCGCCCGGGCTGTGAGCTCGTCGATGAACGCGAACGTCTGCGGGGTCATGAACGAGGACGTGCCGGCCGTCTTGACCGCGTAGCCGACCGCGTCGAGCCGCACCATCGTGACGCCGGCGTCGGCCAGCGTGGTCAGCACGCGGTCCAGGTACGCGCGGGCCGCGGGGTCGGTCAGGTCCAGGTCGATCTGCTGGCTCGTGAACGTCGTCCACACGAGCCGCCGACGGTCCCCCAGCGTCAGCACCGTGAACGGGAGCCCCGGGCGCGGCCGGTAGATCCCGACGAGCTCGGTCTCGGTCGCGCCATCCGGGTAGACGTCGGACATCGTGAGGAACATGCCCGCATGCGGCGACGCGTCCCCGCGAGCCAGGACGTCGCGGAACTCCGCTGAGTCCGCCGACACGTGGTTGACGATGAGGTCGACCATCACCGTGTACTTGTCCGCGAGCGCCCGGACCTCGTCCCACGACCCGAGGCGCGGGTCGACCGCGGTGTGGTCGACCGGGTCGAACCCCGCGTCGGCGCCGTCGAACGGCGTGAAGAACGGCAGGACGTGCACGCCCGTGAACAGCCCGGCGAGCGGACCGTCGAGGACGTCGCGCAACGCGGACAGGCTCCCCCCGAGCCTGTCCGCGTACGCGATGAGCTGCATGTCCTCAGCCCTTCAGGCCACCGGCGAGGAGCCCTCGGACGAAGTACCGCTGCAGCGAGATGAACACCGCGACCGGCACGATGATCGAGATGAACGCGCCCGCCGACAGCAGGTGCCACGCCGTGTCACGTGTGCCGCTGAGGTTGGCGAGAGCCACCGTGATCGGCTGGACCTTCCCGCCACCGGCGAACGTCAGCGCGACGAGCAGGTCGTTCCACACCCACAGGAACTGGAAGATCCCGAAGGCCGCGAGCGCGGGGGTGAGGAGCGGGAGCATGACCTGGAAGAAGATCTTCACGTGCCCGGCGCCGTCCATGCGCGCGGCCTCGATGAGCTCCCTCGGGATCTCCTTCATGAAGTTGTGCAGGATGAAGATCGCGAGCGGGAGCGCGAACGCCGAGTGCGACAGCCAGATGGTCCAGAACGTGCCCGCGAGGTGCGCCTTGACGTACAGGGTGAGCAGGGGGAGCAGGGTGACCTGCAGCGGCACGATCTGCAGCGCGAACACGAGGACGAACAGGAAGTCCCGACCCTTGAAGTCGATCCAGGCGAACGCGTACGCCGCAAGCGAGGCGAGGCAGATCGGGATCACGACGGACGGGATGGTGATGATGATCGAGTTGATGAACGCGGTCCCCATACCCGTCGTTCCCGACGAGTTCATCGCCGACGAGTAGTTGTCGAACGTGAACTGCGGGTCGGAGAAGAACGTCCACCAGCCCGTGGTCTTGATCGCCTTCTCGGGCCGGAACGAGGTGATCAGCAGCCCGAAGGTCGGGATCGTCCACAGCACGGCGAGCAGCACCGCAATGACCGACGCCAGCGGGGACGTGAGTCGCTTCTTCGCGTTTGCCGCGGCACGGGCCGTCGTGGAGCCCGCGAGGGTGGCACGCTGCTCAGGCGTGACCTCGATCGGGGGAAGGGTGGCGCTCATCGTGCCTCCGATGCCCGAAGCTGACGAATGTTGTAGACGACGATCGGGATCACGAGGATGAACAGCAGCACAGCCAGCGCCGCACCGAGGCCCTGGTTGGAGGCGTTGAACGTCTGCCGGTAGAACTCGTACGCGATGACGTTGGTGTCGAAGTTGCCACCGGTCATCGTCCGGACGATGTCGAAGACCTTCAGGGTGCCGATGCCGATGGTCGTGAGGACCACGATGACCGACGGACGGATGCTCGGCAGCGTGACGAACCGGAACATCCCGAAGGCGTTGACCCCGTCGAGCCGAGCCGCCTCGATGATGTCGTCGGGGATCGCTTTGATCGCGGCGGACAGCAAGGTCATCGCGAACCCGGCCTGGATCCAGATCATGACGATGATGAGGAAGAACGTGTTCAGGGGGGCGTTGAGGGTCCACTGCTGGGGCGTGCCGCCGAGCCAGACCACCACCTGGTTGAGGAGTCCGATCTGCTTGATGCCCGGCTGGTCGGGCCGGAACGCGTAGACGAACTTCCAGATGATCGACGCCGCGACCATCGAGATGGCCATAGGCAGGAAGATCAGCGCCTTCGACAGCGCCTCGGCGCGGGCGCCGTCGACAAGGATCGCGTAGAGCAGTCCGACCGCCGTGGCGACGAACGGCGTGACCACGACCCAGAGCACCGTGTTGCGCAGCACGAGGAGCTGGTCGGACGACGTGAAGATCGTCTGATAGTTGTCGAGCCCGATGAATGCCTTACCTGCGGCATCGAAGAACGACTGGTAGATCGTGCGCGCCGCGGGGTAGAGGAGCCCGACGGCCAGCATCACGAGCGACGGGAAGAGGAACACGTAAGCGACGCGGTTGCCGCGCCTGTGCTCGACCTTGCCGGCGATGAAGAGGATCAGCCCCACCACGGCGACGAACAGCAGGATCGCCAGCACCATCGTCAAGAGCTTGCCGGTAACTTCCATCCGAGTTCCTCACGTCATCGGGAGAACGGACAGGCGTCCGGGTGGGCGTGCGGTGCACACCCACCCGGACACCAGACTGCGCCTGTCAGGTCAAGACTTCGGCCAGGCGGCCTCGATCTTGTCCACCGTGTCCTGGGTGCTCTGGCCGGTGATCCAGGCCGTCGCCTGCTTCCAGAAGGCGTCCGAACCAACGGCTGCGGGCATCATGTCAGAACCGTCAAAACGGAACACCGTCTTGGGGTCCTGGAGGATCGTCGCCGACAGCTTGTCGATCGGGTTGGTCAGGTTCGCGACGTCGAGACCCTTGTTGGCGCTGATCCAGCCGCCACCGGTCGACTCCGAGCTGATCTTCGCCTTGGTGTTCGCCCAGAGGTCCGAGGAGAGGTAGGTCTGGAAGGCCTGCACCTCGGGACGGTCGGAGAACGCCAGGTTGAACTCGCCACCGCCGAGCACGGGGTGGTCAGCTGCCTTGACGCCCGGGAGGTAGAACGCGTAGACGTCGCCGTCCTCGGCGACCTTCGTGCCCTTCGGGAAGTTCGAGGCGTAGAAGCTGGCCTGGCGGTGGAACGAGCAGCTGCCGTCGAGGATCGGCAGGCCGCCGTCCTGGAACGTCGTGGTCGCGATGCTCTTCACGTCGCCGAGCCCGCCGTTGACGTATGCGTCGTTCTTCAGGTAGGAGCCGACGGCGTCGAGCGCGGCGGTCGGGGCTGCCGAGTTGAACGCGATCTTGTGGGTGACCCACTGGTCGTAGACGTCAGGTCCCGACAGACGGAGCATGAAGTCCTCCATCCAGTCGGTGATCGGCCAGCCGGTGGCCTCACCGGAGCCGATGCCCGCGCACCACGGCTTCTTGCCGGTCGCCGCGATGGTGTCCGAGAGCTTCTTGAGCTCGTCGAGCGTCGTCGGGACCTTGTAGCCGTTGTCCGTGAACTCCGACGGGGAGTACCAGACCAGCGACTTCACGCTGGCACCCGAGGGAGCGGCGTAGAACTTGCCGTCGACCGAGCCGTAGGCCTTCCAGTCCGCGCCCCAGAACTTGTCGACGTTGTCCGACACTGCCTGCGGGGCGGGCTTGGCCGCACCGGTCGCGACGAGCTGCTGGAGCAGGCCCGGCTGCGGGACGATCGCGATGTCCGGCGGGTTCCCGGCCTTGGCCCGGACCAGGATCTGGGTCTCGAAGGCCTTGTCACCGACGTAGTTGATCTTCGCGCCCGTGCAGTCCTCGAAGGGCTTGTACGAGTCCATGTATGGCTGGTCCTCGGGCGTGACGATGCCCGTGTAGACATCGACCGTCTTGCCCTTCAGGTCCCCGTACGCAGCGAACGCGGCACACTCGCCGCTCGCCGTCGTGCCGCTGGTGGCTCCTGTGGTCGTGGTCGAGCTCGTGCCGCCGCTCGAGCACGCTGCGAGCAGCATGAGGAGGCTCGCCCCCGTCGCGACTGCGATGCGCCCTGTGTGCCTGCGCTTGCCGTTCATGTGACCTCCGCGTCATTGCAGTGCCGATCAGAGCCGGTCCGGCCGATCGGTGCCGGTCAAGGCTGGTGAACACATCTCCGCGCTGGTCAGGGTCACGCTTCGCTGCAGCCCTGGCCCGCACACGGTTCGTGCGCCCCACCTGATGCAAGCGCTTACTCAGCGGACTTGCAAGCGGTATCTGTCCAGATGGGGTCACGATTCCGTCACGGAACGCTGCGGCAGCGGATTACCGCGGCACGAGCCGGGGCGGCGCCGTCGACCCACGGTCCTCGAGGCGCGTGGGGAACACGATGTCGTCGTCGACCGGGAGCCCCACGACGACGTCGAGCAGCGCGCGCGCCGCCGCGGCCCCCTGCTCGACCGCCGGCTGCGCCATCGTCGTCAGGCTCACCAGCTCACCCAGGGGGTGACCGTCGACGCCGATCACCGACAGGTCACCCGGTACGTGCAGTCCGCGCTCCCGCGCGGCGAGGACCGCGCCCATCGCGAGCTCGTCCGTCGCCGCGAACAGGGCGGTCACGTCCGGACGGCGGTCGAGCAGCTGGGCGGCCGACGCACGGCCCCCCGCGACCCCGTCGGGTCCCGTGACGACGAGGTCCTCCACCGCGTCGAGCCCGGCCTCGCGCAGGGTCTCGCGCCACCCGCGCAGCCGCCGCCAGGCCGGGGCCGCGTGGCGGACGTCGTCGGGCAGGCCGTCGTCCCACGACGCCGCGAGGTGGCCGACGACCCGGTGACCGAGCCCCACGAGGTGCGCCGTCGCCGCGCGCGCGGTGGCCTCGTCGTCGATGCGGACCAGCACGCTGCCCGGCGCACCCGAGCCGACGTAGACGACGGGCACCCCCACGGCGTCGATCGCCGCGATCTCGTCCGGACCCAGGGCCACGCCGACGACGAGGATCCCGTCGACCCGGCGGTGCAGGGCGACCGCGTCAAGGGCGCGTCGAGGGCGACCGCGGTTGGCGTCGAAGGTGTGCAGCAACGCGTCGAACCCGAGCGGCCGGAGCGCGCGCTCGGCACCCTCGATGACCGCGGCGTGGAAGAAGTGGTCGACCCACGGGGTGAGGATGCCGACCGTGCGCATGCGCCCCGACGCGAGGCTCGCTGCCGACGGGGACGCGACGTACCCGAGCGCGTGCGCCGTCTCGAGCACGCGGGCGCGCGTCGCCTCGGTGACACCGGGAAGCCCGCGCAGAGCGCGCGAGACGCTCGCGGTCGAGACGCCGGCCGCGCGAGCGACGTCGCTGATCCCGGGGTTCACGGTCACGCCGTCCTTGGTGTGGTGTCCGGTCGAACAGGCTATGCCGACCGAGCGTAAGGGATCACGCGAGCCCGGCTGTCAGGCGAGCAGGCTCCGCAACACCTCGACGGCACCGTCGTCGTCGATCGTGCCCGTGACCTCGTCGGCAACCGCCCGCACGTCATCGGGCGCGTGCCCCATCGCGACGCCGCGCGCGGCCCACTGGAGCATCTCGCGGTCGTTGCCGCCGTCGCCGATCGCCACCGTCGCGAACGGCTGCACGCCGAGCGAACGCCGCAGCTCCTCGAGCGCGCTTCCCTTCGACACCCCGCCCGGGGTGAGGTCCAGCCACGCCGTCCAGCCGACCGCATACGTGACCTCGTGGAGCCCGACCCGCTGGACGAGCTCGTGGAACTCCTCGGGGGTGCTGTCGGGGCTACGCATGATGACACGGGTGGCCGGACGGGCGCAGAGCTCGTCGAACCCGACGACCTCGAACTCGCCGCCCAGCTCACCGTCCGGGAACGGTGCGCTCACCCGGAACCCGCGGCCCAGGTCCTCGACCGCGTACAGCGCGTCGGGCAGCTCCATCGCGAGCACCCGCAGCGCGGGCTCGGGGTCGAACGTGATGACGTCGGTGAACTCGTAGCCGCCCTCGAGGTCCGGGTCGAGGCGGGCCGTCACGGCGCCGTTCGAGGAGATCGCCCAGCCGCGCTCGATCCCCAGCTCTTGAGCGACGGGCATCGTCGCCACGACCGACCGACCGGTCGCGAGCACGACGTGCGCGCCCGCGGCGAGCAGGTCCGCGACGACGGCGCGGACCTCGGGGGAGATCACCCCGTCGTAGGACATCAGCGTCCCGTCGACGTCCAGGGCGACCAGCAGGTCAGAGGGCGTACGGGGATGGCTCACGATGTCACCGGGTCCAGCGTCTCGAGCCCGCCCAGGTACGGCCGCAGCCCCGCGGGGACGCGCACCGAACCGTCGGCGAGCTGGTGGTTCTCCAGGATCGCGACGATCCAGCGGGTCGTCGCGAGTGTGCCGTTGAGCGTCGCGACGGGACGCATCTCCCCCGTCGCGGTGCGCTCACGGATACCCAGGCGTCGGGCCTGGAACGTCGTGCAGTTGGACGACGACGTGAGCTCGAGGAACCGCTGCTGGGTCGGCAGCCACGCCTCGCAGTCGTACTTGCGCGCGGCGCTCATGCCCAGGTCGCCTGCCGCGGTGTCGATGACGCGGTACGGGACGTCGGCGAGCGCGAGCATCTCCTCCTGCCAGGCGAGGATCCGGCGGTGCTCGGCGGCGGCGTCCTCGACGGTCGTGTACGTGAACGCCTCGACCTTGTGGAACTGGTGGACGCGGATGATCCCGCGCGTGTCCTTGCCGTACGAGCCGGCCTCGCGGCGGTAGCACGCCGACCAGCCGGCGTAGCGCTTCGGCCCTCGTGACAGGTCGAGGATCTCGTTCGAGTGGTACCCGGCGAGGGCGACCTCGCTCGTCCCGACGAGGTACAGGTCGTCGGCCTCCAGCCGGTAGATCTCGTCGGCGTGCGCGCCCAGGAACCCGGTGCCCGCCATGATCTCGGGCTTGACCAGCGTCGGGGTGATGACCGGGGTGAACCCCGCCCGCAGCGCGAGGTCCACGGCCGCGTTGAGCAGCGCGAGCTCGAGCCGCGCGCCGACCCCCGTCAGGTAGTAGAACCGGCTGCCCGAGACCTTCGCGCCGCGCTCCGTGTCGATCGCGGCGAGCATCTCACCCAGCTCGAGGTGGTCGCGGGGCGTGAACCCCTCCGCCTCGAAGTCGCGGGGCTTGCCCTCGTGACGCAGCACCACGTAGTCGTTCTCGCCGCCCGCGGGGACGCCGTCCTCGATGACGTTGCCGATCGACCGGGCGAGCTCGCTCGCCGTGACCTCGGCAGCGTCGGCATCCCCCTGCAGCGCCTTGACCCGGTCCGCGAGGTGCTTGCCGTGCGACAGCAGTGCGTGCTTCTCCTCGCCCTGCGCGGCGGCCACCTGCTTGCCGAGCGCCTTCTGCTCGGCCCGCAGCTTCTCGTAGTCGGTGAGCGCAGCACGGCGGCGCGCGTCGGCGTCGAGCACCTGGTCGACGAGGCCCGGGTCGTCCCCGCGAGCGGTCTGGCTGGCACGCACGAGGTCGGGGTCGTCACGGAGGAGTCGAAGGTCGATCACCCCACGAGCGTAACGACCCGCGCGAGGAATGCCCGGACGGGCGCGGCGGGCCGCGTGGTCGCGGTGGGACGAGCGAGGACGGCGCGGCAGGACGACCCGGTCGGACGACCCGGCACGACGCCGGGGTAGGACGAAGGGCCGGGGATGTGCTGCGGGTCGCGGTGCGCCTAGGTTGACCACCATGAGCTGGTGGGCGTGGGTCGCGATCGCGGCCGCCGTGCTGGCCGCCGCCGCTCTCGTGCTCGGGATCGTCCTGTACCGCCGCCAGCAGGAGCTGCGCGGGCGCCTCGGCCTCGACGGCCGGTCCTCGCAGTCGACGGGCGACACGCCCGAGGGCGTCGATGAGGCCGAACCGCCCCGACGGCTCGTCGCGTTCGTGGCGAACCCGTCGAAGCCCGACGTCGAGATGCTCCGCAAGGAGATCCTCGCCGCGGTGGCCGACGGCAGGATGCCCGAGATGCTGTGGCTCGAGACGACCGTCGCGGAGCCGGGGGTCGCGCAGGCCCGGCAGGCCGTCGCGGCCGGGGCCGACGTCGTCGTCGCGATGGGGGGTGACGGGACCGTCCGGGCCGTGGCCGCAGGGCTCGTCGGCACCGGCGTGCCGATGGGTCTCCTCCCGCTCGGGACCGGCAACCTGCTCGCCCGCAACCTCGACCTGCCCATCGGGAACCCGCTGGCGGCGCTCGAGATCGCGCTGACGGGGATCGACAAGCCGATCGACGTGGGCTGGGTGCGCATCCTCGACGGCGGACCTGAACCTGCACCCCGACAGCCGGGCAGCGCCGGATCGGACCTGGACCCGACGGAGCTCGACCCGACGGCCGAGCTCGACCCGACGCGGTGGCCGACCGACACAGGCCCCGCCGACACAGGACCTGCCGACGACGCGGGCGACCACGAGCCGCGCGAGCACATCTTCCTCGTCATCGCGGGTCTCGGCTTCGACGCGGCGATGGTCGCGGACACCGACGACGGCCTCAAGGCGCGGGTCGGGTGGATCGCCTACTTCATGTCCGGCGTGCGGCACCTGCACGGTCGTCGGCTGCGCGCACTCGTGCGGCTCGACGACCGGCCGCCGACCGCGCTGCGGCTGCGCAGCCTGCTCGTCGGCAACTGCGGGCGGCTCCCCGGCGGGCTGACGCTGCTGCCCGACGCGGTGCTCGACGACGGCTGGCTCGATGTCGCCGCGATCGACACCCGCGGCGGGGTCGCCGGGTGGGCCCAGCTGTTCGGCGAGGTCGTGCTCCAGGGCGTTGGCGTGCGCGCCGAGCTGCCCGCGAAGATCGGCCGCATCGACCACGCCCGGGCCCGCCGGGTGCTCGTCCGCGTCTCGACGCCCGAGCACGTGCAGGTCGACGGCGACGTGATCGGCAAGGCGCGGGCCCTGTCGGCGCGCATCCAGGCGGGCGGGCTCGTCGTGCGGGTGCCGACGCCCTGACCGCTGGGAGACGCCGGCGCGCAGCGCAGTGCAGTGCGGCAGTGCAGTGCGGCAGCGCAGTGCGCAGACCTCAGCGCGCGGACCTCGGTGCGCGGACCTCAGTGCGCGCGGCCGTCCCGCAGCTGCCCGAGCCACTCGCGGGCGTCGAGGAAGTCCCGGTCGGACGTGCCGATGTGGACGGTCGCGCGCACGTCGTCGGCACGCGGGTACGAGCCGAGGAACCGCACGTGCGGGCACACCCGGTGCAGCCCCATGAGCGCCTCGCCCATGCGCTCCTCGGCGATGTGCCCCTCGGCGTCGATCGAGAACGAGTACCGGCCGAGCGAGTCGCCGACGGGCCGGGACTCGATGCGTGACAGGTTCACGCCGCGGACCGCGAACTGCTCGAGCATCGTGAGCAGCGCACCGGCGTCGTTGCTCGGGAGGTGCACGTCGAGGGTCGTCTTGTCGGCTCCTGTCGCCGCGGGGACCGCGCCGGGGCGGCCGACCACGACGAACCGGGTGACCAGCGACGGGTTGTCCGCGACGTGGTCCGCGAGCACCGCGAGACCGTAGGGCTCGACGGCCGCCGGGGGCACGAGCGCCGCGTCGAACCCGAGCGGGCCTCCGGCAACGCGGTCACCGGCCGGAACGAGCTCGACGACGAGCGAGTCGGCGATGAGTGCGGCGGGGGCGGTGTTGGAGGTCGCGGGGACGTGCACCGCGCCGGGCAGGTGCGCCGCGAGCCAGCGGCGGCACTGCACCCATGCGTGCGGGTGCGCGGCCACGCGCCGTACGTCCGCGAGGTCCGTCCCGGGAGCGGCGGCGAGCGTGAAGTCGACCGGGACGAGCACCTCGCGCAGCAGCACGAGCGGCGTACCGACCGCGAGCGAGTCGAGCGTCGCCGTGACGCCGCCCTCGACGGTGCTCTCGATCGCGACGACCGCGAAGTCTGCCGCGCCCGAACGGACTGCCTCGATCGCGGACACGACGTCGACCTGCGGGATGTACAGGGCGTCGTCCGGGCCGACGACCTGGCGGAGAGCCGCCTCCGTGAACGTCCCGGCAGGGCCGAGGTAGGCGTAGCGCGGGACGGACATCTGCCCTCCGGTGGTGCGGGGATGCGGCGGCGAAAGCGGTGCGAGCCTAGTGCGACCGTAGTCTTGAGCGGTGCCGATACCCCCTCGCGCGACCCGGCCGCCTCGCGCGACCCGCGCCCGGCGGCGCTTGACGGTCGGCGTGATCGCGGGCCTCGTCGGGCTCCTCGCACTGCTCACCGTGCCCGCTGCCCCCGCGGCCGCGTCGGCGGGAAGCGCCGCGTCGTCAGGCACAGCCTCGGTCGGGACAGGTTCCCCGGTCGTGCTCGTCGGGGTGACGGGCCTGCGCTGGGACGACCTCGGCTCGCTCACGACCCCCGCGCTGTGGAGCCTGTCGCGCGAGGGTGCCGTGGGGACGACCGTCGTTCGCAGCGTGCGGCCGTCGTCCTGCCCCGCGGACGGCTGGCTCGCGGTGTCCAGCGGGACGCGCGCCGCCGACCTGCAGTCGCCGGACGGCACGTGCCGACGCCTGCACGAGCCCGTCGAGGGCTCGGCCGTGCCGGGATGGGCCGACTACGTCGAGTCCGCCGCGACCGGCTCGTTCTCCGCGCACGTCGGGCTGCTCGGCGACGCCCTTGCCGCCGGCGGCGCGACGGTGACCGGCATCGGCCCAGGAGCCGCCATCGCCCTCGCCGACGCGACGGGGACGACCGTCGGCACCCACCTCCGCCTGCCGACCGACCCGACCCGGCTCCTCGCGGCCGTGCGTGACTCGCTCACGACCTCGGACCTCGTCGTCGTCGACGCCGGGTCGGTGCGCGACCCCGGCTACACGACGCGCGACCGGGTGCCGGCCGACGCGGCAGACGCCGGGGAGCCCGTCGTCATCGGGCCCGACGGTGAGGACCTCACGTCCGACCTCGACGCCGTGATCGCGGTCATGGAGCCGACCCGCAGCGAGCAGGCGCAGGCCATCGACGCCCGCGTGCGTGCCGTCCTGGCGGCAGTCCGCGCGTCGAAGACCGACGTCACCGTGCTCGTCGTCTCGCTGGCCGACTCCGGGCGCAGCCCACAGCTGCAGCTCGCCGTCGCGAGCGGTCCGGCCTCCGAGGGCGACGGCACGTACGCCGGGACGCTCCTCGGTTCACGCTCGACGCGCCAGCCCGGCTACCTGCAGTCCACCGACATCACGCCGACCGTGCTGAGCGCTCTGGGCCTGCGCGACGACGCCCCGCAGGGGGCCCTCATCGGATCGCCCCTGACGACCGTCGCGGACCCGCACGTGGCGAGCGCACGCGTCGCGACCCTGGTGGACGCGAACCGGCACGCGCAGGCCGCCCGACCCCTCATCCGGGTCTTCTACCTGACCCTCGTCGGCATCAACCTGCTGCTCTACCTGCTGGTGACCATCGGGCTCAACGGGCGGGTCCTCGCCTGGTGGAGCCGCGTGCTCGACAGGCGCTGGCCCGGCCAGGGCCGACGGGTCGTGGCGGCGCTGAGCCACCCGGGCACGGTGCTGCGGCCGTTGCGCATGCTGGGCGTGGCGGTGGCCGCGATCCCCGTCTCGACGTTCCTCGCGAACCTCACACCGTGGTGGCGCGCCTCACCGCCGTCCTACGCGCTCGCGGCCTCGATCGTCGCGTGGGTCCTCGTGATCACGGCCGTCGCGCTCGTCCCGCCGTGGCGCGACGCCGTGCTCGCTCCGCTGGGCATCGTGGCCGCGATCACCGTCACCGTCATCTGCGTCGACGTGGCCGCCGGGGCACGGCTCCAGCTGTCCTCGCTCATGGGACCGCAGGCTCTCGTCGCGGGGCGGTTCTACGGCTTCAACAACACGGCGTTCGCGCTGGTCGCGGCCGCGTCGATCCTCCTCGCGGTGGCGCTCGCCAACCCGCTCGTCGTGCGCGGGCGACGAAGGCTCGCGGCGGGCGTCGTCGTCCTCATCGGCCTGGTGACCACCGCGCTCGACGGGCTCCCGTCCATCGGAGCGGACTTCGGCGGACCACCCGCGCTCGTGCCCGGGTTCGCGGTCCTGGCGCTGCTCACCGCCGGGATCCGACTGAACTGGTGGCGGACGCTCGGAGTCCTCGGCGCCGGCGCCCTGACGGTCACCGCGTTCGCTGTCGTCGACTACCTGCGCCCGGCCGACTCCCGCACGCACCTGGGCCGGTTCGTCGAGACCGTGCTCGACGGCGGCGCGTGGCAGGTCGTCGAGCGCAAGCTCGCGCAGAACCTCAAGATCCTCGTCGGCAGCGAGCTCACGCTGCTCGCCGTCGCAGGCCTCGTGCTCGTCGTCCTCGTCCTCGGCCGGCCGCTGCGCAAGGCCGTGGTCGCGCCCGACGGCGGCTCCTACGGATGGCTCTCCGCACGCGCTCCGCTCAACCGCCTCGGCACCCACGCCCCGATGCTGCGCCCCGGCCTGACCGCGCTCGCCGTCACGATGGCGATCGGGTTCGCCCTGAACGACTCGGGCATCCTCATCCCGGCGCTCGGCGTGGCCCTGGTCGTGCCGCTGCTCGCCTCGATCAGCGCGAACTGGCTGATCCACCTGCGACCCAGCCCAGAGACGACCTCGGCCCCGGGCCTGGCACCGGTCAGCGGCGGCTGATCAGCAGCAGGTGATCAGCAGCAGGTGATCAACGGTGGGTGATCGGTGGTGACGCCCCCGGCGACAGGGTCGACCGGATCGCCCCCGCGGCGCGGCGGACCTTGCGGGCGTTGACCGCCAGCTGGACGTCGCGGTACTGCGCGGCGCGGTGCAGCTGGCCCCGCAGGTCGGTGCCCGACGGTCGGTGGCGCAGCTCGCACGGCACCTCGACGGCCGTGAACCCCTGCCGCAGCAGGTCGATCGTCATGCCTGTCTCGACACCCCACCCGCGCGCGAGCGGGGTCGCGGCCTCGAACGCCTCACGGGTCAGGCAGCGCATGCCCGACAGCGGCTGGGTCGGCGTCCAGCCCGTCATCGCCGCGATGGCACGGCGGGCCGCACCGACCACGATCCCCCGGCCGCCCGCGCCGACCTGGGGCGGCAGCAGCGCGATGGAGAAGTCGGCGGACCCCTCGAGGACCGGCGGCACGAGCGGTGCGGTGTTCACGGCCGACTCGCCCAGGTCTCCGTCGATGAACAGCAGGAGGCGCGGCGGTCGGTCGGGGGTGTCGCGCATCGCCACGACGGCCGCCCCGGTCTCCATCGCGGCGGCCTTGCCACGGTTGTGCGAGTGGCGCACGACGACGGCGCCGGCGTCCCGCGCGACGTGCTGCGTGCTGTCCTCGGAGCCGTCGTCGACCACGAGCACGAGGTCGACCCGGGGGATCGCGCGCGCTGCGCGGACCGTCGCGGCGATCCGCCGGGACTCGTCCTTGGCGGGGATGACGACAGCGACGCGCTGCCGCGACCGGGTGCCCGGCTCCTTCGTCGTCGCCTCGGTCAGCGGCTCGATGCTGCCTGCGCGACGACGCGACGCGCGACGTGCGCGGACCTTCGTCGGGGCGGACCCGTCGGCGGCGGAGAGGTCCTCGGCGAGGGTCTCCGTGGCGTCCTCGGTGGCTGCGGGCATCACGGCGGCATCGTCCGACGCGGGCGTCACGTCCGCCTGGTCGTTGTCGGCGGAATTCCCGCGCTTCCGGGTCACCCGCCCAGCCTAGCGAGCCACCGGCCGGACCACCGCCGGGGCCCGGCGCCGGGCCCCGGTGCCGGGGCGGTCCGGCGCGGGCAGGGGCGCCGGCGAGGGTGCGGTCAGCGCAGCGTGACCTGCCGGGCCACCAGGCCCGCGCGGGCGCGGCGGGCGTTCGCGTCGAGCGGCGAGTCGTCCGCGAGCGCCGCGGTGAACCGCGGCAGGAAGTCGGCGACGGGCTTCTCGATCTCGGCGCCCTCGGTGCCGGGGGCGAGCTCCCACACCGGCACGACGATCCCGCTCGCGCGGAAGTAGCCGACGAACTTCGCGTCGTCGAACCCGGACTCACGCTTGGCGTGCAGGCGCGCGAGCGCGTCGAGGACCTGCTGCTCGTCGTGCGGCTGCGCCCAGCGCAGGAACTCGCGCGAGCCGAGCCGCGCCCAGTACGCCGACTCGGCTGCGGCGAGCTTGACGGTCGGGACGATGCCCGCGTCGGCCTCCTCGATCGCGCTCGACAGCTCGGCGGTCACCTCGATGTCGGGGGCGAGCCAGTAGCTGTAGCCGGGCTGGATCGTGACCTCGAACGGGACCGACAGGTCGAGGACGTCCTGCAGGCGGGGGCCCGGTCCGGGCAGGCCGGCCGTCTGGACCGCGGTGCCGGGCTCGATCTCGAGGGCCTCGAGCAGCGCCGCGGCCAGGTCACGGCTCGCGTCGCCCGAACCGCGCGAGGTCTGCAGCGCCAGCAGGATCACGCCGTCCGCGCGGTGCAGCGCCTGCCACCCCATCGGCAGGACCGTCGTCACGAGCACCTCGCGGGCGCCGTGCTCGGCGGTGGTGCGGGCCGTCGCGGTCGCCGCGGGGACGATCTCCTTGAGCGCGACCCAGTCCGGCTCACCCGGGAGGCCCTCGAAGGGACGGAGGACGAAACCGGAGGTTGCAGCAGAGGCCATGGTCGTCGAGGTTACCGGACCGTGCGCGCGCTACGCCCGGCGAGCGTGAGCCTGCGGGTGGCAGGATCAGGGCATGGACCCGCGCGCCGGAACTCTCGCCCAACCGTCCGACCTCGTCGACGTCGATGCGCTGCTCGGCGCGTACCGCGACCGCGTCCCCGACCTCGACGACCCGGCGCAGCGCGTCGTGTTCGGGACGAGCGGGCACCGTGGGTCGAGCCTCGACGGCGCCTTCAACGAGGCGCACATCGTCGCGATCACCGCCGCGATCATCGAGTACCGGCGCTCGCAGGGCACCGACGGCCCGCTGTTCATCGGTCGGGACACCCACGCGCTGTCGCTACCCGCCTGGGAGACCGCGCTCGAGGTGCTCGCCGCCGCGGGAGTCGAGGTGGCGATCGATGCCCGCGACTCGTACACGCCGACGCCCGCCGTCTCGCACGCGATCCTGCTCCACAACGGCGCGACGAGCACCGAGGGTGTCCGCACGCACGTCGAGGGCGCTGCCGCGGGTGCGCTGACCGGGCTGGCGGACGGCATCGTCGTGACCCCGTCGCACAACCCCCCGCGTGACGGCGGCTTCAAGTACAACCCGCCGCACGGCGGTCCGGCCGACTCCGACGCGACCGGGTGGATCGCCGCCCGCGCCAACGAGCTGCTGCGCACCGGCGTCGGGCAGGTCCGCCGCGTCTCGCTGACGGACGCCCTCGCCGCGGAGACCACGCACCGCCACGACTTCATGGCGGCGTACGTCGACGACCTCGCGAACGTCATCGACATGGACGCGATCCGCGAGGCCGGCGTGCGGATCGGCGCCGACCCGCTGGGTGGCGCGTCGGTCGAGTACTGGGCCGCGATCGGGGAGCGGTACGGCCTCGACCTGACGGTCGTGAACCCGCGCGTCGACCCGCAGTTCGGCTTCATGACGCTCGACTGGGACGGCAAGATCCGGATGGACTGCTCGTCGCCGTCCGCCATGGCGTCGCTGGTCGCGGCGATGGGCGAGAACGCCCCCTACGACATCGCGACGGGCAACGACGCGGACTCCGACCGGCACGGCATCGTCACGCCCGATGCCGGCCTCATGAACCCCAACCACTACCTTGCGGTCGCCATCCAGTACCTGTACTCGGGGGCCCGCCCGGGCTGGCCCGCGGACGCCGCGATCGGCAAGACCCTGGTCTCGTCGTCGCTCATCGACCGGGTCGCGGCCTCGCTCGGCAGGCGCCTGCTCGAGGTGCCCGTCGGGTTCAAGTGGTTCGTCCCAGGCCTGCTCGACGGCTCGGTCGGGTTCGGCGGCGAGGAGTCCGCCGGTGGGTCGTTCCTGCGCAAGGACGGCACCGTCTGGACCACGGACAAGGACGGGATCATCCTCGCGCTGCTCGCCTCGGAGATCCTCGCGAAGACCGGGCGGTCGCCGTCGCAGCACCACGCCGACCTCGTCGCGAAGTTCGGGGAGTCCTGGTACGCGCGGGTCGACGCCCCGGCGACCCTCGAGCAGAAGGCCACGCTCGGCAAGCTGTCGCCCGAGCAGGTCACGGCCACGACGCTCGCGGGCGAGGACATCACCGCGAAGCTGACCGCAGCGCCCGGCAACGGCGCGGCGATCGGCGGGCTCAAGGTCACCACCGAGAACGCGTGGTTCGCCGCCCGGCCGTCCGGGACCGAGAACGTGTACAAGATCTACGCGGAGTCGTTCGTCAGCCCCGAGCACCTCGCGCAGGTGCAGGTCGCCGCGAAGGACGTCGTGTCGGACGCGCTCGGCTGAGCCTCAGTCGACCGGGTCCGGGACAGGTCGGACGAGGTCCCGGTACTCCGGGTGCCGTGCGACGTACGCGCGGATGAACGGGCACAGCGGCACGATCTGCCGCCCGGACGCCCGGACCTGGTCGAGCGCGCCGCGCGCGAGAGTCGACCCGACACCGCGCCCCTCGGCCGCCTCGACCACCTCGGTGTGCGTGAACACGACGGCGTCCGCGTCCAGCACGTAGGCGGCGAACCCGAGCACTGCGCCGTCGCGGTCGCGCGCCTCGAACTGTCCGTCGGCGCGGTTGTCGGTCACCGTGAGCTCGTCCATGCCCCGATCATGTGGCACGCGGACGCGTCCGGCCAGCCCCCGGGCGATGACACACTGAGGCCGTGTTCCGGCCCTATCGCACCCTGCTCGCCCGGCCGGGCGCACTGGCCTTCTCCGCGTCCGGGCTCCTCGCCCGCCTGCCGATGTCCATGGCGGGCATCGGGATCGTGCTCGTCGTCGTGGCGGGCTACGACTCGTATGCCCTGGCCGGGCGCGTCTCGGCGGCGTACGTCCTGACCCAGGCGCTCTGCTCCCCGCGGCTCGCGCGCCTCGTCGACCGGCACGGGCAGGCGCGCGTCATGCGTCCCGCGATCGCGGTGACCTCGGTGGGCCTGGCCGGTCTCGCGGTCGCCGCGACCCTGCAGCTGCCCGTCGGCTGGCTGTACGTCGCCGCGGTGGTCACGGGCGCCACGATGGGGTCGTTCGGGTCGCTCGTCCGCGCCCGGTGGTCGCACGTCGTGCACACGCCGCGCGAGCTGCACACCGCGTACTCGCTCGAGTCGGCGTTCGACGAGCTCGTGTTCGTCGTCGGGCCTGTCCTGGCCACGACCCTCGCGGCCGGGGTGTCACCCGTGGCGGCGCTCGTCGTGTCGGTCACGGGGCTGGTCGTCGGCGGGTACTGGTTCCTCGGCCTGCACGCCACGCAGCCGCCGCACGTCGCGCGCCCGGTCGGGGCGGCCCGGACCCGGTCCGTCATGCGCTCGAGCGGCATGGTCGTCCTCGCGTTCGTGTTCGCCGCGGTCGGCGCCATCTTCGGGGCGACGGACGTCGCGACCGTCGCGTTCGCGGGCGAGCAGGGTCACCCCGAGCTGGCCGGCGTGGTCCTCGCGGTCTTCGCGCTGGGGTCGATGATCGCCGGGCTGCTCTACGGAGCTCGCCACTGGACGGCGCCGCTGTGGCGCCGGTTCGTGCTCGGGACGGTCGCCCTCGCGCTCGGCGCGTCCCTGTTCGTGCTGGTCACGTCGATGACGGTGCTTGCCGGGGTCATGTTCGTGGCGGGCTTCGCGATCGCGCCGACGATCATCAACGGCAACAGCCTGGTCCGCAGCTTCGTCCCGCGCGCGCGACTGACCGAGGGCCTCGCACTCGTCGGCACGATGCTCGGCGTCGGGGTCTCGTTCGGTGCGTCGATCGCGGGGCTCGCCATCGACGCGGACGGGTCGCGGGGCGGGTACCTCGTCGTCGTCGTCGCCGCCCTCGCGGTCCTCGGGGCGACCGCGGCCGCGCTGGGGACGCTGCGCTCCGCGACCTCGGAGCTCATGTTCGTCGACGAGCCCGTGACGGCGCCGGCTCGCGCCGCCGACCTGACCGCGGCGGACAAGACGGAGGCGGACCCGGCGGAGGCAGGCCCGCTGGCGGTGGACCCGCTGTGACCGGGCCCGACGTCGTCCCCGAGCAGACGGTGCGCGACCTCGCGACGGTGCTGCACCCGCTCGGACCCCTCGACCGCGTCGAGCTCCTCACGGGCGGCATGTTCGCCACGACGTACCGGGTGACGCTCGGCGACGGGACGCGGGTCGTGGTGAAGACCGCGCCGACCGACACCGACCGGCTGCTGCGCTACGAGCTCGACCTGCTGCGCACCGAGGCGGCCGTCTATGCGCTCGCGGCCGACCGTCCGGACCTGCTGATGCCACGCGTCCTGCTCACGGACCTGAGCCGCACGGTGCTGCCGAGCGACGTGCTGGTGGTCAGCCACCTCGACGGCGTCCCGCTCGTCGACGCGGGGGAGCTCGACCCGGTCGTGGCCGATGTCGTCCAGCGTGAGCTGGGGGCGTTCATGGCCCGGCTGCACACGGTGCACGGCGAGCGGTTCGGGTACCCGAACCTTGACGCGGGTCTGCACGCGGCGACCTGGACCGAGGCGTTCGAGTCCATGGTCGAGGCGTTGCTCGACGACGCCGCACGATGGGGCACCCCGCTGCCGTCCGACGAGATCAGGGCGGCCCTCGACCGGCACCGTGCGGTGCTCGACGACGTGAGGGTGCCCGCTCTGGTCCACACCGACCTGTGGGCGGGCAACCTGTTCGTCGACACGACGACCGGCGCGCTCCTCGGCGTCATCGACACCGAGCGGTCGGTGTGGGGCGACCCGCTGCTCGAGCTCGCGGGCGCCGACCAGCTCGGCCGCGGCCCGGCGCCGGCCCCGCTGCTCGACGGCTATGCGGCCGCAGGCGGGACGTTCGGGCTCTCGACCGCCTCAGGGGCGACCCGGCTGGAGCTGTACCGGCTGTACATGTGCCTGGTGCTGCTCGTCGAGATCGCGCCGCGCGGCTACGTGGGCGACTGGCTCGCGGCGCACCGCTCGACCGCGGCAGCCAACCTGCGCGCGTCGCTCGGCGCCCTGGGGTAGCTGCGGGTCCGGTCGCCTCCGGCGCATCCCCGCCTCGGGCGCGTCCTCCTCATGGATGGTCTGATCGACGGACCGGTGCGCGCGCCGTCACGAGTCCGATGGGTTCGCCTGACCGTCCCCGTCCCCGTCCCAGTCCCAGTCCCGGGCGGGCGAACGCTGCGCCGGCATCCGGTAGCTCAGCTGGCGCTCGGACGGTCGCGGGGGCACGGGTCGGACGATCCTCGGCGCCGCAGCGGCCGCCGCACGCGCGGCGGCACGCGCCGCCTCGACCACCTTGCTGCTCAGCGCGGCGGTCGGCGCAACACGCCCGCGCCTGCCGCCGGGTCGCGCCCGGACGGGCCCCGCCCAGGGACCATCCTCGCCCAGCAGGGCATTCGCCCGCGCCGTGATCCGCTCGATCTGGCGGCGCCCGGCCGGTGTCCCCACGAGGTACCCGACCCCGGCTCCGACCAGGAATGCTGCTCTCGTCCTCATCCGTGCGGTCCTCCCGTGCCGACGTGAGACCGCGGTCGGCGGGATGACTCCGCCCGACGCTTCGAGCCTAGGCTCGCCATCGCAGCAATTCCAGGGAACCGGGCAAATGGGACGGTTCGTGATGCCGCGACGCGGTCAGACGTTCGCGCCGAAGAGCAGTCCGAGCACATAGGTCGTCGCCGCAGCGCCGAACCCGATGGCGAGCTGGCGGAGTGCGCGCCGGACCGGCGGGCCGCCCGAGAGCACGCCGACGGCCGCCCCCGTGCAGAGCAGCGCGAGGCCGACGAGGAACGTCGCGACCAGCACCGCGCGCAGGCCGCCGAGCCCGAACAGGTAGGGCAGGACCGGGATGATCGCGCCCGACGCGAAGAAGCAGAAGCTCGCCCCGGCCGCACCCCATGCCGTCCCGACGGCCTCGTGCTCGTCGACGAGGTCGGCCACGGGGACTCCCGCGGCGCGCGAGTCACCGTCGGGGCCGGTCACCTGCTCCGGGCTGACGCGCGGGACGCCGAGCGTCGGTGTCGCGATCGTGCCGAACGAGCGCAGCAGCTCCCCGGCGCGGATCCGGGCGTCCTCGACCGACATCCCGCGGGCGCGGTAGACGAGCTCGAGCTCGTTGGCCTCGACGTCCAGGTGGGGGACGGCGGCGTGCGTCTGCTGGCCGGGGGCCGACGCCTCGAGCAGCTCACGCTGCGAGCGCACGGAGACGTACTCGCCCGCGCCCATCGACAGCGCGCCCGCGAGCAGGCCGGCGACCCCGGTGAGCAGGACGACGCTGTTCGACGCCCCGCTCGCCCCGATGCCGAGCACGAGCGCGAGGTTGCTGACGAGACCGTCGTTGGCGCCGAACACCGCCGCCCGGAACTGCCCCGACATGCGGTTGCGGCCACGCGCTGCCAGGCCCCGCACGACCTCCTCGTGGATGCGCTCGTCGGCGGCCATCGTCGCGGTCGCGTCGGAGTCGGTCTCGTAGGACGACCGCGCCTCGGCGCGCTGAGCGAGCGCGAGCACGAAGACGGACCCGAACCGGCGGGCCATCCAGGCCAGCGCGACGGTGCGGAAGTCACCGCGCAGCGGTCGCCCGACGTCGTCCCCGAGCAGGTCGAGCCAGTGCTGCTCGTGCCGCCCCTCGGACTCGGCGAGCGCCAGGAGGATCTCGCGCTCCTCGCCCGTCCGCCGCGACGCCAGGTCGCGGTAGACGGCGGCCTCGGCACGCTCGTCCGCGAGGTACTGCCGCCAGCGACGGTGGTCGCGACGGTTCGGGACGCGCCGTGCGGGGTCGGCGGCGGGGTCGATGGCGGTCTGCACGGGGGTGATTCTCGCATCCTGACCGCCGGGGGCTCCCTCGCGCGTCGGCGACACGGACCCGACGAGGGACATATGGCCCGTGTGAACGTCGCGGCGAGATCTAGAGTTGGTCACGCGTCCAACGCGTCGCACCCGGTCCAGCGAAGGCGCTGGTTCGACAGCCTCCCCGTCGTGCGGGAGCCCTGCTGTGTGGGAGAGGTGGCCATGCTTGCCGAGACCGACATCGCGCCCGACGTCGCTCGCGTCGCGCTCGTGCGTCGATGGGCACGTGAACGCCTCACGGCAGCCGGTCTCGACGAGCCCACGCTCGACGTCCTCGTGCTGCTCGTCAGCGAGTCCGTCACGAACGCCGTCGTGCACGCGCGTCCGCCGCTCGTCCTGTGCCTGGATGTCGACGCGGAGCGGACGCGGGTCGAGGTGCGTGACGGCACGTCCGACGAGCCGGTGCTTCGCCAGACCGTGCCGACCCAGCAAGGGGGTCGCGGCATGATGTTCATCGACCACCTGTCGTCCCGCTGGGGCACGGTCGCGCACGACGCCGAGGCCGGCAAGCCCGCGAAGACCGTGTGGTTCGAGCTGGCGCACCCCGGGACGCCTGCGCTCCCGCCATCCTGACGGGCGTCCCTGCGCTCGTCGGGCCTACGCTCGGCGCATGGCGAAGTTCTTCGACGTCCACCCCCACGACCCCCAGCCGCGGTCGATCGCGCAGATCGTCGCCCTGCTGCGCGACGACGCGCTGATCGCCTACCCGACGGACTCCTGCTACGCGCTCGGCACCCGGATGGACAGCCATGCGGGTGCCGACCGGATCCGCACGGTCCGCCACCTCGACGACAAGCACCACTTCACGCTCGTGTGCGCGGACTTCGCCCAGCTCGGGCAGTTCGTGTACCTCGACAACTCGGCGTTCCGCGCGATCAAGGCCTGCACGCCCGGCGCGTACACGTTCATCCTTCCCGCGACCAAAGAGGTGCCGCGGCGCCTCGCCCACCCGAACAAGAAGACGGTCGGCGTGCGCATCCCGGACCATCCCGTCGCGCTCGCACTCGTCCGCGCACTGGGCGAGCCGCTGCTGTCGAGCACGCTCCTGCTGCCCGGCGCCGAGAGCCCGATGACCGAGGGCTGGCAGGTCAAGGAGGAGCTCGACCACGTCATCGACGCGGTCGTCGACGCGGGCGACTGCGGCACCGAGCCCACGACGGTCGTCGACTTCTCGGACGGCACGCCGGTGGTCGTGCGGGTCGGCGCGGGGGACCCCAGCCGGTTCGAGTGAGGCCCTCGCCCGACGACCCCACCTACCCGGTACTCGCCGGCGCCGCGGCGGATCTCGACGAGCTCGACGCACTGCTCGTGGAGTGCCGCGCCTGCCCCCGGCTCGTCGCGTGGCGCGAGCAGGTCGGCGAGACCAGGCGTGCGGCCTTCCGCACCGAGACGTACTGGGCACGGCCCGTCCCCGGGTTCGGGGACCCTGGTGCGCGCATCGTCGTCGTCGGGCTGGCCCCGGCAGCGCACGGCGCCAACCGCACCGGCCGGATGTTCACCGGCGACCGCAGCGGGGACTTCCTGTTCGCCGCCATGCACCGCACCGGCCTGGCGTCTCGGCCGACGTCGGTGAGCGCCGGCGACGGACTGACCCTGACGGGCATCCGCGTCACGGCCCCGGTGCGCTGCGCCCCGCCGGACAACGCGCCGACCCCGACCGAGCGGCGCACCTGCGGCCCGTGGCTCGCCCGCGAGCTCGAGCTGGTCGCGCCCGACGTCGCCGTCGTGCTGGGCGCGTTCGGGTGGCAGGCGCTGCTCACGACGCTCGCCGAGCAGGGCTGGGACGTCCCCCGACCGCGGCCACGGTTCACGCACGGCGCCGAGGTGCGGCTCGCAGGACCGGCCGGTCGCGTCCTCACCCTGCTCGGGTGCTTCCACGTGAGCCAGCAGAACACCTTCACGGGCCGGCTGACCGAGCCGATGCTCGACGCGGTCCTGCTCCGGGCACGCGAGATCGCGGCGACGGCGGCCGACCGACCCTGAGCCGCGGCGCGACGGCCCGACCAGTCAGGCGGTCGCGAAGGCCGCGAGCCCGAGCCGCACGCTGCGGTCGAACAGCTCCTCGCGCTCGTCCGCGGAGAGCGCGGCGTCGCGGAACAGCAGGTCGGAGATCGTGCAGATGGCGAGCGCCTCGCGGCCCTCGGCGTCGGCGGCCGCGTACAGCGCCGCGGCCTCCATCTCGACCGCGAGGGTCCCGTACTGGACGAGCAGGTCGTTGGTCGTCTTCCGGTCGACGTAGAACGCGTCGTTCGAGACGACAGCGCCCACGTGGACGCCGTCGGGCCGGACCCCGGGACGGAACCCGGCGGCGGCAGCGGCGGCCGAGAGCAGCGCGAAGCTCGGCGCGTGGCTGTAGTGGATGCCCGGGATCCGCTGCGCGGTCATCGCCGAGTCGGTGTGGGCGGCGCTCGCGATGACGACGTCGCCCAGGTCGAGGTGGGTCGCCATGCCACCGGCGGTCCCGATGCGGATGATCCGCTGCACGCCGTAGAAGCGGAACAGCTCGGTCGCGTAGATCGTGATCGACGGCATGCCCATGCCGGACGCCAGGACCGAGACGGGCCGGCCCTCGAACGTGCCGGTGAACCCGAGGATGCCGCGGACCTCGGTGACGAGCCGCGCGTCGTCGAGAACCATCTCGGCGATGCGACGGGCACGGCGAGGGTCGCCGGGCATGAGGACATCCGGGGCGAAGTCTCCCGGCTCAGCGCCGATGTGGGGGGTAGCCATGCAGCGACCCTAGCCCGCACCGCGGGACACCGTCCCCTGCGAGATTCGGCGCGACGACTAGCGTGGATCTCATGATCCGCGGGGTCTCGCGCGTGTCGGGTCGGGGGCGGTCGCTCGTCCTCGCGGGGCTCCTGCTCGGCGCGGCCGCGGCCTGCGCAGGCTCCGAGCCGTGGCCGATCTCCGGCTCAGCACGTCGGGCCTCGGACCACTCACCGTCGGGCTGCCACCCGCGACCAACCCGGGCGCAGTCATGATCGAGTTCAGGCCGAGGTACTGCGAGGACATCGGGGCCGAGTCGATCGGCACCGACCCCGGCCGGTGGGTCCCCACGTACGAGCCGGTCGTCGGGGCGGACGGTGAGCCGCGAGCGCTGTTCGCCGTCGAGGCCGACGACACCCGGGTCTCCCGGATCGACGTCATCGGGTCGGACATCCCCACGACCGCAGGGATCCACATCGGGTCGACGCTCGAGCAGCTGCGTGGCGCCCACCCCGGCCTGGTCGAGGGAACCGCGGGTCCCACGTCGCAGGTCTGGTGGGTCACCGACGCCGCCGGGGCGCTCGTCTTCGAGACCCAGGACGACAGCCAGGGCATCCAGCCTGCCGGGACTCCGCCGACGGTCATCCTCATCCGCGTGCTCGCGGCCGGGGTCGACCCGGACTTCACGACGGCGAACAGCGGCAACGTCGCGGGCTCCTGCGGGACCTGACGTCCGGTCGGACGGTCAGCGGCGGGCGCGCACGCGTTCGCGGACCAGGTAGATGGCGACGAGGACCAGGCACAGCACGGCGGTCGAGGCGAGCTGCCCGCGGGCCTCGCCGTCGGACAGCATGAGTGCGACGAAGCCGCCGAGCAGCACGAGCGTGGCCCAGCTGAGGTAGGGGAACAGCCACATGCGCACGCCGAGGCGGCCCTCGGCCTCGAGGCGTCGCCGCAGGCGCAGCTGCGAGACGGCGATGAACACCCACAGGACGATCAGCGACGAGCCGACGGCGTTGAGCAGGATGCCCAGCAGGCGGTCGGGCAGCAGCCAGTTGAGCAGGACGCTCAGGACCGCGCACACGATCGAGACGGCGACCGCGGCGACGGGGACCTCGCGCCGGGACACGCGCAGCAGCGCGGGCGGCCCGTCACCGCGCTCGGCCAGGGAGAACGCCATCCGGGACGTGCCGTAGACGTTGGCGTTGAACGCGGACAGCAGCGCGATGACGACGACGAGCCCCATGAGCCGCGACAGCCACGGGATGCCGGCCAGGTCCAGGACCGCGACGAACGGTCCGTCGATGAGCTGCGGCGAGGTCCACGGCAGGACGAGCACCCTGATGGCGACGGAGCCGACGTAGAAGAGCAGGATGCGCCAGACGATGCTGCGCGCGGCGGTCGCGATGGACCGTTCGGGGTCGGTGGACTCGGCGGCGGCGATGGTGATGATCTCGATGCCGCCGAACGCGAACACCACGACGAGCAGGCCCGACGCGATGCCCGCGAGACCGTGCGGGGAGAACCCGCCGTGGCCCAGCAGGTTGGCGGTCCCGACGGGGTCGGTGCCCGGCAGGACGCCGAGCGCGAGCAGCGTGCCGACGACGAGGAACACGACGATGACGGCGACCTTGAGCGACGCGAACCAGAACTCGAACTCCCCGAAGCTCCGCACGCCGACGAGGTTGACGACCGCGAAGCCGCCGATGAGGACGAGGGCGACGATCCACTGCGGCACCCCGGGCAGCCACCCGTGGATGATCCCGGCCGCGGCGGTGATCTCCACGCCGAGCACCATGATCAGGGTCACCCAGTACATCCAGCCCATCACGAAGCCGGCCCAGCGCCCGATGCCGGCCTCGGCGTACGTCGAGAACGAGCCGCTCGACGGGATCGCGGCGGCCATCTCCGCGAGCATCCGCATCACCAGGACGACGATGGCGCCCGCGATGACGTAGGAGAGCAGGATCGCGGGCCCGGCGATCGCGATGCCCTTGCCGGTGCCGATGAACAGTCCCGCACCGATCGCGGAGCCGAGGCCCATCATCGTCAGGTGGCGGACCCGCAGGCCGTGACCGAGGGGGCTCGGTGGCTCGATCGCGACGGTCGAGGGCACACCGGCGGGACCGGACGCGGCGGGGGTGTTCACCGCACGAGGCTACCGACCCGTTCCTGAGCCCTGCAGCGACCGCCGTTCGAGATGATTTGTCGCCCCAACGTGCGGTACTCCTCAGCGGGCTCCCAGGTACATCACGTACCGTCACGGGGTCCGCCGCCCGAAAGAGGGTGGAGAGACCGATCATGTAAGGACCGTGACGTGCGCCGACTGGCAGCCACCACCCTTGCCCTCGCGCTGCTGCTGGCCGGCTGTGCAGGCACGAGCAAGTCCGATGCTTCCCCATCGCCGACCGAGACCCCGGCCGCAGCGGCCGCAACCGCCAGCCCGGCTGACGTCGCCGCCCTCGACGCCGTGACGGTCGCCGGCGACGCGGGCGCGCAGCCGGTGTTCACGTTCACCCAGCCGTTCGCGGTCACGGGGATCGTGTCGAAGCTCATCACCCCCGGAACCGGCGACGAGCTGGTCGACGGCCAGATCCTCGCCGTCCACTACTACGCCGTGAACGGCACGGACGGGACCGACCTCGGGACGTCCTTCGGCTCCACGACCGTCCCCCTCACCATGGGCGACGCGAACAACGGCGACGAGATGAACGCCGCGCTCGCCGGGCAGAAGATCGGCGCGCGGATCCTGTTCGGTGTCCCCGGAGCCGAGAGCACCGAGCTGATGCTCATCGAGATCGTCGGCGCCAAGACGGTGCCCGACCGTGCCGAGGGCGAGGCTGTCGCACCCGTCGAGGGCCTGCCGACCGTCACGCTCGCTGAGGACGGCACCCCGACGATCACGCCCGCCACGGGTACCGCGCCGACGACGCTCGTCTCGCAGCCACTCATCAAGGGTGCCGGCGCCGCGGTCACCGAGGGCCAGACCGTCACCGTCAACTACAGCGGATGGCTGTGGGACGGCACGAAGTTCGACTCGTCGTGGGGCGCGTCGAAGTTCACGTCGGCCCTGACGTCGGGCTCGATCATCGACGGCTGGATCCAAGGTCTCGTCGGCCAGACGGTCGGCAGCCAGGTCCTCCTGGTCATCCCCCCGGACCTCGCCTACGGCGCGACCGAGCAGGGCACGATCCCGGCGAACTCCACGCTGGTCTTCGTGGTCGACATCCTGGACGCGTCCGCCTGACCGACGCACCTTCCTGACACCGGCTGCGTCGTCGCCCCTCCCCGAGCTCCGTGAGGGACCGTTCGGCACATGTTCCCAGCGTCGTCGTGCATCCTGGTCGCGTGCTCGACGACTTCGACCGTGTGCTCGCGCAGGCGCGCCGCGGCTCCCCGGAGGCGTTCCAGTCGCTCCACGGCGACCTGGTCCGCCCAGTCGCGGCGTACCTGCGGAACAAGGGCGTCACCGAGATCGAGGACGTCACGAGCGACGTGTTCCTCGCGGTGTTCACCGGCCTCGACGGCTTCACGGGCAGCCAGGCCGCGTTCCGGTCGTGGGTGTTCACGATCGCGCACCACCGCATCGCCGACCACTGGCGCCGCGAGGCCCGCGCCCCAGCGCTCGTGGAGCTCACGCTGGACGACGACGGCGGCACGACCCCGGCGGCCGAGCACCACGCGCTCGACGCGCTCGGCACCGCCCGGGTCCATGAGCTGCTCGACACCCTCACGCCCGACCAGCGGGAGGTCCTGCTGCTGCGGATCGTCGCCGACCTGTCGCTCGAGCAGACCGCCGAGGTGCTCGGCAAGCCGGCCGGCGCCGTGAAGTCGCTCCAGCACCGGGGACTCGCGGCGCTGCGCAAGATCGTCGAGCCCGAGGGCGTATCCCGATGAGCCACTTCGACGATGACATGGGCGTGAGGGACTCGGACGAAGAGCTGCTGCGGGGTAGGGCGATCAACGCCGACCCGGCGCTGACGGCGTTCGTCGCGATGCTGCGTGAGTCGGCCGAGGTGCCGGGACCGCGACCGACCGATGCCCTCGCGACCCTGCTGCGCACGGGCCGCGCTCCTGGTGCGGTCTCCGCGCCGGCACCGATCCCGGTCGCTGCCTGGACAGCGGTTCCGTTCGCGGTGCGCGTGCGGCGGCTCACGAGCCGCGTGGCCGCCCTGGGGCTCGCTGCGAAGATCGCCCTGACCGCCGGCGTCGCGGTGGCCTCGGTCGGCACCGCCGCGGCGGTCGGCGCCGTGCCCGACGCCGTGCAGGAGCGCGCGACCCAGACGCTGGGGCACATCGTCGCGGTGTTCGCGCCCGGATCCCAGCGCGACTCCGACGACTCGTCCACGGCGGGAACGTCGCAGTCGCCGAACGGCGGTGCCGTCCTCCCGGGTGCATCGGGCTCCGCCTCTGATCGACCGACGCAGACCGCTTCACCGACCGACCTCCCGACCGGCGCCGAGCTGCGCGGCGAGGGCCGCCAGCCGCTGCCGGAGCCGGCCGTGTCGAACCGCGCCGTGCCCGCATACGGCCCGGGTTCGGCCGCCCCCGGCGACACGACGGCGCCCGGACCGTCGTCGGCCGAGGCCCAGGGTGCGCACGCCACCGATCGTGCGGCTGCGCCGGGCACAGACGCATCGAACGGCAGCGGGCAGGTCGACCCCGGAACGACCTCCACACCGACGCCGACCCCCGAACCGACCCACTCGGCGGGCCGCGGCTGAAACTCGTACCGACCGACCCGTATCCCCCGGCGCCCCGCACCCGATGACCCCCCGAACGACCAACCACGAGTGGCCACACCCAACCGGGCAGGCCGCCACGAGTTCAAGGAGTACCGATGAGCACCAGTGCACTCGCAGCAGTCGTGACCAAGCTGACCAGCCTCGGCCTCGCAGGCAAGGCAGTGGTCGGCGTTGCTGTCGCGACCGCCGCCGTCGGCGCCGTCGGCGCAGCCCAGGCCGCCACCCCGGCACCCCTCGACTCGGTCACCGCACCGACGTCGTCGGCCAGCGCCGAGCCCACCACGGATCCGACGGACGACCCGACGACCGAGGCCACGGACGAGCCCACCGAGGGCTCGACCGACGCGCCGACCACGCGCCCGACGGACCTGCCCACAGCGTCCGCGTTCGGCCAGCGTGTCGCCGAGGACGCCCGTGACGGCGGCGTCGACGGCCAGGAGATCTCGGCCGAGGCCAAGGCCCGCGCCACCGCCCGTCAGGACGCTCGCCCGACCGCCGCGCCGACGGCGCTCCCGACGGCTGTCCCCACGGCTCCCGCTGACGGCAAGGCCGAGCACGCCACCGGTCGCCCCTGAGAGTCTGGCCGGGCCGCTCCCCCCTGCCGGCCCGGCCGGCTGACGACGAAGCCCCGTGGTCTTCCCAGACCGCGGGGCTTCGTCATGCCCGGACCTGGCCGGTGCCGTCGGCCGCTGCAAGGCCTGTGGGACTCTTGCGCTGCCGAGGACGAGGAGGGACGCCGTGCCTGAACGTGAGATCGCGGAGCTGACCCGGTTGGTGCGGGAGTTCAGCACCGAACGCGACTGGGAGCAGTTCCAGGACCCGAAGTCGCTGATCCTGGCGCTCGTCGGCGAGGTCGGGGAGCTCGCCGAGCTGTTCCAGTGGGTCCCCGCGGACGGGGCCGTGCAGCGGTTCGCGGAGCCGTCGCGCCGCACCCGCGCGGGGGAGGAGATGTCGGACGTGCTCATCTACCTGCTGCGGCTCGCGGACGTCCTCGACGTCGACCTGTCGTCGGCCGCGCGCGCGAAGCTCGCCGCGTCGCACCGCCGGTTCGCTGCCGACGTCGTGCGCGGGGTCGCACCCGAGAAGAGCTGAGGGACAGGGCGGGCTGCCCCTTGACAGTTTCATCCTTTGATGTCTGCTTTGCCCCACTATGCTGTGAGACAGCGACCCTCCTGGCGGGCGCGGCGCCGCCGATCGTCATCGTCAGGGTCCGCGAGGCAGAGGTGCACAGTGAGCAGACCGCGGGGCATCCATCGTTGGCACCGCCTGTCGCTCGGCGCCGTCCTGGTGCTGGCCCTCGGTCTTGTCGCACCGGCCTCTGCTGACGCAGCAGCGACCTATGGCACGCCGGGTCCCAGCTACAGCGGTGTCACGAACCCTCCGACCTCGGACAAGCCGCAGAGCAAGCTGTGGTGGAACGACGGGTCGTGGTGGGCGTACATGTGGGCCGGCAGCAGCGGGTGGCACATCGAGCGGCTCGACCGCGCCACCAACAGCTGGGTGGACACCGGCGTCCTCGTCGACTCCCGCAACACCACGCTCGGGGACACCCTCTGGGACGGCAGCCACCTCTTCATCGCCTCCCACGTGGCGACCACGTCCACGATGAGCTCGCCCAAGGTCTCGAAGTCTGGCCAGCCGGCGAAACTCAGGCGGTACAGCTATGCGGACGGCACCTACACGCTCGACCCCGGCTTCCCGACGACCATCAGCAACTACTCGACCGAGTCGATGACGATCGACGAGGACTCCACCGGCGCCATCTGGGCGACGTGGGTGCAGGTCGCCGGCAGCTCGACCGCCGGCTACACAGCAACCACCTACGTCAACGGCTCGGCCGTGGGCGGCACCAGCTGGCCGGCACCTTTCGTGATCCCCGGTGCGAGCGACCCGACACCCTCGGTAGATGACATCTCCGCCGTCGTGGCGTTCCAGCGCAACAAGATCGGCGTGATGTGGAGCGACCAGCTCACCGGCACCGTGTGGTGGGCCTGGCGCACCGACGGCACGTCGCCGACCGCCGCCTCGTCGTGGCACGTCGGCAGCGCCGTCCGCGGCCCGCACCAGGCTGACGACCACCTGAACCTCAAGACCCTGCAGTCGGACGACTCGGGTCGGGTCTTCGCCTCCGTCAAGACCAGCCTGGACCTGAACGGCGGGAGCACCTCGGAGCCCCAGCTGCTGCTTCTGACCTACAAGCCGGGTACCGGTTCGTTCGACTCCACACCGATCTCGACCATCGCCGACTGCCAGACCCGACCGCAGGTCGTGCTCGACAGCGACGCGAGCGTGGTCCACGTGTTCATGACCGGCCCGTCGACCTCGGTGACAGGTTGCCCCTACTCCGGCCTCGCCGGTGCGATCTACGAGAAGACGGCGTCGATGGACAACCCGGTCTTCGTCGACGGTCGGGGGACCCCCGTGATCGAAGACGGAGCGTCGGCGCACGTCAACAACGTCACGACGAGCAAGCAGCCGGTCAACGCCACGACCGGGCTCGTCATCCTGGCCTCGAACGACACCACCGAGCAGTACTGGTTCGCCGACTCCGCTCCGACCCCGACGCCCACGCCGACCCCTACTCCCACACCCACACCGACCCCTACTCCCACACCCACACCGACACCCACACCCACACCCACACCCGCGCCGACCGCGAGCTTCACGGTGACACCGTCGTCGGGTGCTGCGCCGCTGCCCGTGACGTTCACTGACACGTCCACCGGAAGCCCGACCTCGTGGTCGTGGGACTTCGGCGACGGCAGCGCGCTGGGCACCAGCCAGAACCCGAGCCACACCTACGTCGCTGAGGGCAGCTACACCGTCACGCTGACCGCCTCCAACGCGTCAGGCTCCGGGACGGTCACCCAGACCGGTGCCGTCGTGGTCTCGGCGGCACCACCCGCCAGCAGCGGCATCACGGTCGGCGCGTCGACGTCGACCCAGGCGACGACCGCGGTCAGCTCCGTGGCCCTCGCGATGCCCACCGGACTGGTCGCCGGTGACGTCGTGGTCGCCGAGATCAACGCCGACCAGGCTCCGACCATCGCCGCGGCGCCCAACGGGTGGAGCCCGGCGTTCACCACGAAGCTGTCACCCGGAGGGCTCGCCACGACCTTCGTGTACTACCACGTCGTCGCCGACCCGACGGCGGAGCCCACGAGCGTGACGTGGACCCTGTCGGCCGCGCAGAAGTGGGGCGGCGGGATCAGCGACTTCCACGGGGTCGACACCACCACCCCGTTCGACACCGCTGCCTCGACCAAGGTGATCACGAGCAGCGCGAGCTCGATCGTCGTGCCCAGCGTGACCACGGTGACTCCGGACGCGCTGCTCATCGGCGGAGTCGGCCTCAACTCGATCAGCATCACCAGCTCCCCGCCCACGGGCTGGAGCCAGGCATGGGAGAGCGTCGGCGGCCAGGACACCTCATTGTCCTCGACGCCTGATCCCACCGTCGGCAGCAGCGGCACCACCACCTTCACGTTCAGCAGCGCCGGTACCGCGGCCGCCTGGGTGATCGCCCTGCGACCCCGTGCGTGACGCTCCGGCGTGCCGGCCGTCCCGGTCCTAGGCCGGGCATGCGCGGGGTCACGCCCGTCGGGCTGCGTCCCGTGGGGTGCGACCCCGCGCACGGTCGCTGTCGTCAGCGGTCGATCGTGCCCATGTCGGCGTACCGCTCACCGGCCGCAGCGCCGACCGGCAGGGCTGCGTCGAGGGCGGCTAGGTCCTCGGCGGTCAGCTCGACCGCGTCAGCCAGGACGTTCTCCTCGAGGTACGCGATCCGCTTCGTGCCCGGGATGGGGACGACGTCGGGCCCCTGCGCGAGCACCCAGGCGAGCGCGAGCTGCCCGGGTGTGACGCCCTTGCGGCCCGCGAGGACGCGGACGGTGTCGACGAGCGCCAGGTTGACGTCCAGCGCATGACCCGTGAACCGCGGGTTGCTGCGGCGGAAGTCGTCGGGGGCGAGCGCGTCGGGTGACGCGATCGTGCCGGTGAGGAACCCTCGACCGAGCGGCGAGTACGGCACGAGCCCGATGCCGAGCGTCCGCAGCAGCGGGAGGATCTCCGCCTCGACGTCGCGCGTCCAGAGCGAGTACTCGGTCTGGAGGGCAGTGATCGGGTGGACCGCGTGGGCGCGGCGGATGGTCTCGGGCGACGCCTCGGACAGTCCGAGGTGGCGGACCTTGCCGGCCGTGACGAGCTCGGCCATGGCGCCGACCGTCTCCTCGATCGGGACGGTCTTGTCGACGCGGTGCTGGTAGTAGAGGTCGATGTGGTCGACGCCGAGCCGCTGGAGGCTCGCGTCGGCCGCGCGGCGCACGTACTCGGGGCTGCCGTCGATGCGGCGGGTGCCGTCGGGGTCGATCACGTTGGCGAACTTCGTCGCGAGCACGACCTCGTCGCGGCGGTCGGCGATCGCACGCCCGACGAGGCGCTCGTTGGTGAACGGCCCGTACATGTCGGCGGTGTCGAGCAGCGTCACGCCGAGGTCGAGCGCGCGGTGGATCGTCGCGATGGAGTCCGTCTCGGAGGCGGTGTCGGTCGTGTAGAAGGCCGACATGCCCATGCAGCCGAGGCCCAGGGCGGAGACGGCGAGGGCCGTCCCGTTCTCAGCGCTGCCGAGCGTGCGGGTGGAGAGGGTGCGTGGTGTGGTCATGTCTCGAGCGTGCTCCTTAGAGCGGACTCGAAGTCAAGCGCTACCGCGAACCGACCCGGCCCTCGTACAGCCCGATCTTGTACTCGATCGCCTCGAGGTTCTCCCGGACCTCCGCGAGCTGCGCGAGGACCCGTTCCCGGTGGGCGTGCAGGAGCGCGAGCCGCTGCACCTCGTTCCCGTCACCGGCCCGGCACAGCTCGGCATACGCCCGCACCTCACGGATCGGCATCCCCGTCCCGCGCAGCCGCGTGAGCATGACGATCCAGCTCAGGTCCTGCTCGGTGTACCGGCGATGGCCCGACGACGCCCGCTCGACCGGCTCGAGCATCAGCCCGTCACGCTCGTAGTAGCGCAGCGTGTGCGTCGTCAGCCCTGTGGCCAGGGCGGCGTCGGCGATGCTGAGTGGGTGCGGTGCGGTCGAGACAGACATGCAGGGATGATGGCTCTTCGAGTGTGCTCGAAGTCAAGGCGCAGATCTGTGACGGTCAGGAGACGGACAGGCCAGAGGCGCCGCTGCGCCCGGCAGAACCATCGGAGTGACGGGCCCGCGTGGCGCACGACCCGCACCCGACGATCATCGTGAGAACCTGGCGGCCAACCGTCCCGAGGAGCCCCGTGAACCCCGCCACCCCCGACGCCCTCGTCGGCATCCAGCGCTTCGCTGTCACGCAGAAGATCACCCTGATGGTCAACCGCTACGAGATCCGGGCGCTCGGGCCGAACGGTGAGGAAGGCGCGATGCTCGCGTTCGCGCAGCAGAAGCGCATGGCCTTCAAGGAGGAGGTCACGTTCTACACGAGCGAAGACCGGCACACCCCGGTGTTCTCCTTCAAGGCCCGCCAGCGCCTCGACCTCGGCGCGACCTATGACGTCTTCGACGCAGCCGGCCTCCCGATCGGCAGCTTCCGCAAGGACTTCGCGGCCTCGCTGCTGCGCTCGACGTGGCACCTCGACGCGGCCGGGGTCAGCGCCGTCGGGCAGGAGCGCAACGCCGGCCTCGCTATCCTGCGCCGCGTGTGGGACCTGATCCCGATCCTCGGCGAGGTCCCCGTGCCGTTCGTGTTCCACTTCGACTTCACCGACCCGAACGGCCAGGTCGTCCTGACCTCCGAGCGCCGGATGTCGCTGCGCGACCGCTACACGATCACCGTGCCCGACGGGCGGCTCGATGGCCGCGTCGCAGCGGCGATGGCGGTAGCCCTGGACGCCCTGCAGTCCCGGTAGGCGGCGGGCGCGCCGTCACCCGACGGCGGCGCGCTCCCACTCGTCGGCCAGCAGGCCGTACCCGAAGGCGTCATGCCAGACAGGACGACCCGCGTCGTCCACCGCGAAGCTCGCCGCCGCGCGCAGGTGCGCCTCCCGGCGGAACCCGAGCCGCTCGAGCAGCGCCCACGACCGCGTGTTGCGCGGGTCGCAGTGCGCGACGACGCGATGCGCCGACCGGTCGACGAACAGCTCCTGCAGCAGCGCGCGGCACGCCTCGGTCGCGTACCCCTTCCCCCAGTCCTGCGGGTTGAACACGTAGCCGATCTCCCATGTGCGCCACTGCGGGGGCCCGTCCGGCGCGACGTAGAGGTTCCCGACGACGCGACCCGTCGAGGCCAGGCACACCGCGACGAACCGCTCGTCGGCCGCGCGCTCCGTGGCGGTGCGGACGGCGTCATCCGCGCTCAGGACGCCGTACGGCTCGAACTCGACCGCCGCGGGCTGCGAGAGGTAGGCGTGCAGGTCAGGGGCGTCGTCGGGCGTGAACCGGCGGAGGACGACGCGGGGGGCGAGGGGCACGGCGCCAGCATGGCGCTGACGGCGGCGAGGAGCCATCAGATTCCGCGCGAGGCGGTTCAGGAATCGCGTCTCCGCCGCGTCCTGCCCGTGCCAAGCTGCACGCATGGACACCGAGGTCGAGCGGCAGTTCCGGCAGTCGTTGATGGACACCCTCGCCGCCCGGTTGTCGCACGGCGACGGCACCCTCAGCCGCGCCGACCTGACGGAGTTCCCGGTAGGTGACAGGTCGTGGCGGCTCATCGACCAGTCGCGCGGGATCTGGAACCCGAGGAGTCTGGCCGCGACACTGTCCATCGTGTCGTCGCCGTCGGGCCCGTATGCCGACAAGGAGCTCGCTCCCGGGGTGTGGCGCTACGACTACCGGGCGGGCACTGTTGCCGGGGACAACACGAAGCTGCGCCGCGCGCGCGAGCTCGAGCTCCCGGTCATCTTGCTGCGGAAGCTCGAGCCGAACGTCTACCTTCCGGTGTTCCCGGTGTCGGTCATCGCCGAGGACCCGGTCGCGCGGTTCTTCACGATCGCGCTGAGCGACCTCGAGCTGCTGCGTGACCCGGCGCACCCGACCTCGACCGAGCGGCGGTACGCCGAGCGGGTGGTGCGGCAGCGGCTGCACCAACCGGTCTTCCGGGGCATGGTCCTGCGCGCGTACGCGCAGCGCTGCGCCGTGTGCGACCTCAAGCACCCCGAGCTGCTGGACGCCGCGCACATCGACGGAGATCGGGAAGCGGCCGGCGACGCCGTGGTCACCAACGGGCTGTCGCTGTGCAAGATCCACCACTCGGCCTACGACGCGAACCTCATGGGGATCACGCCGGACTACGGCGTGCGCATCAACAAGGCGCTGCTCCTCGAGGTCGACGGACCGATGCTGCGGCACGGGCTGCAGGAGATGCACGGCCGACCGATCGGCATCCCCAAGCGGACCCAGGACCGGCCGGATCGCGACCGGCTCGCGCGGCGCTTCGCGCAGTTCAGCGCATCGTCCTGACCCGTCACCGCGGGTTGACGACCGCCCGCAGCATCTCCTGCGTCTCCGCATCGACGGAGTAGAGCAGCGTCCCCACCAGCCCGCGAGTGAGCAGCACCTTGTAGACGTTGCGCACGAGCCGGTCGTAGGTCGCGTCGTCGACGGTCGTCCGCGACCGGAAGTCCGGGTCCTTGGTGAACTCGCGACGTGAGACCCAGACCCCGGACCGCCACACGAGGTCCGGCCCGAGGATCACGCCGTTCCACGGGTACTCGAACCCCTGCGCGGTGTAGACGCACCCGACCTGGCCGAACCCCGCCGGGTCGGACGCCCACAGGGACGACGCCGGCGCTCCACCCACCGACCGCTCGCTCTTGAGGTTCCACGGCCGGCTCCAGCCGTCGACGACGACGTCGTGCACGAGCGTCCCGTCGGGCCGCGGGTCGCTCCACGGCCAGCAGTAGCCGGCCGTCATGCGCGCGCCGACGCCCGCGGCGAGCCTCCCTGCTAGTCGCGACTCCATCTCGGTCGGCGAGTCGACGACGTCGACGACGAACGTCGACTCGTCCTCCCACCCGATGGGTCCGCCGACGTCGAGCCCGAGCAGGCGGTGCACCCAGTCGAGGTACGCCTCGCTCCCCCCGGCGCGGTACTGGCCGCGCAGGTCGACCTGCTGGACGGGCAGCCCGCGTGCGGCGGCGTGGGCCTTGATGTCGGCGACGGTGCCCATCTCGCCAGGACGCACGACCTGGTGCTCGTCGAGCAGGAACACCGGGACGCGTGCGACGTCGAGCAGCTCCTCGATCTGCGGTCGCGCGTGCTCGCGCATGCCCTTCGGGGTGTACCGGTTCACCGACTTGGCGCGGATGCGGTGGGCCTCGTCGAGCACGAGGACCTCGATGCTGTTGGGCTCGGCGGCCATGAAGCTGTTGAAGTAGGTGAACAGGCTCTTGGTCCGCGTCGATCCCTTGCCCGCGACCTGCCGCAGGGTCTGGGTGAACGCCTTCGAGCCTGTCGCGTGCAGCACGGTGCGACCCTGGCGGGCGAGCTCGCCGACGAGCGACAGCGCGATGACGCTCTTGCCGGACCCGGGCGACCCGGTCACGACGACGACGGTCTTCAGGTCCGCCACGCGCGCCCGGTCGACGGCGCGCAGGACCAGCTCGTAGGCGACGCGCTGCTCGTCGAGCAGGACGAACTGCTCGCGGTCCTGGATCTCCCGCGCTGCGAACGCGAGCAGCTGCTTCGAGGGGCCGATGGCGGACCCGAGGAAGCGGTCCGCGGCGGCCGCGCCGGGCGCAGGTGACAGCCGGGCGCGCAGGAAGTCCTGGAACTCGCCGCGTCGTTGGCCGGTGAACATGCGGGCCTCGGTAGCGGCCGGTTGCGTCCACAGGTCGCGGACGCCGTTGTCGGTCGCGTTGTGCAGGTACGCGACGCCCACCATCGAGTCGGGCGCGCCCGCGAGCGCCGACACGTAGTCACGGAAGTACCGGGCGTACTCGCCGACCTGGAGCGACGGGTGCAGCACGGGGCGGTACCGCGCGCCGTCGACGTCGACGAGGGTCGGCGAGTCCTCGAACTGGTGGGCGGTGCTCCACTGCTTGAGCTCGACGACGACGTACGACGGCTCGCCGGTGGTCGGGTGCTCGCCGGCGAGGAGGACGTCGGCCCGCTTGCTGCTCAGCGGGAGCCTCTGCTCGAGCAGCACCTCGACCCCGCCGAGCCCGGCATCACGCAGGTCGCGCGCGAGCACCGGCAGGCTGTGGCGCCACGACCGCGACTCTGACCGGCCCGGGCGCCCGAGGCCTTGGCTCACGAGGAAGTCCCCAAGGATCTGCTCGACGGCCGTCGGCTGGGCGTCGACCATCGAGGCGAGCGAGTGTCCACTGATACGTACGGAGTCCACGACGACGTCCCCTGAGCAGCACGAATGATCGTGCGGAGGGGACATGTCCGCTGACGCGGAAGTCCGTCGGACCGCTGGGAGGGAGCGTATCGGCCTGGGGAGGCCAGCCGTCCCTGCCGCGCGCCCATCGGAGCACTAGGGCCCCAGGGCCCCGATCGGCAACACGCTCACCCCGTCAGGTCGCCGGTACCCAAGACCCGACGGCGTGATGACCCCGAGGACCGACGGCTCGCCGACGCGGCTCGTGTCGACCCGGTCCCGGAAGCGCAGAAGCCCCGCGGCTGCGGTGTCGATCTGACTCGCCCCGAGCTTGACCTCGAACGCACCCCAGCGGCCGTCACCGGTCTCGACGACGACGTCGACCTCGAGCCCGGTGCTGTCCCGGTAGTGGGAGACCGCGCCGTCGGCGGCCTGGGCGTAGACGCGCAGGTCACGGATGACGAGCGACTCGAAGAGGAGACCGAAGAAGTTGAGGTCCGCGAGGAGGGTCTCGGGAGTGGCTCGCAGGGCGGCTGCGGCGAGCGATGGGTCGACGAAGTGGCGCTTCGGAGACTTGCGCAGGGTCGCTGACGACCGGAGGTGCGTGGACCAGGCGGGCTGGTCCTCGACGACCATGAGGCGTTCGAGCACGTCGATGTAGCCGCTCACGGTGTGGCGCTCGGTGTGCTCGCCGTCCGCCGCCGCGTCTCTCGCCAGTGTCACGACGGACGCTTCCGTGGCGACGTTGCGGGCGATCCCGGCGATGACACGCCCGACCTTGACGGGGTCCCGCCGCGGACCCGCGACGCGGCCTACGTCGACCTGTTGGATAGTTGCGAGGTAGTCGCGGACCGCCCGCGACGCGTCGTGCGGACCGAGCCCCTGGAGCCCCGGCCACCCGCCGGTCAGGACCCGCTCGATCAGGACGGGCAGTGCAAGGTCGGGACCCAAGGTGCGGATCGCGTCGCCGGCGAGCAGCGCGCGCAACGAGACCGCACCCGTTGAGTGGCCGGTCTCGAGCAGCGACATCGGCCGCATCCTGATCCGAGCGAACCGGCCGGCCCCGGAGTGCCGGGCCGCGTCGTCGTCGGGCGTGGCTGAACCCGTGAGGATGAACTGCCCGGGCTGCTGCCGATCGTCGACCGCGCGGCGGACGTGGTTCCAGAGCGAGGGCTGGACCTGCCACTCGTCGAGCAGCTGCGGTGGCGCGCCGTCGAGCAGGAGGCTCGGATCGACGGCAATGGTAGGTGGGACGCGAGGATCGGTGTCGACGCGCAGCTCGCTGGCTGCGACCTGGCGTGCGGTGAAGGTCTTGCCGCACGCCTTGGGCCCTTCGATGACGATGGCGCCCGCTGAGGCAAGCGCGCGACGCAGCTCGGCATCGACGACGCGCGCTCGGTAGTCCATCGCCGTCTCCCTCGGTCCTGAGTCTTCAACTACCAGATTGTAGACTCTAGACAGACCACTTTGGAGACATCAGAGCGACCAGATTGTTGACTCCAGAGCAACCACTTTGCCATCCGGGCACCGATCATCACCGTCGGCCTCGAACTCGACGTGACCCGCCGTTGCCGCCCGGGCCTGAGGTCAACTCCAGCGCCAGGACGCGATCATCGCCTCGACCGTCGGGCGCCAGGTGTCGTCTTCGGGCGTGTGCATCCACTCGACCAGGTAGAGGTCGTCGTCGTGCTGCACGGCCCACTGGGTGATCGTGACGCCGGCGGTCATCACCAGGTCCTTGCGGACGGCCGCGCCGAGCGCGCTGTGCTCGACCACGGGCTCGCCGACGACCTGGGAGTCCTCGGGGTGTCGTCGCTGCCAGTCGGTGAAGGCGTCGAGCGACCGGAAGGGGCCCTCGGCGGTCACCCAGGCGACGCCGACGGACGAGATCGCAGGCGGGCCCTCGAGCGGGATCGTGTAGATCGTCCCGCCGCCGATATGGCCCTCGACCGGCGCGTCGAGCGAGAACGCCGTCCCGTCGTCGCCGCCGGCAACCACGTGCGCGGGCAGGTCGATCCCGGTCGGCGGGGCCAGAGTCTCGACCGCGAGCGGCGGGAGCGCGTCCGGCGGGCGGAGGGCCCAGGTGGCAGCGGCGCCGAGGAGCGCCAGTCCACCCACGAGGGCGACGACGAGGCGGCGGCGGGGCACCCGACCATCCTGGCGATCGCCGGTCCTCGCGACCGGCAGGTCCGGTGCGGGTCACCCGATCGGCCGGGCCCGACGGGCTGGGCGTCACCCTTGTGGGTGCCACTCCGTCGGCCCGAGCACCGGAGTGGGCGCCGCGACTGCGCCGTCGACGGGCGACGTGCTCGATCCCCAGTGAGCACCCGCCGCTGCGGGCAGCCTGGCGCGGGGTCGACCCGTCGGCCCCAGAGGCGGAACACCATTGACGGCACCGCCAGCACGAGCAGCAGCAGCGCTTGGTACGCCAGTGCCGACACGACCAGCGGGGCCCCGACCCGGCTCACCAGTCCGGTCTCAAGACTGGCGACCCCGGCGATCACGATGACGGCCACCACGGACACGACGATCACGACCGCCCGCTCGCCGGGTGGGAACAGCCTGCGGGCCACCCCGACCAGACCGGTCACCCACACGATCACCGTCACGCAGAGTCCGACGAACAGGCTGGCGATGAAGTTGCTCAGACCGGCTCAGTCGTCGTCCCATGGAGTGTTCGCCGAGAGCATCACCATGAGCAGCCCACCGACAACGAGTGCGACCAGAATCGCTGCGACGGCTGCGAGCAGCTGCCAGAGGATGAGCCCCTGCGGGACCGGCGGCGGTCGCCCATCGGTCTCCCCTCGTCCCGGTGATGGTGGCACCCTGCAGCTCCGCGCGTCGGTGCTTTCGAGCAGGTCACCGGTCTGAACAACCACTGTGGAGGCTCCAGAGGCACCAGATCGTGAACTCGCGGCGCACCAGACCGAAGGTCCCGCCCCACACGCGCGCCCACGTGGCTAGCCTGAGCCAAGGGTTCGTCTCCAATGAGGGAGCACCGCATGGGCACCGTATCGACGTCGAAGATCCGCAACGTCGCCCTGGTGGGCCACAGTGGCAGCGGCAAGACGACGCTGGCTGAGGCACTGCTGCTGCGCGCCGGGGCCATCTCCCGGGCAGGGCGTATCGAGGACAGGTCGACGGTGTGCGACTTCGAGCCCGAGGAGGTCGCGCGCGGCATCTCCCTGTCGGTCGCCCTCGCACCGTTCGAGTGGACGGCGCCCGACGGCGAGACCTACAAGGTCAACCTCCTGGACACGCCGGGGTACGCGGACTTCGTGGGCGGGGTCGACGCCGCGATGAGCGTCGCGGACCTCGTCGTCGTCGTCGTGAGCGCGGTCGACGGGCTCGAGGCGGGTGCCGAGATGGCCTGGGAGCAAGCGGCTGCCCTCGGGCTGCCGCGCATGGTGTTCGTCACCAAGGAGGACAAGCCGCGCGCCGACTTCCACCGGGTGCTCGAGCAGCTCCGCACCGTGTTCGGCGCCGGGATCATTCCGCTCGAGCTGCCGCTCGGTGAGCAGGACACGTTCCACGGCGTCGCCGACGTGCTGTCCGAGCACGGTCTCGCGTACAGCGCGGACGGTCGCCACCACGACGAGCCGCTCCCCGCCGAGCTCGCCGAGGAGGAGCACCGCCTGCACGACGAGGTCGCCGAGGAGATCGTCTCCGGGGACGACGACCAGCTCGAGCGGTACCTGTCCGGTGACATGCCGGATGCGGCCGAGCTCGAGCGCAGCCTGGCGCACGAGGTGCGTGACGGGCTGGCGTTCCCCGTGGTCGTGGGTTCCGCGGTGACGGGCGTCGGCGTCGACCGGCTCGCGGACTTCCTCTGCGAGCTCGGGCCGTCCCCGGCGGACCGCCCGCGGCACGTCGTGGTCGGCGGGGCTGACGACGGCCACAAGCTGGACATCGACGTCGACCCGTCCGGCGAGCCGCTCGCGTACGTGTTCCGGACCGTTGCGGACCCGTTCGTCGGGCAGCTGTCCCTCATCCAGGTCCTGTCCGGGACGCTCGCGGCCGAGGACCACCTGGTCAACACGACGACCGGGACGGACGAGCGCCTGCACGGCCTGTTCCACCTGCGCGGCAAGGAGCACCTGCCCGCCGAGAAGGTCGTCGCAGGCGACCTCGCGGCCGTCCCGAAGCTCACCGCGAGCCCGACCGGCACGGCTCTCGCGCGCGGCACGACGCCCGTGCGCGTCGTCGGCCCCGCGGCGCGCCCGACGCCGTACGGGCTCGCTCTGCGCCCCCTGACGCAGTCCGACGACGACAAGCTGTCCGGTGCGCTCGGCAAGCTCGTCGCCGAGGACCCGACGCTGCGCGTCGACCGGATCGGCGGCGTCGGCAGCGCCCACGGGCAGACCGTGCTGCGCGGTGCGGGCGACATCCACCTCGCGGTCGCGCTCGAACGGCTCGCGCGCAAGTTCGGCGTGAACGTCGCGACCGACGAGGTCCAGGTCGCGTACCGCGAGACGATCGCCGGGCCGGCGGACGCCGAGGGCAAGGTCAAGAAGCAGTCGGGCGGGCACGGGCAGTTCGCCGTCGCGCAGCTGCGCGTGACCCCGCTGCCGCGCGGCTCCGGGTTCGAGTTCGTGGACTCCGTCGTCGGCGGGTCGGTCCCACGCAACTACATCCCGGCCGTCGAGCGCGGCGTCAGCGAGGCCATGGCGACCGGCGGGCTGCACGGGTACCCCGTCGTGGACGTACGCGTCGAGCTGTACGACGGCAAGTACCACTCGGTCGACTCCTCCGACATGGCGTTCCGCACCGCGGCGGCCCACGGTCTCCGCGAGGCGCTCACCGCAGCAGGGACCGTCATCCTCGAGCCGGTCTCCGAGGTGACCGTCACGATGCCCGCCGCCTACCAGGGCGACGTCCTCGGGGACCTGTCCTCGCGGCGCGCACGCATCTCCGCGACCAGCGCGCTGGACGACGGCCGCCACGAGATCCGCGCCCTGGTGCCGGAGGCCGAGCTCGCGCACTACGTGCTCGACCTGCGCTCCCTGACCGGCGGCCGCGGCTCGTTCACCGCGGTGCACCACCACGACGACGTCGTGCCGCCGCAGATCGTCGACCGGGTCACGACCGGGACCTCAGTCGGCGGGGCGAAGGCGCACCACTGACCCGGGACAGTTCACGGCGACCGATCCACACGTCCGCGCTGGCGGCCAGCGCGACACCGACCGCGTACCAGATCAGGTCCGGGGCGTGGAAGGTCGTCCCGAGGACCAGCCGCGCGGGCCACCACGCCTCGGTCAGGTGCGCGGGGACTCCCGTGAGCTGCGCGAGCTCGATCACAGCGCAGACCGCCCACGCGACCGCTGCGACGACCCACGTCCGCGCCGTCGGGCGGACGAGCGCGACGAGCACCGCGACCAGCACCGCGTAGCAGGCATCACCGGCGGGCTTGGCGATGACGTCGAGTCCGGCCGCTGACCCGAACGCTCGCGTCGCAAGCCCGGCCGCGATCACGGCGACGGCCGCCAGCGCGAGCCGGGAACGCCGACGCCGGCGGGCCGACCCGGCGCACGGCAACATGAAGGCCTTCTCTCGGGGCACAGGCGTGGTGGATGGCGTGCAATCTAGCCGAGCACGACCAGCGCGTCGGCGTGTGCGGCGCGGCGCGGGACGGCTACAGGTCCTTGCGGCGGAAGAGCACGGCCGCGAGCGCGACGAGCGCCACCATGAGCACGAGCGACGCCACCACCGGCCACAGGACGTCCGCCGCACCGCCCGCGGCGAGCGCCGTCGCGTCGTTGCCGAGACCCGCGGGGGAGTACCGGGCGAGCGGCTTCCAGATCCCGGCGATCGACAGGAGCGCGTAGGCGCCGATGCCCGCGCCGGCGGCCCCGGCGTTGGACCCGATGAGCGTCGACAGCAGCGTCATGAGGGCGATGAACAGCTCGCCGAGCACGAGGCTCACGAGCGCCGACGACCACAGGGCCGATCCGGGCGCGGTGCCGAACGCGACCGCCGTGAGCCCCCAGGTGACGAGCGTCCCGACCACGAGGACGACGGCGAAGAACGCCGCATGGACCGCCGCCTTGACCACGACGAACGCGCTGCGGGACACCGGCTTGGTGAGCACGAGGACGGCCGTACCGCTCCGGCTCTCCGCCGACACGAGCCCGCCGTAGATGATGATCAGCGCGAACAGGGCGATCTGCGACAGGTTCTTGACCCACTGCGCGTAGGCGTCGAGGTAGGTCGGGGTCGGGATCTCGAAGCCGCCGAGCTGGTCGGCGGCGAGGGCCCCGACGATCTCGGGGGTGAACCGCGCGAGCAGCGGGCCCGTCAGCGCGAAGAACAGCAGGATGCCGGGCAGGACCCAGATGCGCCACGTGCGCAGGATCTCCATGGCCTCCTTGCGGGCGAACACGAGGGTCCCGCTCATCGCCGGTCACCCCCGACGAGCTCGACGAAGACCTCTTCGAGCCCCATCTCGCCCGCGTCCATCCGAACCAGCCTCAGGCTTCGGGCCGCGACCAGCGCCGGGATCTCGCGCTGCGCGGCGTCGACGTCGGTCACGGTGACCTCGATGGCCGGGGGCGCACCGTTCCCGCCGGCGGAACCGTTCGACCCGCGGGTGACCGCACCCGCCCAGGGCCGGCGCCCGATCTCCTCGGCGAGCTCGTCCGCGCCGTCGGTCACCTCGACGACGACCTTCTGGGCGCCGTAGCGCGCCTTGAGCTCGTCGATGGGCGCGTGCGCGACGACGCGGCCTCGGTCGAGGATCGCGACGGTGTCGCAGACCCGTTCGACGTCGGCCAGGATGTGCGTCGAGAAGAAGACGGTCGTGCGGCCGCGCAGCGAGGCGATCATCTCGAGGACGTCCTTGCGGCCCATCGGGTCGAGCGCACTGGTCGGCTCGTCGAGCAGCAGCAGGCGGGGCGCGTTGACGAGCGACTGCGCGACGCCGAGCCGCTGCTTCATGCCCCGGGAGAACCCGCCGACCGTCGTCGTGACCCCGGTGAGCCCGGCCAGGTCGAGCAGCATCTCGACGCGGCTGTCGAGCACCCGACCGCCCAAGCCGAACAGGCCGCCGGCGAACCGCAGCAGCTCGGGCGCGGTCATCCAGTCGTAGAAACCGGGCACGTCGGGCAGGAACCCGATCTCGGCGCGGACGGCGTTGCCAGCGGTCGCGACGTCGTGCCCGAGGACCTCGACCGATCCGCTCGTCGGGTGCGCGAGGCCGGTCAGCAGGCGCAGCGTCGTCGTCTTGCCGGCGCCGTTCGCGCCGAGGAACCCGAAGACCGAGCCCTCCGGGACGGTGAGGTCCATCGCGTCGAGCGCGTTCTTGTCGCCGTAGGTCTTGGTGAGTGCCGTCGTCTGGATCGCGGCGGTCATCGGGGGTCGGTGTCGTCGCGCTTGCCGTAGAGCGCATCGGCGATGCTCTCCGTCGGCGCTGGGCGTGACGTCGGCGGGACGACGGCGGCCTCGGTCCTCACGCGGCCGACGACGAGGTACAGGATCGCGCCGATGAGGTTGACCAGCAGGATCACCGCGAGCCAGATCCACTTGTTGCCCGAGACCACCCGGTCCGCGGGCCGGCGGTACAGGTCGATCAGGGCGACGACGTCGAGCGCGAGCTGGACGATGACGAGCACGACCAGCACCGCCACCACCCCAGCCGGCAGGGTCGACAGGTCCGTGTTCATGCGGCAGGTCCGTTCATCGAGAGGGTGGACAGGTCATGGCGTTGTTCAGCGGTGCGGCCCATGCGGGACACCCCGACGAGGAGTGCGAACGGCAGCGCGGCGCTCGCGGCCCGGCCTGCCCAGAGGGGCCAGACGCCGCCGCGGCCGCGTGCCGTGTGGACGGTCTGCGCGAGCACCGACAGGGCGGTCGTCGCGAGCAGCAGGCTCTGGGCCGAGGCCGCGACCCGGTCGAGGGCTGGGCTCCGGCGCGCGTGGACGCCAGCGGCCATCGCCGTCGGGACGGCCGCGAGACCGACCAGGCCGAGCATCGTGGGCCCGCGCGAGCCGTGGGCCGTCACGTCGCCCGACAGGCTCCACTTCGTCGGGACGGTCGGCGGCAGCCGGCGCCAGGTCACCGCGGCGAGCGCGCCCACCGCCGCGAGGACCGCGACGGGAGCGGCGAGGGTCGCGGCGACCGCGCGCGGCGGGACGGCACCGAAGGGGACGTCCTCGTCGTCGGGCCGGACGGCGCCCGTCCGCACCGCGAGCGCGCCGACGTTGACGCTCCACCCGACGCCCCACGACTTCGGGACGAGGATGCGGCGATCGAGGGGGTTCCACCACCGGCTCGCGTCGCGCGCCGAGCTGGGCGCGCGCAGGTCGTAGGGGACCCCGAGGAGCCGACCGTGCGACCGGATCCCCCGGCGACGGGGGCCCTCATCCTGCGGGCCGGCCGAGGCGACCTCGACGGCGAGGGCCTGCGGGGTGCCGAGCTCGGCGAGCACGCGCGACACGTCGGCCGTGCTCCCCTGGGCACCGACGCGCTCGAGCACGTACGCGCGAAGGTCGTCGACGGTGTCGTCGTCGACCTGCGCGCCCGAGGCCAGCACGGCGAGCCGGAAGCGCTCGAAGTACTGGTCGATCGCGGCGGAGACGTCGCTGCCCGTCATGACCTGCTCCCCCCTCGCAGGAGGCTGTCCATCGCGTCCCGCATGTCGACCCAGGCCTTGGCCATGCTGCCGAACGCGTCGTCGCCGTCGACCGACAGCCGGTAGTACTTGCGCGGCGGCCCGGACGGCGACTCGCGCCACACCGAGGTGATGAGCCCCGACTTCTTCAGCCGGGACAGGAGCGGGTAGGCCGTGCCCGCGCTGATCGCGAGGCCGGGGTAGGCACCGAGCCTGTCGACGATCTCGGCTCCGTAGGCCTCGCCGTCGTGCAGGAGGGCGAGGATCGCAAGCTCGACGACGCCCTTGCGGAACTGGGACGGGATCGCCTCGTTGACGGCCATCCTCGCTCCCTCCGCCGCACGCTTGTCGTTCTCGGTGTGCATCGCCTGCATCCTGGTATTACAAGGTAGACGGTAGTGCAAGATGTCGCGGGGACGCAAGGGGGTGGTACGCGCGGCTACGCGACGGGGTCTGTGGGGTCGTCCGGTCTGATCCGCACGACCCCGGCGTCCAGGTCGACGTCGAACGGCGGCGCCTCGGACGGTCGCTGGACGATGGCGGTCCGCTGCCACTCACGCTCGCGCGTCACGTTGCTGCGGCTCGGCTGGAACACGTCGATGAGCTCGCCGAGCATCCCGGACACCGCCGAGTCCGCGCCGTCGCGCCGCGCGCTCCGATGCGACGTGAGCTGCACGATGCCGACGGCGACGAGAGCCGCGACCACGACGCCCACCGCGAAGGTCATCGCACCAGCCTACGAGCGTCGGACGTGGCCGCTACGGTCGGGGCATGTTCCTGCTCGACGACGGCGCGATCGTCCACAGCGCGAGCGACCTCACGGCCGCCGCGACCTGCGAGTACGCGGTTCTGCGGGTGCTCGACGCGAAGCTCGGGCGCGCCGAGCCGGTCGAGGCCGCGGCCGACGCGATGCTTGCGCGGGCGGCCGTCCTCGGCGGCGCCCACGAGCAGCGCGTGCTCCAGCAGCTCCGCGACGAGCACGGTCCGTGGGACCCCGCGGCGGGCACGGGCGTCGTCGAGATCGAACGGCCCGCGGGCCGGCTCGCGCGCGACCGGTTCGCGCTCGAGGCAGCCCACCAGGAGACCCTCTCCGCTCTGCGCGACGGGGCGGACGTGATCTACCAGGCCGGGTTCTTCGACGGCCGGTTCACCGGGTGGGCCGACTTCCTCGTCCGGGACCGAGAGGCCGAGGTCGGAACGGATGCGCCGTATTACAGTGTGTACGACGCCAAGCTTGCGCGGCACGCGAAGATCCCCGCGCTCCTCCAGCTCGCCGCGTACGGCGACCATCTGCGCGCCGACGGGGTCCGCGTCGCGCCCGACGTGCACCTGATCCTCGGCGACCGCACCGTGACAAGCCACCGCCTCGACGACCTCGTGCCCGTCTACCGCGAGCGCGAGGACCGCCTGCTCTCGATCTTCGCGACCCACGTGGCCGACGACGCACCGGTTGCCTGGGGCGACGCGCGCTTCCGGGCGTGCGGTCGCTGCGACGTGTGCTCCCCGGAGATCGAGCGCACCCGGGACGTGCTGCTCGTGGCGGGCCTTCGCTCGACGCAGCGGGCGCGCCTGCACGACGACGGGATCCGCACGATCGACGAGCTCGCCGTGAGCGCGGGGTCGGTGGCGGGGATCGGCGCTGCGACCCTGACCTCGCTGCGGGCCCAGGCCCGGCTGCAGGTCCTGCAGTCCCCGGCCGGCGCGAGTGGACTGGCGCCGGACGACGCGCCGGCGACAGCACCGAGCACCGGCGCGGCACTGCCGACCGCACCGCCGCGGGTCGAGTTCGAGCTGTTCGCGCCCGACGTCGTCGGCACGCTGCCCCTGCCCGACCCCGGTGACATCTTCTTCGACTTCGAGGGCGACCCGCTGTGGGCCGAGCCCGACTCGACGGTGTGGGGCCTGGAGTACCTGTTCGGCGTGGTCGAGGCACCCGGGACGCCCGGCGCAGTGCCGGTGTTCCGGCCGTTCTGGGCCCACGACCGCATCCAGGAGAAGCAGGCGCTGGTCGACTTCCTCGACTACGTCCGCGCTCGCCTCGCTGCGCACCCTGACCTGCACATCTACCACTACGCGCCCTACGAGAAGTCCGCGCTCCAACGGCTGGCCGGCCGGCACGGGGTCGGTGAGGCAGAGGTCGACGACCTCCTGCGGCGGGGCGTGCTCGTCGACCTCTACGCGACCGTCCGTGCGAGCCTGCGCACCGGGCAGCGCTCGTACTCGATCAAGAAGCTCGAGCCGCTCTACATGGACACGGCCCGCGACGAGGGCGGTGTGACGACGGCCGGCGACTCGATCGTCGAGTACGCCGACGCGTGCGCGCTGCGGGACGCGGGCGACCTGGTCGGCTGGGAGAAGAGGCTCGAGCAGATCGCGGTCTACAACGAGTACGACTGCGTCTCGACGCTCCGGCTGCGCGACTGGCTGCTCGCGCGCGCGGCTGAGCAGGGCGTGACGCCGCACGCGCCTGCTCCGCCCGACGACTCGGTCGATGGCGTCGTCGACCCCGCGGCCGACGGCGACCCGCTCGTCGACGAGCTGCTCGCGTTCGCCGACAACCGGACCATCGGCGCCCCGGGCGCATGACCGACGTCGACGACCGAGGGCCCGACGACCGCGCTCCCCTCAGCCTCCAGGCGCCCGCGCCGCTCGGCGTGCCGGTCGCCGGGCGTACCCCGGACCAGCAGGCCGTCGCGATGCTCGCGGCCTGTCTGCGGTACCACCAGCGTGAGGAGAAGCCGTTCTGGTGGGCGCACTACGACCGCCTCCTCAGCGACCCCGACGAGTGGACCGACAAGCGCAGCACGTTCGTCGCCGACTCCGTGGGCGTCCTCGAGCCGTGGCACGTGCCGCCCGGGATGAAGGCCGCGCGTCGTCGGCTGCGGATGGTCGGGCGGATCGAGCCCGGCAGCGACCTGCGGGTCGGCGCCCAGCCCTACGCCCTCTACGACGCGCCGCTACCGCCAGGGGCGCAGACCAGCGCGCGCGGTACCCGGGGGTGGACCGCGGGGATCACTGTGGTTGATGTCGGCGTCGAGACCGCTCACGAGGCGGCCGACGCCCGCGCCTCGGACCTGCACGGCGACCGTCCGCGCAGCGCGCCCCGCGACGTCCTCGTCGTCGTGGACCAGCCCGCGATGGCCCTCGCCCGCCACGACCGCCTCCCGATGGCCCTCGCCCCGAACGCACCCCCCAAGACGGCGGGCATCGCGCGCGTGATCCGCGCCCTCGCCGAACGGGTCGCCGCGGGACTGCCCGGCCTGCCGGACCAGCCCGCGCTGGACCTGCTGCGGCGTGTACCGCCGCGCACCCGGAGCGGGAATGGTCTGCCCGCCGTGGTCGAGGGGCCGCGCGGGTACATCGACGCGATCACGGCGGCGGTGCTCGACCTCGACGGCTCCTACCTCGCCGTCCAGGGCCCGCCTGGAACCGGGAAGACCTACACCGGGGCCCGCGTCATCGCCGGTCTCGTCGCCCGCGGCTGGCACATCGGGGTCGTCGCGCAGTCGCACGCGGTCGTCGAGAATATGCTGACCGCGATCGCCGGGGCGGGCGTGCCAACCGCGCAGCTGGGCAAGAAGCCCAACGGCACCCCCGGTCCGGCCACACCCTGGTGCAGCCTGACGCCCGACCCGGCGTTCGGGCGGTTCTACGCGGCGCAGACCGGTGGGTACGTCGTCGGCGGGACCGCCTGGGACTTCACCAACGCCAAGCGGCTGCCGGGTGCGCCGCTCGACCTGCTCGTCATCGACGAGGCCGGGCAGTTCGCGCTCGCCGACACCGTCGCCGTGTCGGTCGCGGCGCGGAACCTCCTGCTGCTCGGTGACCCGCAGCAGCTGCCGCAGGTCACCCAGGGCACCCACCCCGAACCCGTCGACCGCTCGGCCCTCGGGTGGCTCACCGACGGTCACGACACCCTGCCCGACGATCTCGGCTACTTCCTCGCGCGCAGCTGGCGCCTGCACCCCGCCCTGTGCGCGGCCGTGTCGCAGCTGTCCTACGACGGCCGGCTGACCAGCGTCGACGCCGCCGCCGAGCGATCGCTCGACGGGATCGACCCGGGCGTGCACTGCGTGCGGGTCGAGCACACCGGCAACGCGGTCTCGTCCGTCGAGGAGGCGGACGCGGTCGTGCGGCTCGCGCGCGACGTCATCGGGCGGCGCTGGCACGACCCGCGCCGCGACGCTCCCGCCCTCGCGGTCGACCGGCCGCTCGAGCAGGGTGACGTCATGGTGGTCGCGGCCTACAACGCCCAGGTGTGGACGGTTCGCCGCGCCCTCGATGCCGCCGGGCTGCGCGCGGTCCGCGTCGGGACCGTCGACAAGTTCCAGGGCCAGGAGGCGCCCGTCGTGCTCGTGTCGATGGCCGCGTCCTCGCCCGACGACGTGCCGCGCGGCATGGAGTTCCTGCTCGACCGGAACCGGGTCAACGTCGCGGTGTCCCGCGGGCAGTGGTGCGCGGTCGCCGTGCGCTCGACGGCGCTCACCGACTACCTGCCGACGACGCCCGACGGCCTCGAGGAGCTGGGGGCGTTCGTCGGGCTGTGCGCGACCGGCGTGCCGGCACGCTGATCGCGGGGGCCGCCGCAGTCCTGGCGGCTCACACGCGCGGAACCTCGGCCGCGGCGAACGCCAGCGCGTCCGGGAGCACGCGGCGCCAGTAGCCCTCGGTGTGGGCGCCGGGGTCGAAGTGCGCAGCAGCCGCCCCGGTCCCGTCGGCGAGCTCGCGGGCGGCCGACACGAACGGATCCTCGGTGCCGCACCACACCCCGAGGGTCGAGCCGTCGATCGCGTCGAGGTGGCGCAGCGGTTCCGACTCGGCCCAGTCGGCCTCGTCCACAAAGACGTCGCGCACCTTCGCGTCACCCCACGTGGGGAACAGCGCGGGACTGATGGCGACGACCGCCGTAGGCGGGGTTGCGGCGAGTCGTGCCCACAGCAGTGCGCCGAACGCGCCCATCGAGATGCCGAGCGCGCCGAACACCGGCCCGAGCCCCGCGTCCGCGAGCCAAGCGGGGACCTCGTCGCGCAGCATGGCCTGGGGGTCGTCGGACCCGACCGCGTGCCAGTAGCGGTCTCCGCCGTCGACGGCCGCGATCGCGAACGGTGAGGCGCCGGCCTGGACCGCCGCTGTCAGGAACTCGGGCAGCCCGAGGTCGACGAGGGTCTGGGCGTTCGCGCCGCGCCCGTGCAGCGCGAGCAGGACGGGGAGCCCGGCGGCGTCGACCCCCGCGGGCGTCATCGTCCCGAGGCTCACCCGGGTACCGCGGGCCGCCGACTCGACGCTGCGTGTCGTCACGGTGCCCGCCACCACGTCCGGGACCACGCCGTCGGGCCCGTCGAGGCCGAGGCGGCGACGGATCCCCGCCGATCCGGGCACGACGCCGGTCGCGACACCCGCGGCGCCGAGCGCTCCGACACCCACCAGGACGGCCGCTCCCGTGAGGACCGCGCGGCGACTGAGGGGTGCACCTGCGGTCATGGCGCCCAGACTAGGCGGGCCGTCGACGCCGTGGCGGTGGTTCGGGGCCGGGGACCAGGTGCGTGCCGATCCGCCGGTTGTGCACCACCTTGGGGCGCTAGCGTGAATCTGTGAACCAGCGGCCGCTCTCCCAGGTCCTTGTCGGTCTCCTCATCGTCGCCGTCGGGGTGAGCGCGCTGCTCGTGCAGCTCGGCGCTGTCGACCTCGACCTCGGCGAGCTCATCGCGACGTGGTGGCCGCTGGTGATCGTCCTGGCCGGAGCGGCCGCGCTCGTGTCGGTGCCGCGGGCCTGGATCGGGCCCGTCACCGTCATCGCCGTCGGGGTCTTCCTCCAGCTCAGCACGCTGGGTCTGATCACCGTCAACCTGTGGTCGATCGTGTGGCCGATCGCGATCATCCTCTTCGGCCTTACCGTGCTGACCGGGCTGGGTACGCGCGCGGCCGACGACAAGTCCGTCAACTCCGCGGTCATCTGGTGGGGGTCCGAGCGCCGCACGACGAGCCACGACTTCAGGGGCGGCAGCCTGAGCGCCATCATGGGCGGGATCAGCGTCGACCTGCGTGAGGCGGACATCGTCGACCGCGCCGAGATCTCGGTCTTCGTGTTCTGGGGCGGCGTCGACATCAAGGTCCCCCCGACCTGGCGGGTCCGGGTGGGCGGGCTGCCGCTGCTCGGCGGGTGGGAGGACAAGACATCCCAGCTGCCGGGGCCCGACGCCCCTGAGCTCGTCGTGCACATCACCGCGATCATGGGCGGCGTCGACATCAAGAACTGACCGACCACCCACACCCCCGCGCCGGTCGGCGCCGGTTGACCGACTCGCGGCGCCGGTTCTTGCCGTGTCGGGGGCGCATGGCAGCCTTCGGGGGTGCCGAACCCTGAACGCGACCCGTGGAGCCCTCGCTGGTCGCAGCGGCGGACCCCGCGACTGCCCGGTGAGCGGCGGTCGAGGCGCCGACGCGGGCGGACGCTCTGGTGGGTGGCCGTCCTGGTCGCGACGGTCGGCGTCGGGCTCGGTCTCCCCGCGTGGACGCAGGCCATCGACGCGGCGCGCTACCCCGTCTCGGCCGCGGACCTCGCGGCGGGACGGTCCGCGCTCGACGCCCTGCCCGTCAAAGGCCGTGCGCCGACGACCGGCTACGACCGCAGCGCGTTCGGTCAGGCGTGGGCAGACGTCGACCGCAACGGCTGCGACACGCGCAACGACATCCTGGCCCGGGACCTAGCGGGTGCGACGTTCAAACCCGGGACCCGCGACTGCGTCGTGCTGGCCGGGACGCTCGACGACCCGTACAGCGGCGAGGTGCGGCAGTTCGTGCGGGGCGCCGGCAGCGCGGCCGTGCAGATCGACCACGTCGTCGCACTGGCCGACGCCTGGCAGAAGGGCGCGCAGCAGTGGGCACCCGAGACCCGCGAGGCGTTCGCGAACGACCCGGCCAACCTGCTCGCGGTCGACGGTCCGCTCAACCAGGAGAAGGGTGCGGGCGACGCCGCGACCTGGCTGCCGCCCAACACCGGCTACCGCTGCGTGTACGCGCTGCGGCAGGTCCGCGTGAAGGCGGCCTACGGCCTGTGGGTCACGGCCGCCGAGCGGGACGCGATGCGCCGCCAGCTCGACCGGTGCGTCGTCGCCGACGTCAGAGCGCCGTGACAGAGCACCGTGACCGTCACAGCGCCGTGACGAACCCGGCCGGCGACACCTGCACGCGTCCGGCGTCGACCGCGGTCCCGAGCGCCGCGAGCAGCCTCGTCCGGTTGGTCGCCGTCAGGCGGGCCTTGCCGAGCTCCGCCAGAGTCGCGCGCAGCAGCTCGGCCTCGGACACCCCGGCGGAGGCTCGGACGAGCGCGACCGTGACGTTCGCGATCTCGCGCAGGGGAACCTGCTCGATCGCCCGCGTCGTCCCGGGGGCCGCGCGGCGGTAGCCGGTCCAGGTCGCCGGGTCGAGGTCGCGCGGCCACGCGAAAGCCTCGGCGTCGCCCCACGCGAGTCCGCCCTCGCTCGAGACAGGTCGATCGTCGAGCGGCGCACCGGCCCAGATGAGGTCGGCCGGCACCTGCGCCGCGATCGCGGCCGCACGTACAGGAGCCATCCGCGGCAACCCGAACGACGCCGCGACAAGGCGCGTGAGGCGGTCGAGGTGCACCGGTCCCTCGGCCGCGACGACCTCCTCGATGACCGAGCGGACCTGGGCGGCGGCGCGCTCGCCCGGGAGTCCGTCGAGAACGGCCCGGTCGCCCGCGACCCGCGGCTCCCACGGTGCGAACTGAACCGGACCCGTCGGCCCGTGCCGGACCGTCGGCTCAGGGCTGCCGCTCGGCTCGGGGTCGACGCTCGGCTCAAGGTCGACGCTCAGCTCGGGCTCGGGCTCGGGCTCGACGCTCGGCTCAGACCCAACTATCGGCCCGGATGGGCCTGGCGGCGCTGCCTGAGGCACCGCCGAGACGGCTCGCTGTCGAGCCGATGCCTGAACAAGCCCGGAAACATGCGCCTGACCAGCGGTTTCACGTGGAACATCGGCGGCCGCCGCCTCGACCGCAGCGATGAGGTCGTCGAGCACGTCGCCCGGTTCGGCGAGCCACTCGGGCAGCCACACGCGCTCGACCGCGGGCCACCGCAGCATCAGTCCGAGCACCTCGAGCGGCAGGCCGTCGCGGTCACCCACCGTGCGCCGTGCGGCCCATCCGGGTCCGTCGAGCAGCACCGCGACGAGCGGACGGTCGGGGGCGGCCGGGTCGGCGATCACGAGGTCGATGCGGAACTCCGAGAGCCCGACGTCGGTCCGGACCACGAACCCGCGGACCCGCAGCGCGTCGGCGACCTGCTCGCGGTGCCGGTCGATCACGGCAGGCCGTCGCCCCGCCACCGAGACGGTCCGGGAGCCGGTCGCCGCCAGGTCGAGGTAGGCGCGCAGGTGCTTGATGCCGACGCTCTGGGTCTCCTCGGCGCGCAGCTGCTCGGGGTCGAACGACGTGAACACGACGACCTGTCGCCGCGCACGGGTGATGGCCACGTTGAGCCGGCGTTCCCCGCCGTCCCGGTTGAGGGGTCCGAAGTTGAGCGGCAGGTAGCCCCGCTCGTTCACGGAGAAGGCGGTCGAGAACAGGATGGTGTCGCGCTCGTCGCCCTGGACGTTCTCGAGGTTCTTGACGAACAGCCCCTCGCCGCTGGCCGCCGCGGAGGTGGCCCCGCCGGCGTCGGCCCCGGTCGCGTCCGGCGCGCTCCCGTCGAGCGCCTCGACGAGACGGTCGTCGCCCGAGTCCCGCAGCAGCGACTCGATGAGCGTCCGCTGCTGCGCGTTGAACGTCACGACACCGAGCGAGGGGACCCGCCCGGGCTGGGCGTCGAACCGGCGCCGGATCTCCTCGACGACCGCGTGGGCCTCGACCGGGTTGGTGCGCAGGAGACCGCTGGTCCCGTCCTCGCGTCGGGCCGACCGGTGGAACGTCCCGTCGACACGCACGAGGCTGACGCCGTACCCGCCGGGACCGGGGTCGGCCGCACCGGACGACGGCGCGGGGAACGAGCTGAGCCGGTCCTCGTAGTACTGGTGGTTGCTGAACGCGATGAGCGACTCGTCCTGGCTCCGGTAGTGCCAGCTGAGCCAGTGCCGCGGCACGCGCGCCTGGACGCACTCGGACAGGATGCTCTCCTCGTCCTCCACGGTCAGGACGCCGAGCGCGGGGTCCTCCGGGTCGTCGAGCGGGTCCCCGCCGCTGACCTCGGCGAACGACGTCGGCGGAAGCTGTTGCGAGTCGCCGACGACGACGACGCTGCGTGCCCTGCCCATCGCACCGACGGCGTCCGCGACGCGGATCTGCGACGCCTCGTCGAACACCACGAGGTCGAACAGGTTCTCCTGGACGGGGAAGAACCGGGCCAGCGAGTCGGGGCTCACGAGCACGCACGGGAGCGCGCGCGTGATGAGGTCCCCGTACGTCGACATGAGCCCGCGCACCCCGAGGCCGCCGCGCTGCCGGGCGAGCTCGCGACCGAGCGCACCGGTCTGCCCGGCGGCCGATCCCGCGTCGAACGAGCGGGACCGGACGATCTCCGCGGGGATCGCCGCGCGCTGCAGGTCGCGGACCGTGCGTGCCGCCGCGGTGAACCGCTCGATGGTGTGCTGCTGGACGAGGGGGTCGAAACCGTCGAGCCCGGTGGCCACCCGGCGCTCACGAGCCGAGGCCAGGGCCACGCCCCGACCGAGGGCGTTGACCGCGGCGGTCGAGTCGACGGTGCCGAGGAGCAGCGCCTCGCGTGCCGCGAGCAGGTGGGCGTGCCGCAGCGGCTCGAGCGCCCCGACGAACGCGACCCAGCGGGTCAGCGGCACGGGGTCGATCTCAGCCGTGCGGTCACCGCGGCGGACCGGCGTCGCGTCCTGGGTGGGCCGTGCCGCCCTGCCCTCGGCGGTCGCGATCCAGCGGCCGACGACGCCGACGTCCGCGCTCCACCGCGCGACCTGCTCGGGTGTCGCGGCAACCGTCGTCATGAGCGCGGCGGCTGCCCGCGCGAGCTCGTCGAGCCCCTCGATGGTGCCGGCCGCGATCGCGCCGCGCACCCCGCCGCCCAGCAGCTCCCGGAGGGCCCGGACGAACGGGTCGGCGGTGGGGTCGTCGCCGTCGGGGTCGACGGCCGCACCCGCCCAGGTCAGCCACTCGACCTGTGCCGTGAGCTCGTCGAGGGCCTCGGGCACCATCGGGTTCCAGGTGGCGGGCAGTGCGACGCCGGCGAGCTGCTCGGCCCGGAACGCCAGGTTCTCGGCGGCGGCCTGCAGTGCCGCGAGCGACGCGGTCAGCTCGGGGACGCGGGCCGGCTTGACGATCGCTCCCAGCCGCAGACCGGGTCGCAGGTGGTCGGCGATCGCTGCGAGACGCCGACGGCGTCCGAACCAGCTCGACGCGGCTGCGGCGTGCGCCTCGACGGCGAGCTCGCCGAGCGGCAGCCCGAGCACGTCGGGCACCACGAGCTCGAGCCCGGGGTGGGGCGCGGACCCGAACGCGGCCACCTCGTCGACGAGCGCCTCGGCGGCCTCGCGCCACCGGGGCGCACGGGTGTCGTCGAGCTCGTCGAGCGTCACACCGTCAGCGGCCGCAAGGTTCGCGAGCGTCGCGAGGTCCACGTGGTGACGCGCGGCGCCCAGGGCAGGCGTCGCGGGACCGACGTGCACGGTCGCGGTCCGCAGCGCGGCGTCGACCGCACCGACGGCGCGCGCCACCGCCGGGACGTCGATCCGTGCCGGGTCGGCGAGCCCGACGAACCCCCACGGATGGTCGGGCCGCGGGCGGGCCGGCTCGGCGGTGTCCGGGAGCAGCTCGAGCGCGCGACGGATGCTCGCGAGCCGCGTGGCCCCCGCGGCGTCGAGCAGGTCGATCGGCACCGGGAGCACGGGCCCGAGCGCCGCACCGCCGACGGGACCGCCCACCGCGCCGCCGCCGAGGGCGAGCAGGCTCGTGCGCGCCGAGTAGAAGGACAGCCCCGCACCGTTCGGCGCGTGCAGCCGTTCGGCGTACCGGGCCAGGGCGCTCCGCGCTGCGCGCAGCGTCTCGAGCTCGACCTCGAGGCCCTGCTCGTCGACGTCGACCGTGTGGTCGAGGGCGGCCCGGACCTGGGCACGGACCGCGGACGGCTTGCTGGCCTTGTCGTGCAGGTCGAGCGAGAAAGGACCCAGTCCGACCTCGTCGAGCCGGGCGCGCACGACGTCGAGGGCAGCGCGCTTCTCGGCGACGAACAGGACCCGCTTGCCGTCGGCGACCGCTCGGGTCAGGAGGTTCGTGATGGTCTGCGACTTGCCGGTCCCCGGGGGCCCTCGAGCACGAACGTGCGACCCGCGACCGCGTCGGCCACCGCGGTGAGCTGCGACGCGTCGGCCGGGACCGGGCACGCCGCCGCGAGCTCGTCGAGGTCCGTGCGGCCGGCGTCGGCGTCGGGCGCTGCCGGCGCGGCCGGGTCCACGAACGGGTCGGTCGGCGTCTCGATCAGGTGCCTGACCAGCGGGTTCGCCGCGAGCACCGACCAGTTCTCGTCGAGGTCCTTCCACAACCGGTACTTCGCGAACTGCAGGACGGCGAGGTCGACCGTCTCCTCGACCCGGTAGCCGAGGCCCTCGGCCGCGAGCGCGGTGCGCATCGCGAGCAGCGCCGCGGCCAGGTCGATGCCGGCGCCGTCCTCGGTGGGCTCGGCGAGACCGGGCACGGTGAGCCCGTGCACCTGCCGCAGCTTCTCGAGCAGGCAGTAGTTGGGGGTGCTCGCACCGGCCTCGTCGAGCTCGATGCGGTACGCCCGCTCGCGCGACCGGGTCACGAGCCGTACCGGGACCAGCACGAGCGGCGAACGCAGCTCGCGACCGTCGAGCGACCACACGAGCGAGCCGAACGCGACGTACAGGTTGTTGGCGCCCGTCTCCTCGACGACCGTCCGCGCCTTGTACGCGAGGGCGCGCAGCCGGCCGGCGTACGCGGCGGTCGGCAGGTCGGTGAACAGCGCGGTGCGCTGGTCGAACAGCTCCGCGCGCTGGTCGTCCGGGAGGTCGCGGCCGGTGCGGATCCCGCGCGCGACCTGGACCTCGTCGAGCTGGTCGGCGGGGAGCAGGTGCACCGCGTGGCCCGCGTGCAGCGCGTCCTCGACCGTGCCCAGGTGACCGGCAGGGACCGCGAGCGCGACGGCCGACCGCGGCGTGAAGTTGAGGAGCCGGTTGCGCAGGGACAGGTCGAGCAGGGCGTTCTTCCACTGCCGCACACGCGCGGGCACCGGCGGGGTGGACGGACCGGCGGCGTCGGGCCCGGTGGACGTCTCCGGAGCACCACCGGCTGCGGGCGCCACCGCGGCCTCGCCCCGGGCGCCACCCGTCATCCTGTCCTCGGGCAGCCCCGCCCGCTCCGGCGCGCGGTACTCCGTGATCACGACGGTGCCGTCGGCCCCCGGGGTCCGGGCCGGCAGCGGGAGGACCCCGGCCCGCCGCGCGCGCCACACGTCGACCACCCCGAGGATCCGACCGAGGTCGCCGGTCAGCCACTGCGAGTAGGCCGACGCGTGCGCCTGGTCCAGCGTCGCGGGAGCGTCGCGCACCGTGAGGAGCGCGGGGTCGACGAGCCGGATCAGCCCGAGGTCGACGAGGTTCACGATCGCCGCGACGTCGCCCGGGTCGGTCTGGGCGATCGCGCCGAGCGCCGCCTCCTCGCGCCAGTAGCCGCAGAACGCGTATCCCTCGGCGAGCCACAGCAGCGGGCGGACGCCGGCCAGCTCGAGCGCGGCGGCGAGGACCAGGAGCGTGTCGAGGCACGTACCGGACCCACCGTCGAGGACCTCGTCGGGCGTCCGGACCTTCTGCCCGACCTCGGACCAGCTCGCGGGCGGCTCGATGGCGCGGACCTGCCGGGACCGCATCGCGTCGAACAGCGCGCGCACCGTGGCGTCGACCCGCTCGGGACCCTCGTCGTACGCGGCGCCCGTCACCGGTCGACCGGTGCGCTCCACGAGGAGGGCCGTCGCGTCGGCGACGAGCTCCGCGACCGCGGGGTGGTTCGGCATGACGAACGCCGCGAGCAGCTCGGTCGCGAGCAGGGGCGGGACCGCGACCCACTGCCGCGCCGCCAGCAGCTGGACCGGCAGCGAGCGCTCGGCGAGCAGAACCCCGTCGCCCAGGACGCTGACGACGACCTGCGCGGGCCGCTGCGTCTCGATCTGCAGCATCGCGTCCGCGTCGAGGTGAAGGTCGATGTCCGTCAGCTGCGTCTCGGCGTCCGGCGCGAGGTCCACGAGCCGCTCCCACGCGGTGCCGATGCGACCCTCGACGTCGCGCACCTCGACCTGGACGCTCGCCCCCGCGACGGCGGGCCCACGGTGCCGGACGGCGATGCGGCTGACGACCGCCAGCCGGTTGTGGGCCATCGGGTAGGACAGGACCGGGGCGGCGTCGACCTCGAGGTCCGTGGCGGTCACGCTGGTCTCGGGAGGCATCGCGTCGAGGCTACCGACATGCCCGTCCGGCGCGCGACGGTTCCGGCAGGGTCACAGCCAGGACCGCGAGCCCCGTGGCCGGTTGCGGGCCGGGTGGCCCGGGGTTTCGATGAGGCGACAAGATCCGACCGAGACACCGACAGAGACGAGGTAGCTCATGGAACCCGACGACGAGACCATGTCCGAGCGACTCGAGGCGGACCAGCTCCACGAGCACGAGCCGGAGCACGTCCACCCCGTCACCGAAGCCGACGAGTCGACCGCCGAACGCGTCGAGGCGGACCAGCTCCACGAGCAGGAGCCCGAGCACGTCCACCCCGTCACCGAGACCGACGAGACCATGGCAGAGCGGATCGAGTCGGACGAGATCGACGAGCCGGCCGACCCGCGCACCGGGACGGGTCGCCACGTGCTGAACGCCGTCGAGGCCGACGAGTCGCTCGCCGAACGGATGGAGTCGGACCAGATCGACGAGTAGCCGCACGCACGTCGTCACTGCCGACGAGCGGTTGGCCGACGCCGGCCTCCGAGCGGTTGCCGCGCGCTGTGCACCGGGGTTCCATGGGGCACGGTCGGCGAGACAGGCTCGTCCGGCGCGACGGAAGGACGTCCCATGGGACTCGACGATCTGGTGAGCAAGGGCAGGCACGCGCTCGAGGGTCACGAGCAGCAGGCGTCGGACGCGCTCGACAAGGCCGCGGATGCCATCAAGTCACGCACCGGCGACGACCAGGACCAGGTGGTCGACCAGGTCGTCGGCAAGGCCAAGGAGTTCCTCGCCGAGGACAAGCCGACCGAGTGATCGGACGCCCGCCGGCGCCGACACCGAGCGCGCCCCCGCACCCTCGGACGACCGGTCTCGCCTGAGCGGCGCTACGTGACGAGCGGCGTCACCGCACGAGCAGCGTCGCCGCCCAGGCCAGCGCACCGACCGTCACGACGAGGAACGCCCCGACCCAGACCAGCCCGGGCACGTGCGTCAGGTTCGCGAGGATGTCGGCGTCCGACGTTCGTGCGCCACGCGAGCGGTGCCGGGAGGACTGCAGCTCGATGACGGCCCGCGGGGCACCGAGCAGCAAGAACCAGGTCAGCCCGTAGGCGAACCCCGACTGCCACACCGGCGTGGCCCACCAGGTGATCGCCACGAGCGCGGCCAGGCTGACGAGAACCGTCCACAGCCCGTACCAGTTCCGGATCTGCACGAGCAGCAGCCCGAGGGCGACGACGAGCAGCCAGAGCATCCCGACGGCGTAGCCGCGACCGAGCACCCACGCGGCGGCGAGCCCGAGGACCGCCGGCCCGGTGTACCCGGCGAACGCCATCGCGATCATCCCGGGGCCCCGCGGCTTGCCGACCGAGAGCGTCAGGCCCGACGTGTCGGAGTGCAGCCGAACGCCCGCGAGCCGCCGCCCGGTCAGCACCGCGACCGTCGCGTGCGCGCTCTCGTGGACGATGGTCAGCACGTGCCGGGTCAGGTGCCACAGCGTCGGCACGATGAGGCACACGAGCGCCACCCCTGCCGTGAGCAGCACGACCTCGCCCGACGGCGGTTCCTGCGTCGTCGTCGCGCGCTCCCAGATCTGCGTGATCAGGTCCACGGATCACCTCCGGGGCGAAGCCAACCAGATCCCCGGGGCGGACGGGTCAGCACGCGCGGGTCAGCACGGTCCGGTCCACGCGACCCGCGCACCGCAGGCACGTCAGCGCGGGCCCGTCAGTGCGGGACGGTCAGCGCGGGCCGATCAGCGCAGGGACGTCAGCGGCACGTGGGTGCCCACCGCGGTGATGCGCGCACCGCCCGGCACGACGGCGACCGCGGTAAGCTGCACGCCGTCGGGCAGGCCGTCGACCGGGATCTGCAGCCCGCGCAGACCGTCCGCGAGCGCACCCGGCAGGTCGTCGACCGCGACGTCGAGGGACCCGAGCCGCACCGTCGTCACATCGACGCGGATCACGCCCGCCTCGACCCGCGGGGCCAGCAGGGCGACCACCGGGACCCCGAGAAACGTCATCGAGGCGGTCAGGGTGCCGCCGTCGACCCCGAGCTCGATCGCGAGACCCGAGCTGTCCGCGGCGAGCCGCGTGAGCGTGGCCGGCGAGAGGGTGCCGGTGACGACGAGCCGGTCGGCGACGACGGGGGTGGCGACCGAGACCCCGTGCAGGTCGAGGTCCACATCCGTCACCTCGACCCCGTCGAACGTGACGGCGTCCACGTGGACCGTCGTGCGGTCGATCGACCGGGCGACGAGCTGGGTCAGGAACGGGAACCCGCCGACGTCGACCTGGGGTGTCCCGGTGACGTGCATCCGCGCCTCGATCTCGGTCACGACCCGGCGCTCGGCCGCCGACGCAGCGGCACGGTCCCCCACGACCACGCCGACCGCGAGGACGCCGAGGACCACCACCCCGACGACCACTCTTCGCGCGCGCATCGAGCCAGCGTACGGACCGGGCCCGACGGCGGCGCCGCGGGACGGTGCCGCCCGCCACACCCGGCGGCCGATACCGTCGACCCATGACGATCAGCCGCCGCCTGCCGAAGCGATGACGTGCCCCTCCTCGACGTGCTCGCGGGGTCCCCGCTCCTGACGATCTTCGTCGTCGTGGCGCTCGGGACCGCGGTCGGCGCGATCCCGTTCGGCCCGGTCCGGTTCGGAGCCGCGGGCGCCCTGTTCGTCGGTCTCGCGCTCGGGGCGACGGACGAGCGGCTCGGCGCCGGCCTCGGGCTGGTGCAGACGCTCGGCCTGGCTCTGTTCGTCTACACGGTGGGCCTCGCGGCGGGCAACACGTTCGTCCGCGACCTGCGCCGTCAGCTCCCGCTCATGGCGGTCGGGATCGGTGCCCTCGCGCTGGCGGGCGGGACAGCGGCGGCGATCGGCGGGGCGTTCGGGCTGACCGGCCCGCTCAGCGCGGGTGCGTTCACCGGGGCGCTCACGTCGACCCCGGCGCTCGCCGCGGCGACGGCCGCCGCCGGGACCCAGGAACCGGCCGTCGGGTACTCGCTCGCCTACCCGGTCGGTGTGACCGTCGCGATCCTCGTCGTCGCGCTGACCGTCAACCGCCGGTGGCCCGCGTCGCGCGACCCGTCGCCCGCCGCCGGGGTCGGCCTCGACGCGACGAGCGCCGAGGTGCAGCGACCGACGCTGCTCAGCGAGGTCCCCGGGTTCGCCGCCCAGGACGTCCGGCTGTCCTACCTCGAGCGGGGTGGCCGTACGCGCGTCGTCGGCCACGACGAGCAGCTGCAGCCGGGTGACCGCGTCGTCGTCGTGGGCCCGCGTCCGGCCGTCGACGCAGCCGTCGCCCACCTCGGCGTGCGGCTCGAGGAGCACCTCGCGGACGACCGCACCTCGGTCGACTTCCGGCGGTTCGTCGTGTCCGACCGCAAGGTCGCCGGCCGCACCGTCGCCGAGCTCGACTTCCCCGGACGGTTCGGCGGCGTCCTCACGCGCGTGCTGCGCGGCGACCTGGACCTGCTCGCGCGTGACGACCTCACGCTCGAGCTGGGCGACCGGGTGCTGGCCGTCGTCCCGCGCGAGGAGCTCAGCGCGGTGTCCCGGTACCTCGGGGACTCCGAGCACCGGGTCTCCGAGATCGACGCGCTCACGGTCGGCATCGGGATGGCGCTCGGCCTCGTGGTCGGACTCATCACGATCCCCCTCGGGGGCGGTGCGACCTTCGCCCTCGGGTCCGCTGCGGGGCCGCTCGTCGTCGGGATGGTCCTCGGGAGCCTCGAGCGGACCGGACCGGTGGTCTGGGGCATGCCGCGCGCGGCGAACCTCACGATCCGCCAGCTCGGGCTGCTGCTGTTCCTCGCGGCCGTCGGGCTCGCGTCGGGGCAGGCGTTCGCCGCGCAGGCGTTCACCGCGACCGGCCTGCGCATCGTGGTCCTCGCGATCGCTGTCGTCGGGATCTCGTCGGTGGTGTTCGTGCTCGGCGGGCGGTTCGTCGGGGCGAGCGCTCCGCGCACGGCCGGGGCGCTGGCGGGACTCGTCGGGCAGCCGGCGGTGCTCGCGTACGCGGGCGGGCGCGTCACGGACGAGCGAGTCGAGGGCGGGTACGCCGCGCTGTTCGCGCTCGGGATCATCGTCAAGATCCTGATCGTGCAGGTGCTCGTCTCGCTGTAGAAGGCGCCCGGACGTCCGATCTGGCTAGGATCGTCCCCTCATGCGGCGGTGAGGCCACCACGACGGCAGGGGCAACGATGGCAGGCAGGCACGTCGGGTCGGTCGAGCCGGACCACGAGCACGTGGTGCTGGTCGACGAGGCGGGCACGGTCATCGGCACCGCGCTCAAGGCCGACGTCCACACGACCGACACCCCGCTGCACCTCGCGTTCTCGTGCTACGTCGTCGACAGCGACGGCCGCGTGCTCCTCACGCAGCGCGCGCCGGTCAAGCGCACCTGGCCGGGCGTCTGGACGAACGCGTGCTGCGGGCACCCCGGCCTCGACGAGGACCTCGTCGGCGCGGTGCTGCGGCGGCTGCGGCACGAGCTCGGCATCCGCGGCGAGGTCGAGGTCACCCCGCTGCTGCCGGACTTCCGGTACCGCGCGGTCATGGACAACGGCATCGTCGAGAACGAGATCTGCCCGGTGTTCCTCGCGCGCGTCCCGGCGGGGATCACCGTGACCCCGGACCCGTCCGAGGTCGCCGACCACCGGTGGGTGACGCCCGACGAGTTCCGGGCCCTCATCGCCGCAGGCGACGTGCCCGTGAGCCCGTGGGCGGCCCTGCAGATGGAGCGGCTGGCCGGGGACGACAGCTGGTCCGCCCCGGCCAGCACCGCGACGGTCGAGCCGTCGACTACGGTCTGACGGGCGCCAGCGTCGTCGCGGGCGCCGCGGCGCGCGCATCCTCGAGGGCCGCGCGCAGCGGGCCGTAGTGCGCGATCACGGCCTCGCGGTAGGCCTCGACGTCACCCGCCTGGGCCGCCCGGAGCATGAGGCCGTGGGCGCGCGCGGTGTCGTCGAGGCGATCCGACGGAGTGACACCGAGCAGCGGCAGGACCGCGGCGTGCACGTCCCAGAACGCCGTGACGAGCTGCCCGACCAGCGCGTTGTCGATGTGCGAGAGCAGCAGGGCGTGGAACGCGCGGTCCTGCTCGAGGAAGTCTCCGCCGTGGCGTGACTTCTCCTCCATCTCGGCGACGAGCGCCTCCAGGTCGGGATTCTCGGTGCCGCGCAGCGCGTCGACGACCCGGTCGCTCATCGCGAGGTCGAGGCCGATGCGCACCTCGACGACCTCGCGCAGGCTCGAGAGGTTGTCGCCCGGGCTCAGCACTCCGCGGAAGACGAGCCCCTCGACGAGAGGGGCGAGCGACAGCTGGCCGACGAACGTCCCGTGACCGTGCCGCACCTCGACGATGTCGAGCGCCACGAGGCTCCGGATCGCCTCGCGCACGCTCGAGCGGCTCACGCCCAGGCTCGCGCAGAGCTCGGTCTCGGTCGGCAGGGGGTCGCCTGGACGCAGCCGACCGAGCAGGATCAGGTTCTTGATCTGGTTGGCCGTCGTGGTCTCGACGCGCGGCGGAGCGCCGAACGGGCCCCGCACGGGTTGGTCCACAACCATCGCTTGCCTCCTGAGTTGCTTGATCGTAGTATCAGCCTACCAACATCAGACGTCTGACGTCTTATCTTCCGGGAGCACAGATGCAGTCAATGAAGAAAGCACTGAGCACCGAGGCCAGCCGCCGCGGCTTCCTCAAGCTCACCGGCACGCTCGGTCTTGCTGCCGGCGTCGCCGCAGCGGTCGCCGCGTGCGGCGGTCCGGCCTCCACGACAGGCACCGGTGCCACCTCGACCGGGGCCGCCACCGGCGCCGCCCCGAAGATCAACCCGGACGGCACCATCGAGGCCGGCATCTCCTACCCGCTGTCGACCGGCTTCGACCCCATGACCACCTCCGGGGCGGTCACCGTGGCGGCGAACTGGCACGTCATGGAGGGGCTCACCGAGATCGACCCCGCCGACCGCCACGTCTACGCGGCCCTCGGTGCGGCACTGCCGAAGCAGGTCGACCCCACCACGTGGGAGGTCACCCTCCGCGACGGCGCCGTGTTCCACGACGGCAGCCCCGTCACGGTCGACGACGTGCTGTTCTCGTTCCAGCGCGTGCAGGACCCGGCCAACGCCTCGCTGTACTCCCAGTTCATCCCGTTCATCGCGTCCGTCGCCGCCAAGGACGCCACCACGGTGACGTTCACGACGTCGTACCCGTTCGCGCTGTTCGCCGAGCGGATCGCGGTCGTCAAGATCGTGCCGAAGGCGATCGTCACGGCCGACCAGCAGAAGTTCGACGCCCTGCCGACCGGAACCGGCCCCTACAAGATCCTGACGGCCACCAAGGACGACAAGATCACGTTCGAGCGGTTCGACAAGTACACCGGCACCCGCCCCGCGCTCGCCAAGGCGATGACCTGGAACCTGCTGTCCGACGCGTCGGCCCGCGTGACCGCGATCGAGTCGGGCCGCGTCCTGGCGATCGAGGACGTCCCGTACCTCGACGTCGACCGCCTGTCCAAGGTCGTCACGACCGAGGCCGTCCAGTCCTTCGGCCTGCTGTTCATGATGTTCAACACGTCCGTCGCCCCGTTCAACGACGTCAACGTCCGCCAGGCGTTCTTCTACGCGCTGAACCTCGACAAGATCATCTCGACCGGGCTGCTCGGCAACGCGACCGCCGCGACGAGCTTCCTCCAGGAGGACCACCCCGACTACGTCAAGGCCAAGACGGTCTACACGTACGACCCCGCGAAGGCGAAGTCCATGCTCGCCGCCGCGGGCGTCAAGGACCTCGCGATCACGCTCCTCACGACGGACACCGGCTGGGTCAAGGACATCGCCCCGCTCATCAAGGAGGACCTCGACGCGATCGGCGTCGCGACGACCCTCGACATCGCGCAGTCCGGCGGTCAGTACAAGAAGGTCGACGCCGGCGAGCTCCAGGTCATGGTCGCCCCCGGTGACCCGTCGGTGTTCGGCAACGACCCCGACCTGCTGCTGCGCTGGTGGTACGCGGGCTCGGTCTGGCCCGTCAAGCGGTACCGCTGGTCGGACGCCCCCGAGTTCGCGCAGCTGACCCAGCTGCTCGACGACGGGTCCAAGGCGCAGGACAAGGCGGCGCAGAAGAAGATCTGGTCGCAGATCTTCGACCTCATCTCGACCCAGGTCCCGCTGTACCCGCTGCTGCACCGCAAGCTCCCGAGCGCGTGGGACGCCAAGGCGCTCCCGGACTTCCGCCCGATCCCGCTGACCGGCCTGTCGTTCCTCGACGTGGGCCGCTCGGCCTGATGCCCGCACCCGGGGCCGACGGCGGCTCGACCGCCGTCGGCCCCGGGCCCGGCACTGCTGATTCAATGAGGAGTCTCGTGTGATCGCCCTGCTTCGCCTGACCGGCCGACGGCTGGTGGCCCTCCCGGTCATGGTCCTCGGTGTGACCCTGCTGGTGTTCGTCGTGATGCGGTTCGCGCCGACCGACGCCGCGACCAACGCGCTCGGAGAGAGCGCCACCGACGCCGCCAAGGCGCTCTACCGCGCGCAGCACGGCCTGGACGACCCGATGCTGGTCCAGTACGGCCGGTTCCTGGTCGGGCTCGTGCACGGCGACCTCGGGATGACCGTCCCGCCGGCGCAGAACGTCAGCGGCCTCGTCGCGAACGCGTTCCCGCTGACGATGCAGCTCACCTTCATGGGGCTGATCCTCGCCGTCGTGCTCTCGCTCCTGCTCGGCGTCACCGCAGCCCTGTACCGCGACCGCTGGCCCGACCAGGTCATCCGCGTCGTGTCCATCGCGGGCGTCGCGACCCCGTCGTTCTGGCTCGCCGTCCTGCTCATCCAGCAGTTCGCGCTGCGCTGGACCTGGTTCCCGAGCGGCGGGTACGTCAACCCGGCCGACTCGCTCAGCGGCTTCCTGCAGTCGATGGCCCTGCCGGCGATCTCGCTCGCCGTCCCCGTCGCCGCGTCCCTGACGCGCGTCGTGCGGACCGCGATGGTCGAGGAGCTCGACCGCGACTACGTCCGGACAGCGATCGGCAGCGGCATCCCCTCGGTCGTCGTCGTCGGGCGCAACGTGCTCCGCAACGCGCTCATCACGCCGATCACCGTGCTCGGCCTGCGGATCGGCTACCTCATGGGCGGCGCGATCATCATCGAGGTCATCTTCGACCTGCCGGGCATGGGCAAGCTCATCCTCAACGGCGTCACCTCGAACGACACCGCGCTGGTGCAGGGCGTGACGCTCACCGTCGCCCTCGCGTTCGTCGTCGTCAACATCCTCGTCGACCTGCTCTACCTCGTCGTCAACCCCCGGATCAGGACGGTGTGACCGTGCGACAGAAACTGACAGCCAAGCTGTCCGCCCCCGGGCTGCGCCTGCGGTCGATGTCGACCGGCTCGCGCATCGCCCTCGGCTTCGTGCTCCTCGTCGCACTGGTCGCGCTGTCCGCGCCGATCGTCGCGACCCACAACCCGCTGGCGTCGGGCATCCCCGCGCAGTCGCCGTCGGGCGACAACTTCTTCGGCACCGACCGTGGTGGCCGCGACATCTTCTCGCGCATCGTCTTCGGCACGCGGTACTCCCTCGCGATCGGGCTCGGCGCCACGGCCGTCGCCGTCGTGGCGGGCGCCATCCTCGGCTCGATCGCGGCGACCGCCAGCAAGGCAGTCACCGAGACCCTCATGCGGTTCCTCGACATCGTCATGGCGTTCCCCGGCATCGCGCTGGCCGTCGTGTTCGTCGCGGTCTTCGGCAAGTCGCTGCCGGTCCTCATCCTGACGATCGCGTTCCTCTACACCCCGCAGCTCACGCGCGTCGTCCGCGCCAACGTCCTCAGCCAGTTCGGGGAGGACTACGTCGCCGCGAGCCAGGTCATGGGCACGCGCACCGCGCGCATCCTGATCAAGCACGTCGCACGCAACTGCATCGCGCCGATCATGGTGTTCGCGACGGTCCTCGTCGCCGACGCGATCGTGTTCGAGGCGAGCCTGTCGTTCATCGGCGCAGGCGTCCAGGACCCCGCACCCTCGTGGGGCAACGTCATCTCGAGCGGGCGCAACCTGCTGCTCAACGGCGGCTGGTGGGCGACGTTCTTCCCCGGCATGGCGATCCTGCTCACGGTGCTCGCGCTCAACGTCCTGTCCGAGGGCCTCACCGACGCGATGGTCAGCCAGTCGGCCCGCAAGGTGCCCGCCGACGCGAAGCCCACCGCCCCGGCGCCGTCGTGCGCGGTCGAGCTCGAGGAGCTGACCCCGCTCAGCGAGCTCGTCGCCGGACCGATGACGACCCCCGCCGGGACGATGCTGGTCGACCTCGACCGGCTCGACGGCCAGGGGCCCGATGGCGCCCCGTCGGGCATCGAGTCGGTCGCCACGACCGCGCCACCCGCGACGCGGGCCGTCCCGCTCGCCGAACGCCTCGCGACCCTGCGTGGCCGTGAGCTGGCACGGACCGACCGCCTCGTCTACCGCGGCGCCGCGGCGCCGCTGCTCGAGGTCAAGGACCTCAGCATCCGGTTCCCCGAGCGGCACGGCGACGTCGCCGTGGTCGACGGCGTGAGCTTCACGGTCCGGCCGCACGAGACGATGGCGCTCGTCGGGGAGTCGGGCTGCGGCAAGTCCCTGACCAGCCTCGCGATCATGGGCCTGCTGCCGAAGACCGCGGTGGTCACCGGCCAGATCCTGTTCGACGGCCGCGACCTGCTCCGGATGTCACCCCGGGAGCGCAACGCGCTGCGCGGTCACGACATGGCGATGGTCTACCAGGACGCGCTCAGCTCCCTGAACCCGTCGATGCTGATCCGCAGCCAGCTGAAGCAGCTCACCCGTCGGGGTGGGACGCGCACGGCGGAGGAGCTCATGGGGCTCGTCGGGCTCGACCCCGACCGCACGCTCAAGAGCTACCCGCACGAGCTGTCGGGCGGCCAGCGCCAGCGCGTGCTCATCGCGATGGCCCTGACGCGCAACCCGCGCCTCGTCGTCGCGGACGAGCCGACCACGGCCCTCGACGTCACCGTGCAGGCCCAGGTCATCGACCTGCTCAACGACCTGCGCGAGAAGCTGGGCTTCGCGATGGTCTTCGTGAGCCACGACCTCGCGCTCGTCGCGGAGCTCGCCCACCGGGTCACGGTGATGTACGCCGGGCAGGTCGTCGAGCAGGCGAGCACGTCGAGCCTCCTGACCGAGCCTCAGCACGAGTACACGCAGGGGCTGCTCGGATCCGTGCTCTCGATCGAGAGCGGCTCGGGCCGGCTGCACCAGATCCCGGGCACCGTCCCCTCGCCGCGTGACTTCGCGACCGGTGACCGGTTCGCGGCCCGCTCGACCCGACCCGGCGCCCGGCCCGACGTCCGGCCGGTCATGCGCAACCTGCCCGGGACCGACCACCTCTATGCGGACCAGGGGGCGGCTGCCGCCGCCGAGCGGTCCGCCCTCATGAGCGGGGGAACCCGATGAGCGCCGAGACGCCCGTCATCGAGCTGCGCGGCGTGCACGTCGTGCACAAGGCGCGCACCGGGACGCTGTTCCGCCCGGACCGGGTGCACGCCGTCAACGGCGTGGACTTCCAGATCAGCCGTGGCGAGACCGTCGGGATCGTCGGCGAGTCGGGCTGCGGCAAGTCGACCCTCGCCAAGGTCATGGTCGGCCTGCAGAAGCCCACGAGCGGCGACGTCCTGTTCAAGGGGAAGGTCGTCACGCGCCGGTCGCCCGCCGCCCGCAAGATCATGGGCCGCGCCGTCTCGGTCGTGTTCCAGGACCCGGCGACGGCGCTCAACGCGCGGATGCTCGTCAAGGACGCGCTGCGGGACCCGCTCGACGTGCACGGCATCGGCACCCCGGCCCAGCGCCGGGAGCGGGTCCGCGAGCTGATCCGCCTCGTCGGGCTCCCGGAGTCGGCCCTCGAGGTGCTGCCCAGCCAGATCTCGGGCGGACAGCGTCAGCGTGTCGCCATCGCGCGGGCCCTCGCGCTCGACCCCGACGTGATCGTCGCGGACGAGCCCACGTCCGCCCTCGACGTCTCGGTGCGCGCGCAGATCCTCAACCTGCTCACCGACCTCAAGGCGAGCCTCGGCCTGGGCCTGGTGTTCATCTCGCACGACATCCAGACGGTCCGCTACGTGTCCGACCGGATCGTCGTCATGTACTACGGCCAGATCGTCGAGGAGGGTCCGTCGGCCCAGGTCTTCGAGAGTCCGCGCCACGAGTACACCCGCACCCTCCTGGGAGCCGCTCCGAGCCTGCTCTAGAGCTGCCCGACCACCCACGACATCCCCCGCACCCGCACCCCGCAGTCCGCAGTCCGCAGTCCGCAGTCCGAACCGCACCTGGAGATCCCCTGTGTCCACACCCACCTTCCACGGCATCGTCCCGCCCCTCGTCACGCCCCTGACGCAGGACGGCGAGCTCGACCTCGCCTCGTTCGAACGGCTCGTCACCCGCCAGCTCGAGGGCGGCGTCCACGGCCTGTTCGTGCTCGGCTCGTCCGGCGAGGTCGGCTACCTCGACGCCGCGCAGCGCGACACCGTGCTCCGCGCAGCCGTGCACCTCGCGGGCGGATCCGTGCCCGTCCTGGCCGGCGTGTGCGAGACGGCCACGCGCCGCGTCGTCGCCGAGATCGGCTCCGCGGTCGCCGCGGGGGTCGACGCGGTCGTCGCCACCGCACCGTTCTACGTGCGCACGGACGACGCGGGCATCGAGCGCCACTTCCGGGCGATCGGTGCGGCGAGCGACGTCCCGGTGTTCGCCTACGACGTCCCGGTGCGCGTGCACGCCAAGCTCGACACCGACATGCTCGTGCGGCTCGGCGTCGACGGCGTCCTCGCGGGCGTCAAGGACTCGAGCGGCGACGACGTGTCGTTCCGTCGGCTCCTCGCCGCGAACAGCGCGGCCGGCTCGCCGCTCGCGCTGTTCTCGGGCCACGAGGTCGTCGTCGACGGTGCGTTCCTGTGGGGCGCCGACGGCGCCGTCCCCGGGCTCGCGAACGTCGACCCGGCCGGGTACGTCCGGCTCTGGGACGCGGCGCAGGCCGGTGACTGGGCAGCAGCCCGCGCCGAGCAGGAGCGCCTCGCGGCACTCTTCGAGATCGTCTTCCAGCCGGTCGGCATGGGCGGCGACGCCGTGGGCCTCGGCGCGTTCAAGACCGCGCTGCGCGCGATCGGCACGATCGACACCAACGTCATGTGCGCGCCGTGCCCGGTCGTGACGGGTGCAGCGGTCGACGCGATCGAGGAGATCGTCAAGACGGCAGGGCTGCTCGGCTGATGACGCACGTCGTCGCGGTCGACCTGGGCGGCACCAAGACCGCCGCCGCGCTCGTCGACCACGACGGCGCGATCCTCGCGCGCGCGACCGTCCCCACCGCGGCGCGCCAGGGCAGGGCGGCGATCCTCGACGCCACCGCGGGTCTCGTGGCGGGCCTCGTCACCGAGGCGGCCGACCGCGGGCTCACGGTGGCGGCCGTCGGGGTCGGTTCGGCCGGGGTCATCGACTCCCGGACCGGCATGGTCGTCTCGGCGACGGACGCCATCCTCCGCTGGGCCGGGACGTCGCTCGCCGGTGGGCTGGGCGAGTGGCTGGGTCTGCGCGTCGCGGTCGACAACGACGTGCACGCGCACGCGATCGGCGAGTCCTGGCTCGGCGCGTGCGCGGGCCGGTCCAGCGCGCTGCTGGTCGCGGCCGGGACCGGCATCGGAGGCAGCCACCTGATCGGTGGGCACCCCCACCACGGCGCGCACTCGGTCGCCGGCCACGTCGGGCACGTCACCGTGCCCGAGGCGGCCGGCGTCCGCTGCAGCTGCGGCCGGGTCGGGCATGTCGAGGGGGTCGCGTCAGGGCCCGGCCTGCACGCGCTCTACCGGAGCCTCGGCGGCTCGACCGACGCCACCGACGCCCGTGACGTCGTCGCCCGGGCGGACGACGGGGAGGCCGTCGCCGTGCGTGCCGTCACGACGGCCGCCGCGGCGCTCGGGCGCGCGATCGGCGGTCTCGCGAACGTCCTCGACCCCGAGGTCGTCGTCGTCGGCGGCGGGCTCGCCGGGGCCGGACCCGCGTGGTGGGCCGCCATGGAGGGCGCGCTGCGCGCCGAGCTCATCACCCCCCTCGTCGGGCTCCCCGTGCTGCCCGCACTGCTCGGGACCGACGCCGCGCTGATCGGCGCCGCGCGGCTCGCGCTCGACCTGATCGCCGTCCCACCCGCCGCCGTCCCACCCGCCGCCGTCACACCCGGCGCACCCGAAACCGACCGGAGACCCGCATGACGATCCTCGAGCAGCTGCACCACCGCCTGGTCGTCTCGGTCCAGGCGTATCCCGGCGAACCGATGCGCGACCCCGACACCATGAACCGCATCGCCCAGGCGGCGGTCCTCGGCGGAGCGGCAGGCATCCGCACCCAAGGTCTCGCGGACATCGCGCTCATCGCCCGGACCGTCGAGGTGCCCGTCATCGGGCTGTGGAAGGACGGTGACGCCGGCGTCTTCATCACCCCGACGCTGCGCCACGCGGTCGCGGTGGCCGACGCCGGGGCCCAGATCGTCGCGCTCGACGGCACCCGCCGGGCACGCCCGGACGGGCTGACGTTCGCCCGGACGCTCACGCTGCTGCGGGCCCACACCGACACCCTCGTCATGGCCGACTGCGGGAGCCTCGACGACGCGCTCGCGGCCGCCGACGCCGGCGCGGACATCATCGGCACGACGCTCGCCGGCTACACGGGCGAACGGCCGAAGACCGACGGGCCCGACCTCGAGCTGCTCGACGAGCTGGTCGCGCGGGTCGCCCTGCCGGTCATGGTCGAGGGCCGGGTGCACACCCCCGCCCAGGCCGCGGCGGCACTCGCCCGCGGCGCGTTCTCCGTGTGCGTCGGGACCGCGATCACGCACCCCACGACGATCACGTCCTGGTTCGTGACCGCCATCGGCGGGGACGCCCCCGCCGGCACGCACTGACGCGAGGCGGCAGGCTCAGAGCCCCTGCCAGGACGGCTTGCCTGCGAACACCTGGCGGTGGTACCCCGCGAGCTGCAGCCGGCTCGCCGCGGCGTCGTCCAGCAGGACCGTGACGTGCGGGTGGTGCTGGAGGATCGTCGCGGGCCACAGCGCGCTCACGGGGCCCTCGACGAGCTGGTGGACGGCCTCGGCCTTGCCGGTGCCGGTCGCGACGAGGACGACGTGGCGTGCCGCCATGATCGTCCCGAGCCCCTGCGTGAGGCAGTGCCTGGGCACCGCCTCGACGTCACCGCCGAAGAAGCGGGCGTTGTCGCGGCGCGTCTGGTCGGTCAACGTCTTCATGCGCGTGCGTGACGCGAGCGACGACCCGGGCTCGTTGAACGCGATGTGGCCGTCGGTGCCGATCCCGAGGATCTGCAGGTCGACGCCGCCCGCGGCCGCGATGGCGTCCTCGTAGGCCGCGCACGCCGCAGGCAGGTCGGCGGCGAGCCCGTCGGGCCCGTGGACGGCGCCCGGCGCGAAGTCGACGCGTCCGGCGATCTCGGCGTCGATGACGTTGCGGTAGCGCTCGGGGTGCTCGGGGGCAGCCCCACGTACTCGTCGAGCGTGAACGCGCTGGCCCGCGCGAAGCTCAGCCGCCCGGCCTCGAAGCGCCGGACGAGCTCGTCGTAGACCGCCAGCGGGCTCGTGCCGGTCGCGAGGCCGAGCACGGCGTCGGGCCGGCGCGCGAGCAGCGCCTCGATCGCGTCGGCGACCAGCTGGGCGCTGTGCGCCGCGTCGGGCTGGATGACAACTTCCATGTCAGCTGCTCCTCGGGGTTGTCGGTGGGTGGACGACGGCGACCCCGCGGGTCGCGACGGCGCGGTAGGCGGCGTCGATGACGGCCATCGAGGCGCGCGCGTCGGCGACCGAGTAGTCCGGGGCCCGCCCGTCGAGCAGGCGCCCGACGACGTGCCCGAGGAACGCGTCGAGCGCGACGCGACCGGCGTCGAGGTCCGTGACCGCACCCGCGTCGGAGTACCGGACGACGGCGGGATGGTCGTCGTCGGCCACGGCGTGCCCGTGCGAGCCGAGGATCCGGATCGACGAGGTCGTCGGGCCGGTCCCGGGCGCGAACGGGACCCGGCCGAGCGTGACCGTGGCCGTCACGCCGCGCTGCAGCCCGAGCGACACGACGGAGGTGTCCTCGACGCCGTGCTCGCGGTGCCCGGCCCCGAACAGCGCGCCGGCCATGGCGTAGACGTCCTCGACCTCGAGCCCGGTCAGGTAGCGCACCGCGTCGACGCAGTAGCCGAGGAAGTTGAGCAGCTCCCCGCCGCCGGACAGCGCGGGGTCGACGACGAGCTCGGGACGCTCGACCGAGGTCGCGAAGTGGGCGCCGCTCGCGAGGAACTCGACGTCGAGGTGGCTGGGCAGGCCGAGGTGTCCGGCGTCGACCCAGCCGCGGGCGCGGCGCAGCGCGGGGGCATGCGTACGGTTGACCACGGAGCAGGTGCCGGCGGCGCGCTCGGCCGCGGCCACGACCAGGTCGGCGTCTGCGAGGGTCGTGCTCACCGGCTTGTCGACGAGCACGTGCACGCCCGCCTCGAGCGCCCGGATCGCGAGCGCGGCGTGCCGGGTGGGCTCGGAGCAGACGACGACGAGGTCGACGACGGCCCGGTCGAGCAGCGTCGCGGGGTCGGTGGACCAGCGTGCACCGGCCTGGTCGGCCACCGCGCGACCCTCGTCGAGCATCCACTGCGGGACGCCGGGCTCCTCGGCGACCTCGACGATCTCCACGCGCGGGTCGGCCGCAAGGACGTCGACGTACTGCCGCGCGTGGCGGACGCCGCTGAGGAAGCCGATCCGCAGCCGGGTCATCGTCCGCTCCCTGTCGTGAGCCCGTCGTTCCCGGCGGGGGCGTCGTGGTCGATGCTGACCGGCGCCCCGGTCACGAGCGAGCGTTGGGCGGCGAGCGCGGTGCGCAGCGCGACCCGTGCCTGCGCGGTCGTCACGAGGAACGGCGTGCCGGCCTGCACCCCGTCGACCCAGTGCGCGAGCTGCGCGCGCAGGGCTCCCTCGACGGACGCGGGCGGGACCGGGTGCCCGGGCGACGTGAGGCCGGGGTCGTCGGCAGTGCTGTGGGCGAGGGTTCCGGTCGTGCCCGCGAGCATGACGCGGCGGAACAGCTCCCCGCTCTGGCGCAGCGCGTAGCAGAGCTCGAGGGTCGCGAGGCTGCCGTTCTCGAACCGGAGCTGCATCTGGAAGCTGTCGGGGATCGGCGTGCCGGTCGCCCACGTGCGCAGGCCGCGCGTGAACACCTCGACGGGTCGCGAGCCCATCAGCCACACCGCGAGGTCGACGCTGTGGGTGCCGTTGTGGACGGGGTGGCCGCCGGACAGCGCGGCGTCGTACTGCCACCCGCGCCAGCCCTCGGGCCACACGTGGCCGGTGTACCACGAGACGTGGAGCAGGCGCGGGTCGCCGATGTCGCCGCGGGCGAGCCGGCGCTGCAGGTCGGCGATCGCGGGCTGGAACCTGACGGTCTGGCCGACCATGAGCGAGGTGCCGTTGCCCTCGGTCGCGGCGATCATCGCGTCGAGGTCGGCGATGCTCAGTGCGGCGGGCTTCTCGACGTGGACGTGCTTGCCGGCGCGGCCCGCGGCGATCGTCCATGGTGCGTGGCCAGGGGTCCAGGTGCACACGTCGACCGCGTCGACGGCGGCGTCCCGGATGGCGGCCTCGGCGTCGGACGTGGCGAGCGCGCCGGGCACGAGCGCCGCAAGCTCGCGGGCCCGGTCGAGGTCGTGGCCGACGACGTGGGTGACCTGGACGTCCGGCAGCCCGGCGAGCGCGACGAGGTGCTCGCGGGCGAACCGGCCGGTGCCGATGACGGCGACCCCGAGCGTCATGCGGTCACCGCCCTGCTCGTGCGTCGCTCCATCACGGCCTGCCCCTCGACATACGACGTCTGACGTCTGATGTACTTGATCCTATGAAGGGTCAAGGGCTCGGTCAACCCGCGGGACGTTCAGGGCGCGACGACGACCCCGGCGCGCAGGACCTGCTCGACCCGCAGGTCGTCGTCCGTGACGAGCACATCGGCGCGGCGACCGGCCTCGAGCGCACCGACCTGCGGGTCGCCGAGGACCGTCGCGGGAGTCGTCGCGGCGGCCCGCACGGCGTCCACCAGCGGCACCCCGGCGCGCACCGTCGCCCGCAGCACGTCGAGCAGGTGCGCCGTGCCGCCCGCGATCGCGCCGCCATGGGTCAGCCGGGCCACGCCGTCGGAGACCGTGACGTCCTGCGACCCGAGCCGGTACACGCCGTCCGGCATCCCGGCGGCGGCCATCGCGTCCGTGACGAGCGCGATGCTGCCCGCCCCGACCAGCTCGAAGACGCTCCGCACGAGCCCGGGGTCGACGTGCGTGCCGTCGGCGATGAGCTCGACGACCAGGTCGCCGCGCGCGGCACCCGCGAGCAGCTCCGGGATCGGGCCCGGGCTGCGGTGGGCCAGTGGGCGCATCCCGTTGAACAGGTGCGTGACCGTGGGGCGACCCGAGCGGCGCGCCGGGTTCGCCGCGAGGCGGGTGCGCGCATCGGCGACCGCTGCCGCCGTCTGCTCCCAGGAGGCGTCGGTGTGCCCGAAGCTCGGGAGCGCCCCGGCCGAGATCAGCGCGTCGCTGACCCCGCCGTCGCCGGCGACCCCGCGCAGCTCGGGCGCGACCGTCATCGTCACGAGGTGACCGTGCGCCGCCGCCGCGAGCTCGCGCACCAGCTCGGCGTCCGGCGCCTGGATGAGGTGGGGGTCCTGGGCGCCGCACCGCACCGTCGACAGGAACGGGCCCTCGAGGTGGATGCCCGCCAGCTCACCGGCGTCCGCGAGCGCGGCCAGCACACCCACGCGCTGGCGCAGCGTGTCGGGTGCGGCGGTGACCAGCGATGCCACGAGGCTCGTCGTTCCGTGGGCGAGGTGCTCGCGGATGGCCACGCGCGCCTCGTCGGTCGTCGTCGCGTCCGGGAAGCTCGCTCCGCCGCCCCCGTGGTCGTGCAGGTCGACGAGACCGGGCAGGACCGTCAGGGGTCGTGCGGCAGCCGCGGGGACGTCCGGCCAGCCCGCGGCGGCGGCGTCCGCGGGGGGCCGACCCACGCGATCAGGGCGCCGTCGACGACGACGACGCCGTCCTCGAGGACCGCCGTCGGGGTCACGACGCGGCCGCGCAGGTACAGGGTCTCCAGGTGCTCGCTCACGGTCGCATTGTGGCCCGCACCGAGCCGCCGTGCTTACAGTCGGGTGCGCCCGGCAGGTTCCGGGCAGGCGCCGGGCACCACTGGGGCACGACGACGAGCACGACGACGAGCACGGAGAACTGATGAGCACCCCACGCCCCGAACGCCCGTTCCTCGGGGCGTATGCCCTGGTCGCAGGCCTGCCCGCCGACGACGAGGCCCCGGCGTACGCGGCCCTCGCCGAGCTCGGCATCGCAGGGATCGAGCTGCCCGTCGGGTCGGCCGACGCCGGCTCGTCGTGGTTCCGCCGCACCGTGCACCCGGACTGGGACCTCGTCGTCACGTGCATCCCGACGGTCATGCAGCGCCTCGGCAAGGACCCGGCCTACGGCCTCGCCTCGGCCGACCCCGACGGCAGGCGCGCGGCCCTCGACGACGTGGCCGTCGCTCGCGACCTGGCGCGGCGCCTCGCGGACGACTCCGGCCGCTCGCGCGTGCGGGCGGTCCAGGTGAACAGCGCGCCGCGGGGCGACCTCGCGTCGGTCGACGCGTTCGCCCGGTCGCTCGACGAGCTCGGCGGCTGGGACCTCGCGGGGGCGACGGTCGCGGTCGAGCACTGCGACGCACCGCGGCCCGGACGCCCGTTCTCCAAGGGCTTCCTCGAGCTGACCGACGAGCTGACCGCGCTCGGTGGGCGCCCTGCCGGGCAGTTCGGGCTCACCGTGAACTGGGGGAGGTCCGCGATCGAGGGCCGGTCGGCGACGACGCCCGTCGAGCACGTCCGGGCGGCGGCCGAGGCCGGGCTGCTCGCCGGCATCATGTTCTCGGGGGTCACGGGGTCGCCCGCCGCGACGGCGGTGTGGGGCGAGCCCTGGGAGGACGGGCACATGGCGCCGCGCGGCGACGACCCGGCGCTCGCGATCTCGTCCGAGTCCCTGCTCGGGCCCGACGAGATCGCCGAGACGCTCCGGGCCGCCGGTCCGGACCTCGGCTACGTCGGCGTCAAGGTGACGGTGCGGCCACCGGACGCGGGTGTGGCGCAGCGGATCGCCGTCGCCCGCGCGGCGCTCGCGCAGGTCACCCGGGCGCTGGGCGCCTGACCGCCTGAACACCTGACCGCATCAGGTCGTGATGCGTCTCGTCTCGTAGGCCCACATGGCGATCTCGACGCGGTTCCGCGCGCCAAGCTTGCCCATGAGGCTGGCGAGGTGCGTCTTCACGGTGCTCAGGCTGATCGACAGCGCACCGGCGATCTCGGCGTTCGTCAGGCCCTGAGCCACGGTGAGGAGGACCTCCTCCTCCCGCGCAGTGAGCCGTTCGATGGGCTGCGCGGGCGGCGGACCCGTCTGCAGGTTCGCGAACGCTGCCAGCAGGCGGACCGTGACGCTCGGCGCGATGAGCGCCTCGCCGTTGGCCGCCGCATGGATCGCCTGGGTGAGGAGCTCGGGCCCGGCGTCCTTGAGCAGGAAGCCGCGGGCTCCCGCCTTGAGGGCGCCGTGGACGTACTCGTCGAGGTCGAACGTGGTGATGACCACGACCGCCATCGGGTCCTCGACGCCCGGTCCGGCGAGCGCCCGGGTGGCCTCGAGCCCGTTCACGTCGGGCATGCGGATGTCGAACAGGCACACGTCCGGTCGCAGCGCACGGGCGAGCGTCACCGCCTCCCGACCGTCGCGCGCCTCGGCGATCACCTCGATCCCGGGCTGGGCGTCGAGGATCATCCGGAGCCCCGACCGGACGATGTCATGGTCGTCGGCGATCAGCACCCGGATGCTCATCGGGTCGGCCCCCGCCGCGGGAGCACCGCGTCGACCACCCAGCCCCGGTCGGGGCCAGGACCGACGTGGAGCGTGCCGCCGAGGAGCGTCGCGCGTTCAGTCATGCCCACGATGCCGTACCCGCCCCGCGGCCGACCGGCGGGCACCGGGTCGCCGTCGTCGCTGATCGTGAGGCGGACGTCGTCCCAGTCACCGGCGACCTGGACGACGATCCCCGTGGCGTGGCGGGCGTGCCGCGTCGCGTTGGTGACCGCCTCCTGCGCGATGCGGTAGCTCGCTGCTCCGACCGACGGGCTGAGGTCTGCCAGGTCGCCGGACGAGCGCACCTCGACGCCAGGCTCGTCGCCCGCCGCCGGTCGGGCGAGGCGGACGATGTCGGCCGCGCCGCGCTGCGGCGCCACCTCGGCATCGTGGGGCTCACGCAGGACCCCCACCATCGTCCGCATCTCCGCGAGAGTGCGGGCGCCTTCCGCCTCGATGACCTCGAGCGCCTCGACCGCCGCCCCGGGTCGCGCCGCGGCGACGACGCGTCCGGCCTGCGCGCGGACCACCATCGCCGAGACGTGGTGCGCCACGGTGTCGTGCAGCTCGCGGGCCAGCTGCTCGCGTTCGCGCAGGCGGACCTGGTCGAGCTCGCGCAGACGCGTCGTGGCCCGCAGCCGCACGGACGCACCGAGAGCCGCGGGGAGCGCCAGCACGACGACGCCGAACAGCGCGTCGCCGACCAGCGCGTGGTCCAGGGCGCTGCTCAGACCGCTGGAGGCGAGGGCGATGAGCGAGCCGATGACCGCAGCACGGCCTGAACCCCAGCGGAACAGCGCGTAGACGAGCAGCAGCAGGTAGACCATCGAGACGAAGGCGACCGGTCCGCCGGCGTGGCCGACCACGGCGACCACGCTCACCACGGCGGAGACACCGAACCCGACGGCGATCATCGCGAGCGGACGGGTACGCCGCCACAGCAGCGTGAACGCCAGAGCCACGGCCTCCACGGAGCCCAGCGGGAACCAGCGGGCGTCCTGCCGCAGCACGGTCTCGAGGACGGCCAGACCGACGAACACCCCGACCAGGGCCCAGTCGCGCCACACGCGGACCGGCGGCTGAAGGGCCCGAGGTTCGACCCAGAGCGGTCGGACCTCGTCTCTCGTCACGCACCCCAGCCTAGGGATCGCGCGCCGGCGCACATCGGCCGAAAGAACGAGGGCTTCACCGGCCCAGCGGCCGAGAGGTCTCCGCACCACGCGGCCGATGTGGGTTCGGGCGCGGCTCGCCACGCTGAGAGTGCGTCCGTGACCGACCGACGCGCTCACGATCAGGAGGACGACCGATGATGTCGCAGAGCTTGTCTCCCCGGAAGAACCTGGGCGCCCGTCAGGCGCGATCGCAACGGCCGGGCACTGTTCGAGCGGACCGGTCCGCCGCCGTGGCAGCAGGGAGCCTCTACATCACCGGGACCGTGGCCGGTGTCCTCAGCATGGCCGTCAGCGCTCCGGTCCGTGGCGCGCACGACCCGTTGGCCGCCGCCGCGGAGCACCCCGGTGCGGTCGTGACGGGCGCCCTGCTCGTGCTCGTCATGGGGTTGTCGCTCGCGTTCGTCCCGGTGGTGCTGTTCCCGGTGCTGCGTCGGGTCGACGAGGCGCTGGCGATCGGCTACCTGGTCGTGCGCGGGGCGCTCGAGACGGCCTGCTACCTCGTCCTCGCGCTCAGCTGGCTGCTCCTGGCGCCCGTGGGTGAGGTCGTGTCGGCAGGACCGGGCACGGCATCACCGATGGGGATGCGCCTCGGCGGCCTGCTGTTCGCCGCGGACGCCGTGGACGCGGTGCTCGCGGTCGTGTTCGGCTGCGGCGCCGTCCTGCTCTACGTGCTGCTCTACCGGTCGCGCCTCGCCCCCCGCTGGATCGCGGTGTGGGGTCTCGCGGCGATCGCGGTGTACGTCGTCGCCGACCTGCTCGCGATGTACGACGTCGTCGGCGCGGGCTCGACCGAGCAGGTCCTGATGCTCATGCCCCTGGCCGTCCAGGAGATGGTGCTGGCGGTGTGGATGATCGCGCGCGGCTTCCGTTCGACGGCTGGTGCGAGCACGGCCCAGCCGGCGGACGAGGCGCTGGTCCCGGCGTGAGTCAGCCGACGGCTGAGGCGGTCCGCGTCAGGCGCACGTGGCACTCGGTCGGCTCCTCGACGACGAACTCGACCGCGAGCGCGCCGTGCGCGTCGGCGGTGAGCTCCGCGAGCAGCGGCATCGGGCGGTGCGGGGCGATGAGCACCATCGTGCCGCCGACCGGGATCGCGCCGAAGGCTCCGCGGACCGCCGCGTGGCGGACGGCGTGCGGGATCGCCCGCACGTCGAGCACGACCTCGGACTCCTCGTGCTGGCAGCCGCACACGTGGCCCTCAGCGGCGGCCGGCGACGTGGGGCGGGACTCGATCTCGACGTTCTCGGCGGGCATGGGGACCTCCAGGTCAGGGGTGGGGCCGCAGTCGCGCGCGGCCGTCTCGGCAGTATTCACGGCATTATCCGTGCTTAACCGGGACCTTCGACCGTCGCCCGGCGTCGGCGGGCCCTCCGCGGCTCCGGACCGCGCCGGTCAGCCCTGCGCCGGTCAGCCCTGCGGCGCGTGGCGGTCCAGGAACTCGTACACCTCGGTCGTGTCCACGCCCGGGAACGCCCCGGTCGGCAGCGCGGCCAGGGTGCTCGCGTGCGGGCGGGCGCTCGGCCAGGCCCGGTCGGCCCAGCGGTCGGCGAGCTCGGTCGGCGCCTGGCGGCAGCACGTCGGGTCGGGGCACCGGGAGACGGCCCGCTCGGTCGTCTCGCGACCCCGGAACCAGCGCACGTGCTGGAACGGCACCCCGACAGACACCGAGAAGTCCCCCTCCGAGGAGCCCTGCACGCGCGACGTGCACCAGAACGTGCCCGTCGGGGTGTCGGTGTACTGGTAGTACGGGCTGAACCGGTCGGGGATCGCGAACACGATGCGCGCCGTCCAGTTCTTGCACACCGGCTGGCCCTCGATCGCGCCGAGCGGGTCGGACGGGAACCGCACGCCGTCGTTCTCGTACGCCTTGTGGAGCGTGCCGCTCTCGTGGACCTTCATGAAGTGCACGGGCACGTCGAGGTGCCGGGTCGCGAGGTTGGTGAACCGGTGCGCTGCGGTCTCGTACGGGACCGCGTACGCGTCGCGCAGGTCCTCGACCGACAGCCGGCGCTCGGCCTTGGCCTCGCGCATGAGCTCGGCCGCGCCGGCCTCGGGCAGCATCAGCGCGGCGGCCAGGTAGTTCGTCTCGACGCGCTGGCGCAGGAAGTCCCCGTAGTCCCGGGGCTCGGCGTGCCCGAGCACGAAGCTCGCGATGGCCTGCAGCAGCGCGGAGCGCGGGTCGCTCGACGACGTGAGCCCGTGCGGCAGGTAGATCCGCCTGTTCGCCAGGTCGGTCACCGACCGGGTCGAGTGCGGCAGGTCGTGGACGTAGTGCAGCGTGAACCCGAGGTGGGCGGCGATGTCGGCCGTCCCGCGCTGGGACAGCGGACCGCCGGGGTGCTCGACCGCGCCGAGCAGCCGGCGCGCGTGCTCCTCGAGCTCGGGGAAGTAGTTGTCCTGCGCGCGCATGGTCGCGCGCAGCTCGGCGTTGGCGCGGCGGGCCTCCTCGGGCGTCGCGGCCTTCTCCGTGAGCAGCCGCTGGACCTCGGCCTGGAGCCGGACGAGGGCCTCGAGCGCATCGGTCGGCAGCGACTTGCCGACCTTGACCGTCGGCATCGCCAGCGACGCGAACAGCGGGCCGCGCTGGGCCCGCTCGAGCTCGACCTCGAGGGCCGACCGCCGGCTCGGCGCCTCCTCGCGCAGCAGCTCCGCGACCGGCACGCCCAGCGCCGCGGCGATCTGGCTGAGCAGCGACAGCTTGGGCTCGCGGTGGCCGTTCTCGATCATCGACACCTGCGACGCGGCGCGGCCGATCGCGGCGCCGAGCTCGTCGAGCGTCAGCCCGCGCGCGGTGCGGAGGTGCCGGATGCGGCGGCCCAGGACGAGGGTGTCGACGGCGTCGTCGGGCAGGGGCGCGAGCGTGGGGGTGATCGCCATGCCTCGACGGTGTCAGAACCAGGCGCTTCTGTCGAGCAGAAGTTCTGACGATCTTCTGCGAACTTTGCCGGTGAAGACCTGTTGACCTTCCCCCAGAGTGGTCCCACCAGGCCAGCAACCGGAAGATCGAGGGACATCGTGAACGAGACAACGTCGTCGACGCAGCAGCCCACCACGACCCGCCCGGGCGACCAGACCCAGACGGCCGCCGAGCTCGCCCAGCAGTGGGCGACCGACCCCCGCTGGGCCGGCCTCCGCCGCGACTACACCGCCGAGGACGTCATCGCGCTGCGCGGATCGGTCCGCGAGGAGCACACGCTCGCCCGCAGGGGGGCCGAGCGCCTGTGGGACCTGCTCCACGCCCGCGAGTGGGTCCCCGCGCTCGGCGCGCTCACCGGCAACCAGGCCGTCCAGCAGGTCAAGGCCGGTCTCGAGGCCATCTACCTGTCCGGCTGGCAGGTCGCGGCCGATGCGAACCTGTCCGGCCAGACGTACCCGGACCAGAGCCTCTACCCCGCGAACAGCGTCCCCGCCGTCGTGCGCCGCATCAACAACGCGCTGCTGCGCGCCGACCAGATCGAGACCTCCGAGGGGACGGGGCGCACCCGCGAGTGGCTCGCGCCGATCGTCGCCGACGCCGAGGCCGGGTTCGGCGGACCGCTCAACGCCTACGAGCTCATGGCGTCGATGATCGAGGCCGGCGCGGCCGGCGTGCACTGGGAGGACCAGCTCGCGGCCGAGAAGAAGTGCGGCCACCTCGGCGGCAAGGTCCTCGTCCCGACGAGCCAGCACGTGCGCACCCTCAGCGCGGCGCGGCTCGCGGCCGACGTCGCGGGGATCCCGACCGTCGTGATCGCGCGCACCGACGCGCTCGGCGCCGACCTCCTGACGTCCGACGTCGACCCGCGCGACGAGCCGTTCCTCACGGGCGAGCGGACCGCCGAGGGCTACTTCCGGGTGCGTCCGGGCCTCGACCCGGTCGTCTCGCGGGCCATGGCCTACGCCGAGTACGCCGACCTGATCTGGGTCGAGACGTCCACCCCCGACCTGGACCTCGCGCGGGAGTTCGCCGAGCGCATCCACGAGCGGTTCCCCGGCAAGCTGCTCGCCTACAACTGCTCGCCGTCGTTCAACTGGCGTGCGGCGCTCGACGACGCGACGATCGCGCAGTTCCAGAAGGAGCTCGCCTCCTACGGCTACGCGTTCCAGTTCATCACCCTGGCCGGCTTCCACGCGCTCAACCACTCGATGTTCTCGCTCGCCCGCGGGTACGCCGAGCGCGGCATGAGCGCGTACGTCGAGCTGCAGGAGGCCGAGTTCGCGTCCGAGGCCGACGGCTACACCGCGACCCGCCACCAGCGCGAGGTCGGCACCGGGTACTTCGACCGCGTCGCCACGGCGCTCAACCCGGCCAGCGCGACCCTCGCGCTCGCAGGGTCGACCGAGACCGCGCAGTTCGCGCAGGCGCACTGACATGTACGAGGTCCTCGAGCCCCGGCTCGAACCACGACCCGCTGGTCCCGCCACACCACACACCGCACCGCCCGCCGCACCACGAGAGGAGCACGCCATGCCCACGCTGACGCCCACCACGACCCGTCCCACGGCCGTCGCAGCGCCGACCCTCGAGATCATCGGGCCCGTCGTGCCCGGCTCGGAGCAGATCCTGACCCCCGAGGCGCTCGCGTTCGTCGCCGAGCTGCACACGCGGTTCGCCGGCTCGCGCCACGACCTGCTGCTGGCCCGCCAGCGCCGCAGGGAGCGGTTCGCCAACGGGCTCGACCCCGACTTCCGCCCCGAGACCCGGCACATCCGCGAGGACCGCACCTGGCGCGTGGCCGGGCCGGGGCCGGGCCTCGAGGACCGCCGCGTCGAGATCACCGGCCCGACGGACCGCAAGATGACCATCAACGCGCTGAACTCCGGCGCGCGCGTCTGGCTCGCCGACCTCGAGGACGCCACGTCGCCGACGTGGGAGAACATCGTCGGTGGCCAGCACAACCTCGCGCTGGCCATCCGTGGCCAGATCGACTTCACGTCCGACGAGGGCAAGGAGTACCGCGTCGGGCCGACGACGCCGACCATCGTCATGCGTCCGCGCGGCTGGCACCTCGCCGAGAAGCACCTGCGGTTCACGGACCGGGCCGGCCAGCGCTCGTCGGCGTCGGGCAGCCTCGTCGACGCCGGCCTGTACCTGTTCCACAACGCGCAGGCGCTCATCGACGGCGGCCTCGGGCCGTACCTCTACCTGCCGAAGATCGAGGGCTACCTCGAGGCGCGGCTGTGGAACGACATGTTCGTCTTCACGGAGGACCGGCTCGGCATCCCGCGTGGCACCATCCGCGCGACGGTGCTCATCGAGACGATCACGGCGGCGTTCGAGATGGAGGAGATCCTCTACGAGCTGCGCGAGCACTGCGCGGGGCTCAACGCGGGTCGCTGGGACTACATCTTCAGCATCATCAAGAACTTCCGCTCGCGCGGCCCCCGGTTCGTCCTGCCGGACCGTGGCCGCATCACGATGACCGTCCCGTTCATGCGCGCCTACACCGAGCTGCTCGTCGCGACGTGCCACCGCCGCGGTGCGCACGCCATCGGCGGCATGTCGGCGTTCATCCCCAACCGGCGCGACCCCGAGGTCACCGAACGGGCGCTCGCGCAGGTCAAGGCGGACAAGGAGCGCGAGGCCGGCCAGGGCTACGACGGCACGTGGGTCGCGCACCCGGACCTCGTGCCGGTCGCCCGCGCGGTGTTCGACGAGGTCCTCGGCGACCGCGTCGACCAGCGTGACCGGCTGCGCGAGGACGTCCGGGTCACGGCTGCCGAGCTGCTCGACATCCCGTCCGCGGGGGGCGGCGAGCCCGGCGCGGTGTCGGACGCCGGCGTCCGCGGCAACGTGTCGGTCGGCGTGCGCTACCTCGAGGCGTGGCTGCGCGGCAACGGTGCGGTCGCGATCGACAACCTCATGGAGGACGCGGCGACGGCGGAGATCTCGCGGTCGCAGATCTGGCAGTGGGTGCACCAGGAGGTCGTCACCGCCGAGGGGACCCGGCTCACCGCCGACTCGGTCGAGGACGTCCTGACCTCGGTGCTCGACGGCCTGGAGCGGTTCGCGGGCGACCGGTACGACGACGCGGCCGAGCTGTTCCGTGAGGTCGCGCTCGACGACGCGTACCCGACGTTCCTCACGGTGCCCGCGTACACGCGGTTCCTCGTGCACGTCGGTCCGCCGACGTCCTCGGGCACGCCGTCGTCGGGCACCCCGACGGCGGCGTGAAGGCACGCTGACCAGCTGCGGGCGCCCGGCGGCCGAAAAGGTCTTGTCGGGCGCCCGCAGCGGACGTAGCGTCGACCGCACATGGGAAAGGAGGTGGTCCCCGAGTGAAGATTCTTGGGACGCGTGAGGTGACTGTCCGCTAGTCGCCCGAGCATTCGGACGGACTGACTCGGTCCCCCCGCAGTGCCACCTGGACCCCTGCCGGGTCGGGCGGCGAGCGAGTACCAGGCAGTCACCGCAGCCCGTGGGAGCCGTGATCTCGTCCTTCGCGGCAGGGACCCCGTCAGGGGGACCGGCCCACGGGCTGTCCTATGCCCGGTCCCGTCCGGGCGCCCGGGCGGGCGCCGGATCGCGGACCCGCGCACCTCGGGCGCCCCGGACGGTGAGAGTCTGGACCCATGGGCCAGCTCAAGACACCTGCCGAGATCACCGCGATGCGTCCGGCTGGGAAGTTCATCGCCAGCGTCCTCGTGTCGCTGCGCGACTACGCGAAGGTCGGCGTGAGCCTGCGTGACCTCGACGCCCACGCGCACGCGCTCATCGACGCGGCCGGCGCCCACTCCGTCTACCTCGGCTACCACCCGTCGTTCGGTGCGATCCCCTACCCGGGCGTGCTGTGCACGTCGGTGAACGACGCCGCGCTGCACGGCCTGCCCTCGGACTACGTCCTGGTCGACGGCGACGTCCTGAGCGTCGACTTCGCCGCGCAGGTGCAGGGCTGGGTCGCCGACTCCGCGATCACGTTCCAGGTCGGCACGCCGACCGCGGCCGCGACGACGCTCATCGAGACGACCGACCGGGCGCTCGCCGCCGGGATCGCCGCCGCGAGGCCCGGCAACCGTATGGGTGACATCTCCGCGGCGATCGGCGCCGTCGGGCGAGGCGCCGGGTACGGCATCAACGCGGACTTCGGGGGCCACGGGGTCGGGCGGACGATGCACGAGGACCCGCACGTCCCGAACCTCGGCCGCGCCGGGACCGGTCAGAAGCTCAAGCCGGGACTCGTCATCGCGATCGAGCCGTGGTTCATGGCGGGCGGCGACGAGTACGTCATCGACCCCGACGGCTGGACCATCCGCACGGCCGACGGCTCGATCGCTGCGCATGCCGAGCACACCATCGCGATCACCAAGGACGGCCCGCTCGTCCTGACGGCCCGCGACGAGTAGCCCGGTGCCGGACGCCGGTTGACCGGTTCAGAACCGCTGGTCGAGTCCGATCAGGCGACGAGGCCCACCGAGCTCGACCGCATCCCGCTCCGCTCCAGCTCGGTGACGGTGGCCCGGATCGGCTCGAACGTCGCGCCTCCCAGGGCGCCGCCGGAGGCGTCCTCGCGGGCGCAGCCGGACATGGCGTCCGCCTGCTCCCGACGCGCGCGCATCACGGTCGCGATGGTGCGGGCGCCGATCACGGCCCAGACGACGTTCGCGGCGACCGACGCCCAGACGTGCCCGCGCGCGGCGACGAGACCCATCATCAGCGCCGCGGCGACGTTCGCGACCTGGAAGCGCCGTGACGACACCGACCAGGTCCCGCGCGAGACGAGCCCGTAGGCGCCGACGCAGGTGACGGCGCCGATCCATCCGATGGCGGTGACGAGGGCGTGCACGAGCGGGCTCCAGAGAATGGCGGGACAGCGACAGCCGTCGGTCGGGGATTGCCCGGTGCGGCTCTGGGCCCAGTCTGCTCCGGTCGAGCAGTTCACTTCAAATGAACTGCGGTCAACCAGGTAGTAAGCCGAACTGATCGTGTCCGGTATGATCGCCCCGTGCCGACCGATCCGCGCAGACTCGCCGTGCTGCTGGCCGTCCACCGAGCCGGCGGCGTCAACGCTGCGGCAGACCTGCTGCACGTCACACCGTCCGCGGTGTCGCAGCAGATCACCCGGCTCGAGGCCGAGGAGGGTGTCCAGGTGCTCGTCCGCGGCCCCCGCGGCGCGACCCTGACCCGCGCCGGCCGCATCCTCGCGGAGTCCGCCGAGCGCATCGAGGCCGAGCTCGTCGACGCGCGCAAGGCCATCGCGACCCTCGGCGGCGAGGTCGCGGGCCGCGTGACGATCGCAGCGTTCCAGACGGCGATCCGCGCCGTCATCGGGCCCGCGCTCGCCGTCGTCGCCGAGCGGTACCCGGGGCTCGAGCTCGCCGTCGAGGAGCGCGAACCTGCGGAGTCGCTGCGCCGGCTGCGCGACGGCGACGCCGACATCGTCCTCATGGAACGCGACGAGGACTCCGACGCGACGGTCCCGCGGGGGGTGCGCGACACGGTCCTGCTCGAGGAGCCGTGGCGACTCGTCCTGCCCGCCTCGGTGGCGGCCCCGACCCAGCTCGCCGACCTCCGCGACGCGACCTGGGTCGGCTCGGAACCCGGCACAGCGGCGGCCCGGGCGCTCGGCCGCGTCGCGGCGACTCTCGGCACGCGCGTGCGCACCCGCCACCAGTACTACGACTTCGACGTCGCGCTCGCGCTCGTCGCCGCAGGTCAGGGCGTCGCCATGCTCCCCGCGCTCGCGCTGCAGGGCGACGTGCCGACCGGGGTGAGCATCGTGACGGTGCCCGGCCTCGGGTCGCGACGCCTCGTCGCACGGCACCGGGCGACCCGGCGCGAGCCCGGCCCGGCGGTCGCGGCGGTCCTCGACGTGCTGCTCGACGTGGCGGCGGAGCTCGAGCTCGCCTGATGACCGGGTGGCTGCCGTCCGCGATCATGGACCGGTGAGCACCCCGTACCGCGTCATGACCGTCTGCACCGGCAACATCTGCCGGTCGCCCATGGCCGAGGTCGTGCTGCGCGCACGACTCGAGTCGGCGGGGCTCGGCGACGTGGTCGTCGTGGACTCGACGGGGATCAGCGCCGAGGAGCACGGCAACCCGATCGACGAGCGCGCCCGGACCGCGCTCGCCAGCCGGGGCTACGAGGTCCCGCGGCACGCGGCACGCCAGGTCAGGGCCGTCGACCTGCCGGCCCGCGACCTCGTGCTGGCGATGACGAGCACGCACGCACGGGCGCTGCGACGGCTCGCGCGGGACACCGACGCTGCGAGCCGCATCGTCATGTACCGGGCGTTCGACCCGGCGGCGCCACCCGTGCCCGCGGGCGGCCCCGAGCACCTCCTCGACGTCGACGACCCCTGGTACGGCGGCCCTGACCAGTTCGAGTCGTGCCTCGACGAGATCGAGGCGGCGGCGGACGGGATCGTCGAGCACGTACGCGCGGCGATCGTGGCGCCGTGATGCCCACCCGGCTCATCAGGCTGGACGACGCCCCGGTCGTCGCCCAGCTCCTCCGGGACAACCGTGAGTTCCTCGCTCCCTGGGAGCCGGTCCGGCCGGAGCCGTTCTTCACCGACGGCGGCCAGCAGGAGGTCATCCGGGCCTCGCTCGAGGAGCACGAGCAGGGACTCACGCTGCCGCACGTCATCGTCGACGACTCCGACCGGATCATCGGGCGCATCGCTCTCAGCCGCATCTCGCGGGGACCGTTCCAGTCGTGCAGCCTCGGCTACTGGGTGAGCGCTGCCGACAACGGGCGCGGTGTCGCCACCGCTGCCGTCCACGACGTGCTGCGGGTCGCCTTCGAGGAGCTGGGGCTGCACCGCGTCGAGGCCGGGACCCTGCGGCACAACGTGCGCTCGCAGCGCGTCCTCGAGCACAACGGGTTCATCCACTTCGGCGTCGCCCCGGCGTACATCCAGATCGCCGGCACCTGGCAGGACCACCTCCTGTTCCAGGTCCTGACGGACGTCCCGGACTGATCGTTCACCCGTGCTCGCCACGGGATGCCGCGCGCGGACGGGGACACAGCGCAAGACTTGCGCTGTCTGTCGGCGTCAGAGCCGACGCGGTCGAGTGGAGCGAACGATGAAGTTCACGATCTACAAGGACAAGGCCGGGGAGTTCCGGTTCCGGATCGTCGCCACGAACGGGAACGTCCTCGCGGCGAGCGAGGGCTACAAGGCCAAGGCGTCGGCGCAGGGCGCGATCGACCGCATCAAGTCCGACGCGGCGGGCGCCACGGTCGTCGACGAGACGACTGCGTGAGACCTGCGTGACGCGCGGGCGGCGCGGGAGGATGTGGTCATGAAGGTCTCGCGCCGCTCGCACGTCCCACCTTTCGCCGTCATGGAGGTCCTGGCGGCCGCGAACGCGCGCCGGGCCGCCGGGGAGTCGGTGCTCAACCTCTGCGCCGGCGAGCCGTCGTCGGGCGCGTCCGACGTCGTCCGCGAGCGCGCGATCACGCTGCTCACGAGCGGCGACCTCGGGTACACCGAGTCGATGGGGGCTCCCCCGCTGCGCGCCGCGATCGCCGAGCACTACGGGCGCTGGTACGGCGTCGACGTCGACCCGGCGCGCATCGCCGTGACGACCGGGTCGTCGGGCGGGTTCATGCTGGCGTTCCTCGCCGCGTTCGACGCCGGCGACCGCGTCGCGCTGGCCAGGCCCGGCTACCCGGCCTACAAGAACATCCTCACCGCGCTCGGCTGCGAGGTCGTCGAGCTCCCGTGCGGGCCCGAGACCCGCTACCAGCCGACGCTCGAGCAGCTGACCGACGCGTACGTCGACGGCGGCCTGGACGGCGTCGTCGTCGCGAGCCCGGCGAACCCGACCGGCACGATGATCTCCCCGCAGGAGCTCGCGGGGCTCTCTGCCTGGTGCGCCGAGTTCGACGTGCGGCTGATCAGCGACGAGATCTACCACGGCATCACCTACGGCGGGCCGGACAGCCAGGAGCAGTCGACCGCCGCGCAGTACCTCGACCGGGGCGCGGTCGTCGTGAACTCGTTCTCGAAGTACTGGGCCATGACCGGCTGGCGGCTCGGCTGGCTGGTCCTGCCCGACGACCTGATCACCCCGATCGACGCCCTCGCGAGCAACGTCGCACTGTGCCCCCCGGCGCTCGCGCAGCATGCAGGGATCGCGGCGTTCAGCCCTGAGGGGTACGCCGCGGCCCAGGCCAACGTCGAGCAGTACGCCGCGGCGCGCTCCCTCCTGCTCGGACGGCTGCCGGAGCTCGGCTGGATGCGCGTCGCCCCGGCCGACGGCGCGTTCTACCTGTACGCCGACATCGCCGCGTCGGGCCTGGACTCGGTCACGTGGTGCGCTCGGCTGCTCGCCGAGACCGGCGTCGCGCTCACGCCCGGGACGGACTTCGACACGGTCGACGGGCACAAGTGGGTCCGGCTGTCGTTCGCGTCGTCGGTCGCCGTGGTCGACGAGGCGGTCGACCGCATCGTCGCGTGGCAGCGCACGCTCTGACGGCCGGCCGGCGCGGGTGCGCCCGGGTCAGACCGGCGCCAGCGGTGCGTGCGGCCCGGCGGGCAGCTCGACGACGATCGCGTCGTCGGGCCGGACGAGCCCGCTGACGAGCACGACGCTCATGACGCCGGCCTTGCGGATCAGGTTGCCGTCCGCGTCGCGGTCGAGGACCGCCCGCATGAGGCCGTCCTGGTGACCGTCGATCTGCGTGCACGGGTTGCGCAGGCCCGTGAGCTCGACGACGGCGGTCTCACCGAGGTGGAGCCGGGTGCCGACGGGCAGGCCGAGCAGGTCGATGCCGCGGGTCGAGATGTTCTCGCCGAGGTTGCCCGGGGCCACCGTGAACCCGCGACCGGCGAGCTCGTCGAACAGCTCGGTCTGCATGAGGTGGACCTGCCGGAGGTTCGGCGGCGGGTTCGGTCCGCGTCGCGACATGTGCTGCACGGCCATGCCCGAGTGCACGTCCCCCTCGACGCCGACCCCGGCCGCGAGCCGCACGACGTCCTGGTTGACCTTGGCGAAACCGTGCACGGCGCTGCGGCTCACCGCCACGACCACTCCACCCGATGCCATGCCGGGACGGTATCGGATAAGCATGACGCCATGGCCCGTTCGACCTGAGAGCATCGGCCCGTGGTGGACTCCCCAGAGAACGAACAGTCGGTGCGCATCGCGCAGCTCGACCTCTCCGCGCTGCGGGCGCTCGCCGCGGGTGACCTCGTCGAGGCGCAGCGGCACGTGACCGTCCCGCTGACGCCGTACCTGGTCGAACCCGACTCGCGGCACCTGTGGCAGATGCGCGTCGGGCAGGTCGCCGACGACGCGGGCACTGCTGCCTGGGTCACCGGCGTCGTGGTCGACGAGCGGACGGGTCGCGTCGTCGGCCGGGCGGGCTTCCACGGGCCGCCCGACGACGCCGGGATGGTCGAGGTCGGCTACTCGATCGACACGGCCGAGCGCCGACGCGGGTACGCGCGGGCCGCGCTGCGGTGGATGCTCGCGCGGGCCGCGGCGGAGCCCGACGTCCGCGTCGTGCGCGCGACTGTGAGCCCCGACAACGCGGTGTCCCGCGGGCTCGTGCTCGCGCACGGGTTCGTCGAGGTCGGTGACCAGTGGGACGACGAGGACGGGCTCGAGATCGTCTACGAGGTGCCGGCGGGCGGTCCGACCGACTGAGCGGCGACCGTCCGCAACGCGCCCGACACGTGCGGCCCGTACGGTCGGGGCCATGGACGTGGCGGTGCTGGGCGCGACGGGCGACATCGGACGACAGGTCTGCACGCAGCTCATCGAGCGGCGCGTGCTCCCGACGTCGTCCCGCCTGCAGCTCGTCGGCCGCCCCGGCGGGGCCTCGGCGCGGGCGACGTACGGTCTGCGCGCGGACCTCATGGACGCGTACGACGAGCACGCGCCGCTGATCGACGTCGCGCTCGACCCGGACGACGTCGTCGCGGACGTGATCGTCGTCGCTGCCGGCCGCACGACCCCGCCGACCGCGGGCGGCTCGACGGACCGGTCCCAGCTGGCAGCCGACAACCATGCGGTGTTCGAGTCCTACGCCCGCGCGCTCGCCGCGCACGGGTCGGGCCACGAGGTCGTCGTCGTCGTGTCCAACCCGGTCGAGCTGGGCGTGGCCGTCATGGCGCGCGCGCTCGGGCGGCACCGGGTCATCGGCATGGGCGCCTGGCTCGACACCCTGCGGTTCCGCCGCGAGATCGCGGTGTCGCTCGGGCTGCGGCGGCATCGCATCGGCGGCTTCGTCGCAGGTCAGCACGGCATGGACCTCGTGCCGCTGTGGTCAACCGTGCGGATCAGCGGTCTCGACGTGGACGAGCGTCGTCGGGCGATCGACGGGCTGCGGCGCGGGCGGACGCTCGCGACGTTCGGCGCCGAGCTCGCCGACGCGCAGGGCCGGCTGCTCGCGATCGCCGCGCAGGACATGGGTGCGGCCTTCGACCTCATCGACACCTGGCCGCCCGACCTCCGCGCGGTCGCCCGGCCCTGGATGACGCACCAGAGCAGCTCGAAGACCGCGGCGGGCACCGCGAACGCGACGGTCGAGCTCGTGGACACGCTGCTCGACGGGCGCGAGATCGTCGTCGCCGGGCAGGTCGCGCTCGCCGGCGAGGTGAGCGTCGGCGGCCACCGGCTCGACGGGGTCCTCGGCGTGCCGGTCGTGCTCGGGCCCGAGGGGTGGACGCGGGTGCTGCTCGACGAGCCCGCTCCCGACGAGGCCGAGCTGCTGCTCCAGTGCCGCGACCGCATCGACGCGACCCTCGCCCCGTGGGACCTCGGCCGGCCCGGAGCGGCCGCGTGAACGGCGGCGAGCGGTGGGTCGCGCTCGTGCGCGGCACCGACCGTCCAGGCACGCTCACTGCGCTGACCAGCGTGTTCTCGACCCGGGGGGTCAGCTTCGAGTCGCTGGCGACCGGCGCCGTCGACGGCGACGCCGGAACGATCGCCGTCACGTTCCGCGCGAGCGCCCGGCGTCAGCAGCTGCTCGTCCGGACCGTCGAGCGGCTCTCGGTGGTCCGCTCGGTCGAGGTGCGCTCGGCCGACGACCCGGCCGTCCGCGCTGCGGGGGTCGTGCGGATGCCCGACGGCGTCGGGTTCACGCCGCCCGCCGACGCCGACGTGCGCTGGTCCGGCGACGCGTCGGCCGGTCAGCCGGTGCTCGTCGAGGGCTCGCTCGCGGATGTGACGACTGTCGTCGCGGATGCCCGTGCGCAGGGCGCTGCGATGACCGCAACAGTGATCGTCGGCCTCTGACCCCACTCCACCCATCGCCCAGCAAAGGATGATCCGTTGCCCGACACCGCTCTGCTCGTCCTGGACTTCCAGAACAACGTCGTCGCCAGGTACGGCACGCCCGAGGTGCTCGAGGCTGCCGGCCGCGCCGTGGGTGCCGCACGGGCGGCGGGGGTCCCGGTCATCTTCGCGCGCGTGGCGTTCCGGCCCGGCTTCCCGGAGGTCGCGACGACGAACCTCATGCTCGGGGGCATGCCGCAGCGCGCTGCCGGCCGCCCGGCCGACCCGGAGGGCGTCGAGATCCATGCGGCGGTCGCGCCGGTCGGCGACGAGCCGGTCCTCACGAAGGTCCGGGTGAGCGCCTTCGCCGGCAGCGCGCTCGACGCGGTGCTCCGGGCGTCCGGCGTGCGGCGCCTGGTCCTCGCCGGGCTCGCCACGAGCGGCGTCGTGCTCTCGACGCTCCGGCAGGCGGCGGACCTCGACTTCGAGCTCACCGTGCTCGCCGACGCGTGCGCTGACATCGATCCCGAGGTGCACCGCGTCCTGACCGAGAAGGTGTTCCCGCAGCAGGCGACCGTGATGGACGTCGACCGATGGATCGGCTTGCTGCCGGGTACGCTGGCGGCGCAGTCCAACTGAACATGCTGCTCGAACCGCGGCGGGAGAGTCCTCCCGTTCACGGCGAGGCGCCGAAGGAGCAAACCCTCCCCGGGAAACTCTCAGGCCCCCGTACCGCCACGGCGAGGCAACTCTGGAAAGCGGGCTCCCGGCGACGGGCGTCCCACCGACGGTGCAAGCCGGCGCGCCCCGGGGCCCCACAAGGGCACATGGCGGACCGGCAAAACTCTCAGGTCGCATGCCCTCGGGGCGGCGGATGACAGAGCGGGGAGGCCACCCGTCCGTCCCGGTGCCCGCCGGACGACTCCCGGAGGCCCACGTGACCGAGCTCGACCCGACCGCAACGCTCGACCTGACACCCCAGCTCGACCAGACGGCCGTGACGCACCTCAGCGCGGTCGAGCTGTCCCACCGCACGGACGCCGCACGGGACTTCGCCGACCGGCACATCGGCCCGCGCTCGCGCGACATGGCGACGATGCTCGAGCGGCTCGGTTACGACTCCCTCGACGCGCTCATCGACGCGGCCGTCCCCGCCTCGATCCGCACCGAGCGTCCGCTCGACCTGCCCGTGGCCCGCAGCGAGTCCGAGGTGCTCGCCGCGCTGCGCGCGATCGCCGCGAAGAACACGGTCATGACGCAGATGATCGGGCAGGGCTACTCGGACACGATCACGCCGCCGGTCATCCGCCGGAACCTGCTCGAGTCCCCCGCCTGGTACACGGCCTACACGCCGTACCAGCCGGAGATCTCCCAGGGCCGGCTCGAGGCGCTCCTCAACTTCCAGACCGTCATCGCGGACCTCACGGCGCTCCCGGTCGCGAACGCGTCGCTGCTCGACGAGGCGACCGCCGTCGCGGAGGCCGTCGCCCTCATGCGCCGTGCCGTGAAGGGTCGCCCCGACGGTGTCGTCGTCGTCGACTCGGAGTGCCTGCCTCAGACCATCGCGGTCACGCGCGGGCGCGCCGAGGCGATCGGCCACCCCGTCGTCGTCGCGGACCTGAGCGAGGGACTGCCCGACGTCGGCCCGGGCGGGATCGTCGGCATCGTCCTGCAGGCACCCGGCGCGTCCGGGGTCGTCCGCGACCTCGCTCCCCTGATCGCGGCGGCCAAGGCGGCGGGCGCGCTCGTGACCGTCGCCGCGGACCTGCTCTCGCTCACGGTGCTGACCCCCCCGGGCGAGCTCGGCGCGGACGTCGCGGTCGGCTCGGCGCAGCGGTTCGGTGTCCCGCTGTTCTACGGCGGGCCGCACGCGGCGTACATGGCGGTGCGGACCGGCCTCGAGCGGATGATCCCGGGCCGGCTCGTCGGCGTCTCGGTCGACGCGGACGGCGCCCCCGCCTACCGGCTCGCGCTCGCGACCCGTGAGCAGCACATCCGCCGCGAGAAGGCCACGAGCAACATCTGCACGGCTCAGGCGCTGCTCGCGATCGGGGCGTCGATGTACGCGGTCTACCACGGGCCCGACGGCCTGCGGGCGATCGCGGAGCGGGTGCACCGCAGGGCTGTGGCGCTCGCGAGGGACCTGCGCGCCGTGGACGTCGTCGTCGAGCACGACGCGTTCTTCGACACCGTCCGCACCGTCGTGCCCGGCCGGGCCGACGTGGTCGTGTCGGCAGCCGCTGCGCGCGGCATCAACCTCTGGGCGCCCGACGCCGACCACGTCCAGGTCGCGTGCGACGAGACGACGACGCCCGAGCACCTCGCGGCCGTCGTGGCGGCGTTCGTCGCGGCCGGGGCACCCCGGCTCTCGGTGGGCGACCCCAACCCCGCGCTCGACCTGCCGACGCAGCTGCGGCGCACGTCGGAGTTCATGACGCACCCCGTCTTCCACCGGTACCGGTCGGAGACCGCGATGCTGCGCTACCTGCGCCGGCTCTCCGACAAGGACCTCGCGCTCGACCGCACGATGATCCCGCTCGGCTCGTGCACCATGAAGCTCAACGCGACGGCCGAGATGGAGGCCATGACCTGGCCCGAGTTCGCCTCGATCCACCCGTACGTCCCGCGTGAGCAGGCCGCGGGGTACACCGAGCTCATCGGGAGCCTGTCGGGCTGGCTCGCGGAGATCACGGGCTACGCGGGCGTGTCGGTCCAGCCCAACGCGGGGTCGCAGGGCGAGTTCGCCGGGCTGCTGGCGATCCGCGGGTACCACGCGGCGAACCGCGCCGAGGGTGCGCCCGTCCGGGACGTCTGCCTGATCCCGGCGTCGGCGCACGGCACGAACGCGGCGTCGGCAGCGCTCGCCGGGCTGCGCGTCGTCGTCGTCGCGACGGCCGACGACGGCTCGATCGACCTCGCCGACCTGCGCGCCAAGCTCGCGGAGCACGGCCCGCGGACCGCGGCGATCATGATCACCTACCCCTCGACCCATGGCGTCTTCGAGGCCGACGTCCGCACGGTCTGCAGCCTTGTCCACGAGGTCGGCGGCCAGGTCTACATCGACGGCGCGAACCTCAACGCGCTCGTCGGGCTGGCGCGGCCGGGCGAGTTCGGCGGCGACGTCTCGCACCTCAACCTGCACAAGACGTTCTGCATCCCGCACGGCGGCGGCGGCCCGGGCGTCGGCCCGATCGGCGTCGGCGCCCACCTCGTCCCGTACCTGCCGGGCGACCCGCTCGCGGCTTCGGGCGGCGCGGACGCGGACGGTGTCGCTGCGCCCGTGACAGCGGCGCAGTTCGGCTCGGCGGGCATCCTCTCGATCTCCTGGGCCTACGTGGCCCTCATGGGCGGCGAGGGTCTGCGCCGCGCGACCGAGACCGCGGTACTGGCCGCGAACTACCTCGCGTCGCGCCTCCACGAGTCCTACCCGGTCCTCTACACCGGCCCGAACGGGCTCGTCGCCCACGAGTGCATCGTCGACCTGCGACCGATCACCGCCGAGACCGGCGTGACCGCCGAGGACGTCGCGAAGCGGCTCATGGACTACGGGTTCCACGCCCCGACGCTGTCGTTCCCCGTGCCCGGGACGCTCATGATCGAGCCGACCGAGAGCGAGGACCTCGCCGAGCTCGACCGGTTCGTCGACGCGCTCGTCGCGATCCGCGGCGAGATCGACGCGGTCGCCGCGGGCAGCTGGCCGGTCGAGGAGTCCCCGCTGCGCGGCGCCCCCCACACGGCCGCCTCGGTGGCTGCCGACGCGTGGGACAAGCCCTACGGCCGTGAGCTCGCCGCCTTCCCGCTCGCGAGCCTGCGGGCCGACAAGTACTGGCCGCCCGTGCGCCGCATCGACGGCGCGTACGGCGACCGGCACCTCGTGTGCTCGTGCCCGCCCATCGAGTCGTACGAATGACCACCCCCACCGCACCGACCGATCGGAGCCTTCCCGTGAGCGACATCCTGTCCCCGCTGCACGCCGAGCACGTCGCACTGGGCGCCACGCTGACGTCGTTCGCCGGCTGGCAGATGCCGCTGCGGTACGCGGGTGACCTGGCCGAGCACGTCGCGGTCCGGACGGCCGCGGGCCTGTTCGACCTGTCCCACATGGGCGAGCTCGAGATCACCGGCCCGCAGGCCGCGGCGGCCCTCGACTACGCGCTCGTCGGCGACCTGACCGCCCTCGACGTCGGCCGCGCGCGCTACACGATGATCGTCGAGGAGGACGGCGGCGTCCTCGACGACCTCGTCGTCTACCGCCTGGCGCCGGCGTCGTTCGTCGTCGTGGCGAACGCGTCCAACGTCCACGTGGTCCGCGCGGCCCTGGCCGAGCGCCTCGTGGGGTTCGACGCGACGATGGTCGACGCCTCGCTGACGACCGCGCTCATCGCCGTGCAGGGCCCGCGCGCCGAGGAGATCGTCGCGTCCGTCACCGACCCCGCCGACCGCGCGGCGGTCATCGGCCTCGCGTACTACACGGCGACGAACGCCACCGTGTCCGGGATCGCCGCCCTGGTCGCGCGCACCGGGTACACCGGCGAGGACGGCTTCGAGATGTTCGTGCCGGCCGAGCACGCCGTGGAGCTGTGGCGTGACCTGCTCGCTGCAGGCGCACCCCACGGGCTCGTGCCCGCGGGGCTCTCGGCGCGCGACAGCCTGCGCCTCGAGGCCGGCATGCCGCTCTACGGCAACGAGCTCGACCGGACCACCACCCCGTACGACGCCGGCCTGGGTCGCGTCGTCCGCCTCACCAAGACCGCGCCCGACGGGTCGCCGCTCCCGTTCGTCGGTCGCGCCGCGCTCGCCGCGCGGCACACCTCGGAGCCCGCCCGGGTGCTCGTCGGGCTCGAGGGGCTCGGCCGGCGCGCCGCGCGCCACGGGTACGACGTCCTCACCGGCACCGCCGCGGACGCCCCCGTCGTCGGGCACGTCACGTCCGGCGCACCCTCCCCCACGCTCGGCCACCCCATCGCGATGGCCTACGTGACCCCCGAGGTGAGCGCACCGGGCTCTGCTCTGGCGGTCGACGTGCGCGGACGCCGCGAGCCGGTGCGGGTCGTTCGACTTCCCTTCTACCGTCGAGCCCGCTAGACCTTGAGGAGTGGCGCGCCGCGCACGCTCCACCCTTCGTCACACGACCTGGAGACCTGATGAGCAGCGTTCCCGACAACCTGCAGTACACCGCCGAGCACGAGTGGCTGGACGGCGGTGACCCCGCGACCGTCGGGATCACTGCGACCGCCGCCGACGCGCTCGGCGACATCGTCTACGTCGAGCTGCCCGCGGTGGGCGACGAGATCGTCGCCGGTGCGGTCATCGGCGAGATCGAGTCGACGAAGTCGGTCTCCGAGCTCTTCTCCCCCGTCTCGGGGACGGTCACCGAGATCAACGGAGCCGTGGTCGATGATCCGGCGCTCGTGAACTCCGACCCGTACGGCGAGGGCTGGCTGATCAAGGTGGCCGTCACGTCGCGCGGACCGCTGCTCTCGCCGGCGGAGTACGCGGCGACCGCGGGGGCTGACGGGCACTAGCCCGAACGGGTGAATCTCATCACCCTCTCATCATCGATGTATCTCCCTGACCTGCACATCTACCTTTCGGTGTGTCCGTCGGAAGCTCGCTCGGCAACGTCTCGGGTGATTGATGGGTGAAAAACGCGTCATAAACGCGTCGCCTGCCGATCTCCTCTAGTAACAGCCGCTCGACCACGGCACGCAGGGCCCTTCACCCCGGGCGCCGTGCAGCACACCGGAGGACACGATGACCATGCTCGAGGCAACGCGTGAGACGTCTCAGCTCAACGAGCCCCTGACCCGCCGCGAGCGGGTCGTCCTCGCCGAGCTCGCGGAGGATGTCACCCTCGAGGAGATCGCGACGCGTCTGTTCGTGACGCGGAACACGGTCAAGTCCCAGGTGCGCAGCGTGTACCGCAAGATCGGTGTGTCGACGCGCGCTCAGGCCGTGGCCTGGGCCGAGGCGAACGGCTTCCGCTGACCTGACGCTGCGTCCTGGTCGCCACGGCCGTCGCGAGTGAGGCCGACGACCAGAGCTGCGAGCTCGCGCGCCGCCGGGGCCGGCTGTCGCCCCCGCGCCCAGACCATGCGCAGCTCGCGCCGCAGGTCGACGCCCTCGACCTGCACCTCGCGCAGCGTGCCGAGCGCGAGCTCGGCCGCGACCGTCAGCGCCGAGAGCACCGCGACCGAGCGGCCTCCCTGCACGACCGACTTCACCGCGGCCGTCGAGCCGAGCTGGGCCGGCGTACTGACCAACGGGTGACCTGCCGCCTCGAGAGCACGTTCGAGCGTCGCCCGGGTCCCGGAGCCGGCCTCACGCAGCACGAGCGGCGCGGCGGCCAGCTCCGCAGCTCCGACCGCGCGGTCGAGCGCGGCCCACGGGTGCCCCGGCGCCGCCACGACCAGCAACGTGTCATGACCGATCGTCCTGGACCGCAGCCCGTCAGCGAGGTCCGGGCCTTCGATGAACCCCAGGTCCGCCCGCCCGTGCAGGACCGCCTCCATCACGTCACGTGAGTTGGCCACGTCGAGGTCGACGACGGCCGCCCCGGCCGGCCGGGCCGAGAGCCAGTGCGGCACGAGGTACTCCGCGATGGTCATGCTCGCCGCGACGGTGAGGCGGCCTCCCTGCTCCGACCGCAGCGCCGTGACCTCCCCCTCGAAGGCGTCCGACGCTGCGATGACGTCCGCGGCCCGCCCGACGACCCGTCGTCCCAGCTCGGTCAGCACGGTGCCGGACGGCGATCGGGTGACCAGGGTGAGCCCGGTCTGGCGTTCGAGGCGCCGCAGACCGGCACTGAGCGACGGCTGCGCGATGCCGAGAGCGTGCGCCGCGGCGGTGATCGAGCCGTGGGCCTCGATCGCGACGAGCAGCTCGAGGGCGGCGAGCGGTGTCCGCCGGCTCGCGACGGGATCCGTGGTCATAGCCTCAGGCTAGGGGTCGACAGCGAGGTCGGGGTTCTGCGGGGGCCGCCCGTCGACCAGAGTCGTCCAGGTGACCCCGCCCCACCCGCTCGCCCCCGCGGCGCCGCCCGTCGTCCCGCACGTGGAGGTCCCGACGCCGCGAGTGCCCCCACCGTCGTCGCTGTCCCTGCCTACGCCGCGACGACGCGGGCGGGGCGACGACGCGCTCCCCCGTCCGCAGTCGGTGGTCCCCGGGGCACTCGCGGCGCTCGCCGTGTCCGGCGCGTGCCTCGCGCTCACCTTGACGGCCCCCGCGGCACCGGCCCTGCTCGTCGCCATCGTGCTCGGCGTGGTCGCGCGAGCGGCGCATGCGGTCCCCGCATCGTTCGAGCGCGGACTGGCCTGGGTCGGTCGACGCGTGCTCCGGACCGGCGTCGTCCTGCTGGGCCTCCAGCTCTCCGCGCGCGACGTGCTCGCGCTCGGGCCGCCTGAGCTCGGCGTGCTGGTCGTCACGGTCGCGACGACCTTCAGCGCGACCCTGTGGCTCGGGCGCCGGCTCCGGGTCGGTCGGTCCCTCACGCTCCTGGTGGCGACCGGCTTCTCGATCTGCGGCGCGGCCGCCGTCGCCGCGATGAGCCCCGTTGCGGACGCCGAGGACGACGACGTCGCGACAGCCGTCGCGCTCGTCACGCTCTACGGCAGCGTCGCGATCCTCGTCGTCCCGGTGGTCGCGCGGGCCGCCCGCCTGAGCGATCGCACCGCGGGGCTGTGGGCGGGCATGTCGGTCCATGAGGTCGCGCAGGTGGTCGCAGCGGCCGGTGCGGTCTCCGCGGCCGCGCTCTCGGTCGCCGTCGTCGCGAAGCTCGCGCGGGTCGTCCTCCTCGCCCCGCTCGTGACCGCGGTCGGCGTGGTCCGACGTCGCGGAGGCGCCCGCTCGGGGGGCGCCGCCGTCCCGGTCGTGCCGCTGTTCGTCATCGGCTTCCTCGTCGCGGTCGCCGTCCGGACCGTCGGGGGCGTGCCCGACGTCGCCGTCCCCGTCGTGCACGGCGCCACGACTCTCGCGCTCGGAGCGGCGATGGTCGGTCTCGGCACCCAGGTGCACGTGGCACGGCTGGCCCGGTCGGGCGGACGGGCCGTCCTCCTCGGCGCGGTCGCGACGACCGTCGCGATGACCGTCAGCCTCGGGGGGCTGCTGGCCGTGGGTGCCCTCGGCTGACCTGTCGACCTGACAGACTCGCTGGCATGAACCCGCCCGTGCTCGTCGTGGCCGCCGCCATCGTCGACGACCTCGACGACCCGCGTGAGCTCCTGACGGCACGGCGCGCCGTGCCCGCGAGCCTCGCGGGGCGCTGGGAGTTCCCCGGCGGGAAGGTCGACGACGGGGAGTCCCCCGAGGAGGCACTGCACCGCGAGATCCGTGAGGAGCTCGGGGTCCGGATCTCGCTCGGCCCCGAGCTCGTCGGGCCGGACGACGGCGCCTGGCTGCTCTCGGAGCAGTACACGATGCGGCTCTGGCTGGCCGAGCTCCAGGACGGCACCCCGGAGCCGCTCGTCGAGCACGACCGCGTGCAGTGGCTGCCCGTCGGGCACTGGATGACGGTGCCCTGGCTGGACGCCGACGTGCGCATCGTCGAGGCGCTCGCCGCTCGCCACGCATCGCTCTGAGGCCTGGCACTCGCGCTCGACGAGTGCCAAAATTGAAGGCGTAGCCGCCCGGCCCCGCACGACTTTCCGGGTCGGGCCCGTTCCGAGGCATCGGGCGGTCCGGTGCCTCACCTTCAGGGAGGTGATGGGTGTGGCTACGCGATTCGACCCATTCCAGGACATGGACCGGCTTGTCGGCGAGATGTTCGGGTCCGCCCGAGCAGCAGCGACGATGCCGATGGACTTCTTCCGTTCCGGTGACCACTACGTCCTGCACTGCGACCTGCCCGGTGTCGACCCCGGCACGATCGACCTCAACGTCGAGGACCGCACGCTCACGCTCCGTGCCCAGCGGTCCGCCGACGAGCACGACGTGCAGTGGTTCCTCCGTGAACGCGCCACCGGCTCGTACGTCCGCCAGATCACCGTGGGCCGCGGCATGGCCCTCGACAAGATCGACGCGACGTACACCGACGGCGTGCTGACGCTCAGCATCCCCGTCTCCGAGGATGCGAAGCCGCGCAAGATCGAGGTCCAGCACGGCAGCCAGCCCGCGACGATCACCCAGACGACCGAGCACACGGCCGAGCACACGGCCTAGTCGTCGTCGCGTGAACCCGTCCGACGGACCGTGCGACGGTTCAGCAGTGAGCTAGCGCGCGGCCACGGGCTGAGACCGGTGGCCCGGGTGGGTGGGAGCCCGCCCGGGCCATCCAGCCCGTGCAGACGCCGAGCCCCGGTCGAGCCAGGCCGACCGGGGCTCGGCGTCGTTCACGCCGCGTTCGCGCTCAGAGGGTCGCGCGGACCGCCCGCGTCGCGGCGAGCATGTGCTCGAGCGACGGGTTGACCTCCTCGTAGCGGCGGGTCTTGAGCCCGCAGTCGGGGTTGACCCACAGCTGGTCCGCGTCGATCGACCTCACGGCCTCGGCCAGCAGCTCGGTGACCTCGCCCTCGGTCGGGACCCGCGGCGAGTGGATGTCGTAGACGCCCGGACCGATGCCGCGCGCGTAGCCGGCACCCGCGATGTCCCCGATGATCTCCATCTTCGAGCGCGCCGCCTCGATCGACGTCACGTCGGCGTCGAGGCCGTCGATCGCGCCGATGATCTCGCCGAACTCCGAGTAGCACAGGTGCGTGTGGATCTGGGTGTCCGGGCGGACGCCCGACGTCGCGAGGGTGAACGAGCGGACCGACCAGTCGAGGTAGGCCGCGTGGTCGGCCGCCTTGAGCGGCAGCAGCTCCCGCAGCGCAGGCTCGTCGACCTGCACGACGGCGATCCCGGCAGCCTCGAGGTCCTCGATCTCGTCGCGCAGCGCGAGCGCGACCTGGTTCGCGGTGTCGGCGAGCGGCTGGTCGTCGCGCACGAACGACCACGCAAGGATCGTGACCGGGCCCGTGAGCATGCCCTTGACCGGCTTCGTCGTGAGCGACTGCGTGTACGTCGTCCACGCGACCGTGATCGGCGCGGGCCGCGACACGTCGCCCCACAGGATCGACGGCCGCGTGCAGCGCGAGCCGTAGGACTGCACCCAGCCGTTCTGCGTGACCGCGAACCCGTCGAGGTTCTCGGCGAAGTACTGCACCATGTCGTTGCGCTCGGGCTCACCGTGGACGAGGACGTCGAGGCCGATGGCCTCCTGGAGCTCGACGACGCGGCGGATCTCGGCGCGCATCTCGTCCTCGTACTGCTCGGTCGTGAGGTCGCCCTTCGCGTGGGCTGCGCGCGCCTTGCGGATCTCCGGCGTCTGCGGGAACGAGCCGATGGTGGTCGTCGGCAGCGGCGGTAGCGCGAGACGCGCGGCCTGGGCCGACCGGCGCTCGGCGAACGGACCGCGGTGGAACTCGCCCTCGGTCAGCGCGGCCACGCGCTCCCGGACCTCGGGACGCACGACGCCGGGCGCAGCGGCGCGCGACCGGACCGCGTCGCCGGCCGCGAGCAGCTCGGCGTGGATCGCCTCGCGCCCCTCGGTCAGGCCCTCGGCGAGCGTGACGACCTCCGCGACCTTCTGGTCGGCGAACGCGAGCCATCCGCGCAGCGTCGGGTCGAGGGCGGGCTCGTCCTCGACGGTGTGCGGGACGTGGAACAGGGACGTCGAGGTCCCGGCGGCGACCTGGGCCGCGCCGAGCGTCTCGAGCTGCTCGAGGACCTGCAGCTTCGTGTCGAGGTCCGCGCGCCAGATGTTGTGACCGTCGATCACGCCGCCGACGACGACCTTCGAGGTCAGCCCCTTCACCGCGACGGTCGGTGCCGCACCGCGGACGAGGTCGAGCGCGATGCCCTCGACGTCGGTCGCGGCCAGCACGCCGAGCGCGGCACCGAGGTCGCCGTACGGGGCCGCGACGAGGATCGCCGGGCGGTCGGGGCGAGCCAGCTCGGTCGCGAGCACCCGGTAGGCCTCGGTGACCGCGGCGCGGACGGCCTCGGGCGTCACGGTGAGCGAGTCCGAGACGAGCGCGGGCTCGTCGAGCTGGACCCAGGTCGCGCCGGCCGCGGCCAGGTCGCGCAGGAGGTCGACGTAGACGGGCAGCAGGTCCGCGAGGCGGTCGAGCGGCTCGAAGCCCTCGGGGGCTCCCTCGGTGGGCTTCGCGAGCGCGAGGTACGTGACGGGTCCGACGAGGACCGGGCGCGTGAGCACGCCGTCCGCGAGGCCCTCGGCGAACTCGCGCACGGGACGGTCGCTCGCGTACCGGAACGTCGTCTCCGGGCCGATCTCGGGGACCAGGTAGTGGTAGTTCGTGTCGAACCACTTGGTCATCTCGAGCGGCAGGTCGTCGCCGCGGCCGCGCGCGACCGTCGAGTAGCCCGCGAGGTCGAGGCGGCCGTCGGCGTCGGCCAGGTCCGCGAACCGGGCCGGCACTGCGCCCACGACGGCCGTCGTGTCGAGCACATGGTCGTAGAACGAGAACGCGCTCGGGATCGCGGGGACGTCGGTGCGCAGCCCCAGCCCGGCGAGACGGGCGCGGGTCTGCTTGCGCAGGCCAGCGGCCACGGCCTCGACGTCGTCGGCGGACGTCTTGCCTGCCCAGAAGGCCTCGAGGGCCTTCTTGAGCTCACGGTGGGGCCCGATCCTCGGGTAGCCGAGGATCGTGCCCGCCGGGAACTCGGGGACGGCGGGTGTGGTGGTCGTGCTGGTCATGATCAGCCCCTCGGAGAGTGGTCGGTCTGGGGTGCGGCGACCTGCGGCTCGCTGGCCTGGTCGGGAGCTGTCGGAGCTCCCCCGCCGAGGTGTGCACCCTCGAGCAGGTCAAGTGCGGCGTGATGCGTGTTGAACGTGTAGATGTGGACGCCGGGGGCGCCGCCGTCGAGGACGCCGTTGACGAGGTCGACGCTCGCACGGATCCCGATGCGGTGCCGCTCGATCTCGTCGTCCACCGAGCCGAGCAGCGCGAGCAGGTCGCGTGGCACCGGGACGCCCGTGAGGCCCTCGACGCGCAGGAGGCGGGCCGGGTCGGTCGTCGGGATGATGCCCGGGATGATCGGGATGGTCACGCCCGCCGTGCGCGCCTCGGCCACGAGCTCGAGGTACGCCGACGCCTCGTAGAAGACCTGCGTGATCGCGAAGTCGGCGCCGGCCTCCTGCTTGGCGAGCAGCGCCGCGACGTCCTGCGCACGCGTGCTCCCCGTGCCGGCGTTGCCGCGAGGGAACGCCGCGACGGCGATCGAGAGCGGCCGGACGGTGGCGCGGACCTTCTGCGCGGGGCTCGTGGAGCATCGGCGGGCCTCGATCTCGCGGAGCAGCTCGACGAGCTCGGCGGCCGTCGACAGACCCTGCGGGTGCGGGTGCCAGTCCGGCTCGTCGAGGGGCGGGTCGCCCCGCAGCGCGAGGAACGAGCGCACGCCCTCGTCGAGGAACTCCTCGACGACCGCCGTGACCTCGTCGCGCGAGGTCCCGACGCAGGTCAGGTGCGCGATCGGGTTGAGGGACGTCTCGCGGAGCAGACGGCGCACGAGCCCGCGCGTCGTGTCGCGGGTCTTGCCCGACGCGCCGTACGTGACCGAGACGAAGTCCGGGCGTGCGGCACCGAGCGCCTCGATCGTCGCCCAGAGCTTGGGGGCGGCGTCGGGGTTGCGCGGCGGGAACAGCTCGAACGAGACCGTCGGGCGGTCGATGGGCGCGAGGGTGGCCCGGTGCCGGGGCGCCGCCTCGGTGCGGGCGTCGACCGACGCCTCGGGTGTGGCGGTCACGGCGAGACCCCGGACGGGGTCCACGGACACGGTGCCGAGCAGATCATGGTTCAACTCCATCGGGCCTGGCGGAAGCACCCACACCCTCGCTCGAGGGGGGTTGCTGCGGCGTCAGTGAGCCAGGACTCTCGACCGCTCTGGATGGTGGCCCGATGCTAGACCCATCCCGGATGCTGAGCAACGCTTCTCAACTGGCGAGATACTCCGGTCCCGCGATCTGGTTGCCGGAGCGCGCCGGACCGTCAGCGCGCCAGAACCACGCGGCACCCGGCCAGATGGTCGTCGACCAGGCCGCACGCCTGCATGGAAGCGTAGGCGGTCGTCGGCCCGATGAACCGGAAACCCAGGCTCTTGAGCTCACGAGCGAGGGCCTTCGACTTGTCGGTCAGGCTCGGGACGTCGGCCCACGTGACCGGGCGCTCGCGCCCGAGCGCGACCGGGGCGTGCGACCAGACCACCTCGTCCAGGGTGCGGCCCGACTCGACGAGCGCGAGCAGCGCACGGGCGTTCGCCACCGTGGCCTCGATCTTCGCGCGGTTGCGCACGATCCCGGCGTCCGACAGCAGGCGCGCGACGTCGGCCTCGCCGAAGCGCGCGACGAGCTCGGGGTCGAAGCCTTCGAAGGCCGCGCGGAACGCCGGGCGCTTGCGCAGCACCGTGATCCACGACAGCCCGGACTGGAAGCCCTCGAGGGCGATGCGCTCGAACAGCGCACGGTCGCCGTGGACCGCCACCCCCCACTCGTCGTCGTGGTACGCCTCGTACAGCGGGTCGCCGTCACCGAAGCAGCGCGGGGCAGCTGGCGGGCCGGGCTCGGTGGGTGCGGGCTCGGCGCGTTCAGGGCCGGTGGGTGCGGGCGGCGTGTCAGCGGTCATGCGTGGAGTCTGCCGCCCAGGCCTGACAGCAGCGCGCGGTTCTCCACAGCTCTGCGGACGCGCGGCGACTCAGCGCTCGTCGTTGCGCCGCGTCGTCAGCGACTTCGGCTGGGCGGGGTTCCGCTGCCGCGGGACATCGAACCAGGCGTTCGGGGAACCTGCGACGACCGATTCGAGGCCCTCCTGGACGGCGGCAAGGATCTGCTCGTCCGGGAGCGGGCTCGGGCCGGTCAGGGCGGCGAGCGCGTCCCGCTCCGCGTCGCTGCGGTCCGGTCCGTCAGTCATGGCCGCAGCCTAACCTGACTCGTGCCACGTTCGGTCCTCGAGGGTGGGCGCGGGTCGCTGACCTGCTGTTTCGTTGTGCGCTCGGGTGCGATGTGGTCACTAAGAACCTCGTCGTGCAAGCCTTCGGGGGTGGTCTCGCGGTTCGTGCGCAAGGTCCGCACCGCTTCGGGAGCGGTCGCGGTCCAGATCGTCACGCGCCGGGGCCGGCAGGTCGAACAGGTCGAGCACGTCGGGTCAGCGCATAGCGATGCCGAGCTCGCGTTGCTGCTGGCCGTAGCGCGTGAGCGGCTGTCCCCAGGCCAAGACGCCCTGGACCTCGGGGACCTGTTGGTGGTCCCGGCGCGGATGGACGACGTCGCGGACTGGACCGCCGAACCGGAACTGCTCCTGCAGCCGGCGACGCCGGCGGCCGGTGGGCGTCCTGCGGCCGTCGCCGCAGGTGGGCGGGTCGTGGGGACCTCCGCGGACCTGTTGTGGAAGGTCCTGACCAGCGAATACACCCGGCTGGGGTTCGACGTCCTGGGCGATGACGGGTTCCGGGCGATGGTCCTGGCACGGATCGTGGAGCCGACCTCCAAGGCCGAGGTCGTCCGCGTCCTGGACGAACTCGACGCACCGGCGGTCAGCCTGCGCACGTTGTTCCGGTCGCTGGCCCGGTGCCAGGCCCAGGACTACCGCGACACGTTGGCCAGGGCCGCGTGGGCGCACTCGGTCCGCACCACCGGGACATCGGTCCTGATCTTGTACGACGTGACGACGCTGCACTTCGAGCGGCCGGACGAGGACGAGCTGCGCAGGGTCGGGATGAGCAAGGAGCACCGCGTGGACCCCCAGGTTCAGGTCGGGCTGCTGGTCGACCCGGGCGGGTTCCCGCTCGAGGTGCACCTGTTCGAGGGCAGCAAGGCCGAGACGACCACTCTGATCCCCGTACTGACCGCGTTCGGCAAGCGGCACGACGTCACGGACCTGGTCGTCGTCGCCGACGCCGGGATGCTCTCGGCGGGCAACCTGAACGCCCTGGAGGACGCCGGGTTCTGCTTCATCGTCGGCTCGCGGATCACCCGGGCCCCCTACGACCTGGCCGATCACTTCGAACGGCACGGCAACTACTTCACCGACGGGCAGGTCCTGGAATCGACCCGGGACATGGGCACCGGCAAGGCGGCCCGGGCCCGGCGGGTGGTCTACCAGTGGAAGTTCGCCCGCGAGCAGCACGACAACAAGGCCATCAACGCGATGATCGACCGGGCCGAGAAGATCGCCGACGGCCGCGCCCCGTTGAAGAAGGCCCGGTTCCTCAAGATCACCGGAGCCACCAAGGAACTCGACCAGGCCACCATCGACCGGGCCCGCCAGTTGGCGGGCCTCAAGGGCTACGTCACCAACCTGCCGACCGCCACGATGGACGGCGCGGCGGTCATCGCGGCCTACCACGACCTATGGCACGTCGAGCAGTCGTTCCGCATGACCAAGTCCGACCTACGAGCCCGGCCCGTGTTCCACCACCAACGCGACGCCATCGAAGCCCACCTGACGGTGGTGTTCGCCGCCCTGGCCGTCGCCCGCCATCTGCAAGACCTCACCGGCATGAGCATCAAGAAGATCGTCCAGGCCCTGCGCACCGCACGCTCAGCAACCATCGAGATCAACGGCCAACGCCTCACCCTCGACCCCGACCTCACCGAGACCGCCCGCGCCATCCTCAACCGACTCGAAACCGGTCACTAAGGCAAGTGGCACGAGTCGGGCCTAATCCCGGTCGAACCCCGCAACGCCCCACCGACCGGGCGATTTCCCGGCAGACCGACCGCACATCAGACCTCGGCGAGCGCCTTGCGGATGCGCTTGTCGCTCACCGGCACAGGCGTGCCGAGCTGCTGGGCGAACAGCGAGACACGTAGCTCCTCGAGCATCCAGCGCACGTCGTCGAGCGCGACCTCGCGCGAGCGGTCGCGGGACGCCGACCTCACCTGGTCTCGCGCGGCGGTGTAGGCGTCCTCGAGCTGGTGGACCTGCCACGCCCGTTCGGCGTCACGGTGCGGGTTGTCGGCGGCCTTCGTCAGGCGGTGCCGGTCGGCGCGCAGGTACCGGGCGAGATGGGGCAGGCGGTCCGCGCCGGTCGCGGAGACGAACCCGTCGTGGACGAGCCGCGCGGCGTGGTCACGGACGTCGTGGGTCGTCGCGAGGAGAGCCAGGCTGTTCGACGCGCGCACCGCGACGTCGAGCTCCCGTGCGGCGGTCAGCACGGCGACGACGTCCGTGACGACGGCGTGCACCGCGTCCTCGAGGCGGTCCCGGACGACAGCCCGCAGCGCGGCGTAGGTCGTCGCGGAGCGGACCTCGGTCGCCGGCCGACCCGCGAGGTGCTCGGCGACGAGCCGGTCGATCGCCGCGAGCTGCACGTCCGTGACCAGCGCGTCCGTGGTGCGGTACGGGCCCGAGGCGAGCGTCAGCGCCTGCGTGCCCGACCAGCGCGTCGTCACCCGGGCCGTCGCGAGACCCGTGTCGAGCAGGAGCAGGCGGCGCAGACCGCGGCGGTGCGACTCGACCTGGACGGCCGGGTCGGCGAGCACCCGCAGAGCCACGGCCGACGACTCGTCGACGAGCGCTGGGTAGCCGCGGACGCGGACCCCGCCGGGTCCGTCGGTCTCGACCGTCAGCGGGATCGCGCCGTCGGGCAGGCCCGCGGGCCACGCCGTCAGGCTCACCTGCTCGGCCAGCGCGGGCTTGCCGATCACCTCGCTCGGGGCGCCGGGAGCCGGCGGGCGGACCGCGGCCCTGGGTGCGGCCGCCACCACGGTGCCCGCCGGGGCCGACGGGGTCCTCGGTGCCGCGCTGACCGCGTCGCGCATGGCGGTGCGGACCGCCGAGCGGACTGCCGAGCTCACGGCGTCCTGCGTGCGGGCCGCGAGGCGACGCTGAAGCGCGATGAGGTCCTTGCTCTCGTCGAGCACTCCCCCACGATCGGCCTCGACCCGGAACGTCACACGCAGGTGCGCGGGCAGGCGCTCGTCGTCGAACGCGTCCTCCGGGACGTCGACGTCGCGGACCGCGCGGACGGCCTGCGCGAACGCGTCGTGGAAGGACGGCGCGAGGTCGCCGGCGCGCACGGTGTCCTGCCAGCTCGCGAGGTTCTCGTCGAACCATGCCCCGATGCTGCGTGCGACGTCGGGCGCCGGCACGAGCTGGACCCGCACGGGCTTCGGCAGCGCGCGGATCGTCGCCGTCACGAGCTCGTCGCGCAGGCCCGGAACCATCCAGCCGAAGCCCTCGGGGCGGACCCGCGCGAGCAGCACCAGGGGTATATGTACAGTCACGCCATCGGCTTCTGTACCAGGCTCGAACTGGTAGGTCAGGGGCAGCTGCAGATCCCCCTGCGGCCAGACCGCCGGGAAGTCCGCGGCCGACACCCGGGCCGCGTCGTCGCTCAGCAGAAGCTCGGGCGTGAACGTCAGCAGGTCGGGCTGGGAACGCTTGGCGGTCTTCCACCACGTGTCGAAGTGCTGCGCCGACACGACGTCGGCGGGGACGCGCTCGTCGTAGAAGTCGAACAGGACGTCGTCGTCGACCACCAGGTCACGACGGCGGGCGCGCGCCTCGAGGCCCTCGGCCTCCGCGAGCAGCCGACGGTTCTCGTGGAAGAACGCGTGGTGCGTGGTCCACTCGCCCTCGACGAGGGCATGCCGGATGAACAGCTCGCGCGCATGCTCGGGGTCGACCTTCGCGTACAGGACCCGCCGCTGCGCGACGATCGGGACGCCGTAGAGCAGCACGCGCTCGAGCGCCATCGCGGCGCCCTGCTTCGTCGACCAGGTCGGCTCCGAGTACGTCCGCCTGACCAGGTGCGCCGCGAGGTCCTCGGCCCACTCGGGCTGGATCCGCGCGACGTCGCGCGCCCAGAGCCGGGACGTCTCGACGAGCTCACCGGCCATGATCCACGCGGGTGGGCGCTTGGCGAGGCCGGATCCGGGGAAGATCGCGAGCCGCGCACCGCGCGCGCCGAGGTACTCGTTGCGGCCGCGACGGTCGGGCCGGCCCGTGGCTGCGGGCCTCTTGCCGCGACCCGCCGTGGGGGTCACATCGGTCGCCTCCTGCATGCCGATCTGGCTCAGCAGGCCGGACAGGAGGCTCAGGTGGATGCGGTCGGCGTCCCAGTCCAGCCGCAGGTCACCGGGCCCGGCCACGGTCTCGGTCGACAGGACGGCCTGCGCCGCGCCCGGAGCGGTCCGGCGGCGGGGCGCGGTCGCGGGGGCGGTCGCGGTCGCTGGCTCGGTCGCCGTGGCCCCGGGCCGGTCTGCCGCGAGGTTCGCCGTGCGGGACGGGGGAGGGTTCACGACGATCCCGAGCGGCTTGGCCAGCTCGCGCAGCTGCGTGACGACGTCCTGCCACTCGCGGATCCGCAGGTAGTTGAGGTGCTCGGACCGGCACATCCGGCGGAACGCCGATCCCGACAGGTCGCGCTGCGACTCCTTGAGGTACTGCCACAGGTTGAGGTAGGTCAGGAAGTCCGACGTCGGGTCCGCGAACCGCGCGTGGGCCTGGTCGGCCTGGGCGCGGTACTCCATCGGACGCTCGCGGGGGTCCTGGATCGAGAGGGCGGCGGCGATGATCATGACCTCGCGGGCGACCCCGCGCCGGCCGCCCTCGACGATCATGCGGCCGAGCCGGGGGTCCATCGGCAGCTGGGCGAGCGCGCGACCGACGTCGGTCAGCCGGCCGCCGCGCTTGCCCGCTGCCGGGGCGTGCTCCTCGGCTGCGTCCGCCGCGGGCGCGGGAGGGGCCGGCGACGTGACCGGCGCCAGGGCACCGAGCTCGGTGAGCAGCTGGACGCCGTCGCGGACCGCCCGGACGTCCGGGGGATCGACGAACGGGAACTTCGCGACGTCGTCGGGGGTCGTCGCAACCCCCACCGCGATCATCTGCAGGATGACCGACGCCAGAGATGTACGCAGGATCTCCGGCTCGGTGTACAACGGCCGCGACTCGAAGTCCGCCTCGGAGTACAGCCGGATCGCGATGCCGTCCGCGACGCGCCCGCACCGCCCCGACCGCTGGTTCGCGGACGCCTGGGAGATCGGCTCGATCGGCAGCCGCTGGACCTTCGTCGCCTTGGAGTAGCGCGAGATGCGCGCGGTCCCGGGGTCGATCACGTACCGGATGCCCGGCACGGTCAGTGACGTCTCCGCGACGTTCGTCGCCAGCACGATGCGCCGTGAGCCGTGCGGGTCGAACACGCGGTGCTGCTCGGCCGCAGACAGCCGGGAGTACAGGGGGAGGAGCTCGACCGCATCGGGACGACGTGGATCGGTCACCCGCTCGCCCAGGTGGCCCGTCAGCGCCTCCTCGGCGTCCCGGATCTCACGCTCTCCCGAGAAGAACACGAGGATGTCGCCGGGACCGGCGGCGTGCAGCTCGTCGACGGCCTCACAGAGCGCCGTCATCGGGTCTCGGTCCTCGCGTCGCGCCTTGGCCGACGTCGCCCCCGACCGTGATCCCTTCGAGCTGCTCGGGCCCCCGCCCGAGGACGCCGCGGGCCCGTCGTCCGACGCGTCGTCGTCCGGCGACAACGGCCGGTACCGGACCTCGACCGGGTACGTGCGCCCGGTCACCTCGACGACCGGCGCCGGCACTCCGTCGGGGTGATCGGCGCTCGCCGGGCCCGCGAAGTGCGCGGCGAACCGCGCCGAGTCGATCGTCGCGGACGTGATGATCAGCTTGAGGTCCGGGCGGCGGGGGAGCAGCCGCGTGAGGTACCCGAGGATGAAGTCGATGTTCAGCGAGCGCTCATGCGCCTCGTCGATGACCAGCGTGTCGTAGGCCCGCAGCATCGGGTCGCGCTGGATCTGCGCGAGCAGGATGCCGTCGGTCATGACCTTGACGAGCGTCCGCTCGCTCGACTCGTCGGTGAACCGCACCTGGTAGCCGACGATCTCACCGAGCGACGTGCCGAGCTCGAACGCGATGCGCTCCGCGACCGTGCGGGCCGCGATCCGCCGCGGCTGCGTGTGGCCGATCTGCCCGTCGCGCCCGCGGCCGAGCTCGAGCAGGATCTTCGGGATCTGCGTCGTCTTCCCCGACCCGGTCTCACCCGCGACGATGACGACCTGGTGGTCACGGATCGCGGCGGAGATCTCGTCGCGGCGGGCCGAGACAGGCAGCTGCTCGGGATACGTGATGGGCGGGACGACGACGGCGCGGCGGGCTTCGGCGCGGCGGGACGGATTGCGGCCAGCAGAGCGACGTTCGGACGGACGCCGCTCGGACGTGCTGCGGTCTGAACTGCCACGCTCTGACGGGCCGCGCTCGCGCACGGCGTTCCGTTCCGAGTCAGCCACCGCCGGGCGGGCGCGCCGAGCACCCCGGCGTCGACGGGGCGGACGGGCCGCGTCGGGCGCCGGCGGCTGCTGCTCGCCCGCGGTGCTCACGACTGACCATTCTCCCTGCTGCCGCAACCGAGATCTCCGAGCCGCCGCCGCAGGGGCAGCCGCGCCGGCTGGCCGTCCGCAGCCGCAGTGCCTAGCGTGGCTCGCCATGAGCGAGCAGAGGACTGACGGAACCGCTGACGCGACACCGACGTCGGGGGAGGACCGCGCGACGGCGGCTCTCGACGCGTCCGGCATCGCGTACCGGCTCGCCCGGCACGGTCGGGTCGGGTCGCTCGCCGAGGCCGCGGCGGCCCGCGGCGTCACGCCTGCGGACATCATCAAGACGATCGTCGTGCGGCGCGGGGACGACGACTTCCTCTTCGTCCTCGTCCCGGGTGACCGCACCATCTCGTGGCCGAAGCTCCGCGCGCTGCTCGGCGTGAGCCGCCTGTCGATGCCCGACGCCGCGACCGCCAAGGCCGTCACCGGCTACGAGCGCGGCACCATCACACCGTTCGGCTCGCTGCGCGCGTGGCCGGTGATCGCCGACGAACGCGTCGCGGGACGCACGGTCTCGATCGGCGCCGGGGCTCACGGCGTCGCGGCGACGATCGACGGGACGGCGCTCATCGATGCGCTCGGCGCGACGAAGGCTGATGTGACCGACCCCAGCTGATTGCCGACAGCCCGGAGGGCGAGGACACCTACGCTGGCCGCATGGTGGTGACCCGAACCCGCAAGGCCAGGGCAGCCCGCAGGCGCAAGCGCCGGATGGACCGCGTCGAGCACGACTTGACCGATGAGCAGTGGGCGGCGCTGCGATCCGCCTGGGGCGGCTGCGCATACTGCGGCGCGACAGACAAGCCACTGCAGCGCGACTGCGTCCTGCCGATCTCCCGCGGCGGGCGCTACACGCTCGACAACATCGCGCCGGCCTGCGGCTCGTGCAACGCGAGCAAGTGCAACGCCGAAGTGACCGCCTGGCTGCGGCGCAAGAAGCTCGACGAACGCGCCTTCCTGTTGCGCCACGTCGAGATCTCCGCGGCGCTCGTACGGAGGTTCGCCGTCGAACCCGACCCCGGGTCTGCGCCCGCTGAACCGAGTGCGCCCTGACCGGTGAGCGATGGACACTCCGCGACCCTGGGTGAGGCAGAGTGCTGAGTCCATGCGACCGGCCCGAGTCGAAGCAGGACGCGACGTCCGCTGGAGCGACAACGATGGCGTCGCTACCTGGCGATCTGGAACAGAGACGGAGGGACGCCGGCCTGACGGTAGGTTGCCGGGATGAGGGTGTTGCACACGTCGGACTGGCACCTGGGCCGCACCCTGCATGGCGTCGACCTGCTCGACCACCAGGCCGCCTACCTCGACCACCTCGTCGACCTGACTCGGTCCGAAGGCGTCGGCGCGGTGCTCGTAGCAGGCGACGTGTACGACCGTGCCGTCCCTCCCGTCGAGGCCGTGGTCTTGCTGTCCGAGACGCTGGCCCGGCTCGCCGAGCATGCGACGGTCGTCGTGACCCCGGGCAACCACGACTCGGCGGCGCGGCTCGGTTTCGGCGCCGCGATCATGCGCGACCGGATCCAGGTGCGCACGCGCGTCGCCGGTCTCGCCGAGCCCGTCGTGCTGCCCGACGACGCGGGTGACCTGCTCGTCTACGCGCTCCCGTACCTGGACCCCGACGTGGTCCGCCGCGAGCTCTCTGGCGACGACGTCAACGACCCGGCTTCCGCACCGCTGCCGCGCTCGCACGAGGCTGTCGTCAGCGCGGCGATGACCCGGGTACGCCGGGACCTCGCGACCCGGGTCGATGCAGCCGCGCGGTCCGGCCGGCCGCGCCCGCGCGCCGTCGTCATGGCCCATGCGTTCGTCGTCGGCGGCGAGCCGAGCGAGTCGGAACGGGACATCCGGGTCGGGGGAGTCGACCACGTGCCCGCGGGGGTGTTCGCGGGCATGGACTACGTCGCGCTCGGGCACCTGCACGGACCGCAACGCGTCGGCGCCCCCGAGGGGTCGGTGCTGCGCTACTCCGGCTCTCCGCTCGCGTACTCGTTCTCCGAGCAGCACCACCACAAGTCGACGGTGCTGCTCGACCTGGGCTCGGGCACGGTCGAGCCCGAGCTCGTCCCGGCGCCCGTCCCGCGCCGGCTCGCAGACGTCATCGGCACCCTCGAGGACCTCCTCGGCGCGGCCGGCGAGCCCCACCTCGACGACTGGCTGCGCGTCACCGTCACGGACGCCCACCGGCCCGCCGACCTGTACCGCCGCGTCAAGGAGCGGTTCGCGCACGCGCTCGTCATCCAGCACCGTCCGCCCGAGCGCGCGTCGGACCGCGCCGGAGCCACGGTGGTCACCTCGGCGAACGACCCGCTCGTGGTGGCGGCCGAGTTCGTCGTTCACGTGACGGGCGCGGAGCCCACCGAGGCCGAGCTCGCGGTGCTGCGCCGCGCGTACGAGCAGGTCACCGCAGGCGAGCGGAGCGCCTGATGTACCTGCGCAGCCTCACCATCCAGGCGATCGGCCCGTTCGCGGGGCGCTACACGGTCGACTTCGAGGCGCTCGGGGCGTCGGGGCTGTTCCTGCTCGAGGGCCCCACCGGTGCGGGCAAGTCGACGCTCATCGACGCGATCGTGTTCGCGCTGTACGGCAAGGTCGCGTCGGCCGCGACGAGCGAGGACCGGCTGCGCTCCGGCTTCGCCGCCGACGACGTCGAGAGCGTCGTCGACCTCACGTTCGAGACGGGTGCGGGGGTCTACCGCGTGCGGCGCACTCCCGCCTACGACCGTGCCAAGCGCCGTGGGACGGGGACAGCGCGCCAGCAGGCGACCGTGAAGCTGTGGCGCCTCGCGGGCGCGGCGCCCGACGGCCCGCCCGAGACGGACACGTCCGGTTCGGACGCCCTGCAGCTCGGGATCGACGCCGAGCCCGACGGCGAGATCATGTCGACCCGGCTCGACGAGGCCGGTCCCGAGCTGCAGCGCATCATCGGCCTCGACCGCGCGCAGTTCGTCCAGACCATCGTGCTGCCGCAGGGGGAGTTCGCGAGCTTCCTGCGGGCCGACCCCGAGCACCGGCGGAGCCTGCTGCAGAAGATCTTCGCGACCGACGTCTACGAGCGGCTGCAGTACCGCCTCGAGGACCTGCGCCGTGAGGCCCAGCGGTCCGTCACGCAGGCTGAGGGCGCGGTCGCCTCGGCCGCCGCGCACTTCGCGGGTGCGGCGGGCATCGAGAGTGAGGCCGCCGACGCGCTGCGAGCGGCCGCCGACGCGGACCCGGAGGCGATGGTCGCCCTGGCGCGCGCGCACAGCGAGCGGCTCCACGCGCAGGCGGCGGGAGCCGCCGCCGCGCGGGCCGCCGCCGAGGCAGCACTCGAGACCGCGCGAGCCGCGCTCGACCAGGTGACCGCGACGATCGCCACCCTCGACCGCCGGTCCGCGCTGCGCACCGAGCTGTCCGCCCTCGAGGCGCGCGCCGACGAGCACGCCGCGACCTCCGACCGGCGTGGGGCTGCACGGCGCGCGCTCGAGGTCCGCCCGCTGCTCACGGGCGATGCCGCGGCCCAGGAGTCGCTCGCGGCAGCCGAGGCCGCGGCCCGGGCCGCGCTCGACTCCGCACCGGGCGACCTCGTCCCGGTGCGCGCGCTCAGCCTCCCGCTGCGCGCCCTGGGCCTCGTGGGCCTGCACCCCCACCCGGTGCTGGACGGACATGAGGTCCACGGGTACGCGACCGCGGAGCTGACGGCGCTCCTGACCGCCGAGCGCGAACGCGCCGCTGGGCTGGCGGCGACCCTGACCCGACTCGTCGAACTCGAGTCCGATCTGCCCGCACGCAGCCGCCACCTGGAGGACCTGCGGGGGTCGCTCGCGACGTCCCGGGCCGAGGCGCAGCGGCTCGCCGCCGAGCTGGAGGTGCGGCCCACGCAGCGCCGGGAGATCGTCACCGAGCTCGCGACCGCCAACGAGGTCGTCGCGCAGCTGCCGGCCCGGCGCACACAGCTCGAGGTGGCCGAGGCTGTGCTCACCGCAGCCCGCGCCGCCGCCGCGGCCGCGACCGAGCACGACGACGCCGTCGCGGCACGCGACCGAGCCGCACGCGTGGCTCGCGCCGCCGTCGAGCACGAGGCCCACGTCCGGACCGCGCGGATCACCGGTCTCGCGGGCGAGCTTGCCGGCGGCCTCGAGGCCGGTGTGCCGTGCCCGGTGTGCGGTGGGACCGAGCACCCCGCGAAGGCCGCGCTCGCCCCGGGCCACACGAGCGCCGAGGACGTGGAGCGGGCCGCGCAGGCACGGTCCGACGCCGAGCGGGTGCTCGGTGAGCGGTCGTCCCGGGTCGCCGCGCTCGCCGAACGCGTCGAGGGGGCGCGGGCCAACGCGGGCGGACTGACGCTCGCCGAGGCCGAGACCCATGTCACCGAGGCCCGCGTCATGGTCTCGATGGCCGCCGACGGCGAGGCGGACCGCGAGACCGCGATCACGTCGCTGCGCATCCATGACGAGGAGACCGAGCTCGCGCGCGCGACCCGGCTCGAGCTCGAGCAGCTGTGCGCGTCCGAGGAGGGCCGGATCGCCTCGCTCGAGCAGGCCCTCCGGCACGACGAGCGCGAGATCGTCGATGCCCGGGACGGACACCCCACGGTCTCCGCCCGCCGGTCCGCGCTGCAGGTGCGCGCCGCCGCGGCGAGTGCGGTGCTCGACGCGCTCGCGATCCTGGACAACGCCGCGGAGAACCGTGCGGGCCGCGCGGCCGAGCTCGCGGCGGCGCTGACCGAGCACGGGTTCGCCGATGCGGACGCGGCCCGCGCCGCCCTGCTGACCCCCGCCGGTCTCGCCGAGCTCGATGACCGCATCCGCACGTACGACGCGGCGCTCGCTCGGGTCCGGTCGGGGCTGGCCGAGCCTGAGATCGCTGCGCTGCCCGACGAGCCCCTCGACTCCTCCGGCCTGGTCGCCGTGCTGACGGCCGCACGGGAGGAGCTCGCCGTCGCTCGGGTCACCGCGGCGGACGCCGGCGGTGCGGCCGGCCAGGCCGTCGACCGCGCGACGTCGTCGGCCACGGCACTGCGCCAGGTCGAGGCGGCTGCCCGCGCGCTGCTGGCGGCCGTCGCCGACTCGGCACCGGTCCTGCGGATGGCGAACCTGGCGTCCGCCGCGGGGAGCGACAACTCGCGTGCGCTGACGCTCGCGACGTACGTGCTCGTGCGCCGGTTCGAGGATGTCGTTGCCGCAGCGAACGACCGCCTCGTGCTCATGTCCGACGGTCGCTACGAGCTCGTGCGCAGCGAGGAGCGCGAGGACGTGCGCACGCGCAAGACGGGCCTGTCGATGCGCGTCGTCGACCACGCGACCGGCACCGAACGGGACCCGCGCACCCTCTCCGGCGGCGAGACGTTCTACGTGTCGCTGTGCCTCGCCCTCGGCATGGCCGACGTCGTGACCGCCGAGGCCGGCGGCATCGACCTCGGGACGTTGTTCGTGGACGAGGGCTTCGGGTCGCTCGACCCGCACACGCTCGACGCGGTCCTCGCCGAGCTCGGGCGGCTGCGCGCCGGGGGGCGGGTCGTCGGGGTCGTGTCGCACGTCGAGGCGCTCAAGGCGTCGATCGCGGAGCGCGTCGAGGTGCGTCGGCTCGCGGACGGGTCGAGCGCGCTCAACGTCAAGGCGTAGTCGAGCTCACCACGACCAGCCGCGCGACGCGAGCTCGACCTCCTCGCGGAACCGCTCCTGCGGGTCACCCTTGGCGCGGGGCAGGACCTCGACCCCGGCCAACCCGCACGCCTCCGCGAGCAGCTGGTCGTAGGCGAGCTGGGAGGCGATGAGCCGCTCGGCGAGCGCGTACGTGTGCGGCTCGTACTCGAGCGCCTGCACATGGTGCGCGACCGCGCCCAGGCGGGTCTGCACGCGCAGCGCGGCGAACGGGTCGGGCACGTAGGGGTGCTCGCGCCGCAGGCGCCGGGCCAGCCGTTCGAGGAGCCGAGCGGCGGCGACCCGCCAGCGCGGGGCTTCGTCGGGCGCGGCGAGGAGGGCGCCGAGCAGGGCGAACAGCAGGCCCGGCACCAGGAGCATGATCGGAAAGAGCCACGTCATCGTCGACGACCTTCATCCGCACTTGACACCAGGCTAGGCCCGGATTTCGCGGCATGCCAGGGGTATCCCGGGGCCGAGGGCCCGGTGAGAACCCTGAGAGCCACCTGAGCATCTCAGGGTGATACCAGGGGCATAACCGATCGCCCGGCCGTCCGGCACGGGTCCACGATGGTCGCGGTCCCACACCCCACAGAGACGATCGGATGCCAACGCATGAACTCGCCGAGCAGCACAGCGACCACCACGGCCACCCTCGCGCCACCGACGGCCGGCGGCGCCGCACCCATCGCCTACGCGCGCGCCCTGCGCAAGACCTACGGCGCGGGCGACACCGCCGTGCATGCGCTCGCCGGGATCGACGTGGACTTCGCCCGCGGCGAGCTGACGGCCATCATGGGCCCGTCCGGTTCGGGCAAGTCGACGCTCATGCACTGCATGGCCGGCCTCGACCGGGCGACGTCCGGGTCCGTCGTGGTCGACGGCGCCGAGGTGAGCGCGATGAACGAGCGCCACCTGACGAAGCTGCGCCGCACGCGCCTCGGCTTCATCTTCCAGGCCTACAACCTCGTGCCGGCGCTGACCGCGCTGGAGAACATCACCCTGCCCCTCGACATCGCCCGCCTGCCGGTCGACCGCGCGTACCTCGACGAGGTCGTGGCGGCGGTCGGCCTCGGGGACCGGCTACGGCACCGTCCGAGCGAGCTCTCCGGCGGTCAGCAGCAGCGCGTGGCGTGCGCCCGGGCGCTCGTGTCCCGGCCCGCCGTGGTGTTCGCGGACGAGCCCACCGGCAACCTGGACTCGATGTCGGCCGGCGAGGTGCTCGGCTTCCTGCGGCGTTCGGTCGACGAGCTCGACCAGACCGTCGTCATGGTCACCCACGACCCGCGCGCCGCGTCGTTCGCGCACCGCGTGCTGTTCCTCGCCGACGGCCTCCTCGTCGGCGAGCTCACCGACCCGACGCAGGCCTCGGTGCTCGACGCCCTGCGTGCCCTCGGCGCGCACGAGGCCGGTCACTGATGGGCACGGTGGCGCTGCGCGGCATCCGCGCACATCTCGTCCGCTTCCTGCTCTCGCTGCTCGCGGTCGCTCTCGGGGTGTCGTTCGTCGCGGGGACGTTCTCGCTGCGGACCATGCTCTCGTCGACGTTCACGGGCATCGTCAACAGCTCGATGGTCGGCGACGCCTACGTCCGCGGCTCCGAGCTCTCGGCCCGGGGCGCGGACTACCAGTCCGACGCCCACAGCCCGATCCCCATGTCGCTCGCGCAGGACCTGACCCGCGTCGATGGCGTCGACCGTGTCATCCCCACCGTCCAGGGCCCCGTCGTGCTGGTCGGGGCGGACGGCACCGCGGTCACGAGCACGCAGGCACCGTCGTTCGCGACGGCGCTCTTCCCCGGCGACCCGACGGCTGAGGTCCTGCAGGGCCGGCTGCCCGCTGCGCCGACCGAGATCGCGCTCGAGACCGCCACCCTGCGGTACTCCCACCTGTACGTCGGCGACTCCACGACGATCGTGCTCGGCGGCCAGGTCACCGAGGTCGACATCGTCGGCGAGATCTCGCTCGGCAGCCCGATGGCCGGCGCGACGATCGTCGTGGTCGACCCGGCCACGGCGATCGCGACCTTCGCGCCGACCGGCCTGGTCCCCGATCTCGCGGTGTACGCCAAGGACGGGGTCTCCCAGGCGCAGCTGGTCAAGAGCCTCGACGCCGCACTGCCCACGCAGGCCGAGGCGGTCACCGGTGACGCCATCCGCGCGGAGGCGAAGTCGACCATCGAGAAGGCCCTCGGGTTCGTCTCGACGTTCCTGCTGGTCTTCGCCGGGATCTCGCTGTTCGTCGGCGCGTTCATCATCGCCAACACGTTCACGATGTCGGTCCGCGAGCGCATGCGGGAGTTCGCGCTGCTGCGTGCCATCGGGGCTTCTCCGTCGCAGGTGTTCGCGTCGATCCTGCTCCAGGCCGCCGCGATCGGCGTCGTCGGCTCCGCACTCGGTGTCGCGGGCGGGCTGGGCCTCGTCTCGGCGCTCCGCCTGCTCTTCGAGCGGATGGGCATGACCTTGTCGGGCAGCATCCCGCTCGACGCCTCGACGATCCTCGTCTCGATCGGCATCGGGACGCTGGTCAGCCTGCTCGCGGCCCTCGTGCCGGCCCGGCGCGCGGCCCTGGTGCCGCCCGTCGAGGCGATGCGCGACGACGTCGTCGACCAGGAGCGCTCGCTCCGGATCCGGTCGATCGCCGGCTGGGCGCTCGTCGCGCTCGGCGTCGCGGGGGTGCTCGTCGCCGTCGTGCGACCCCAGGCCGACCGGGCGGGGACGTTCCTCGGGCTCGGTGCGGCCGCCGCCGTGCTCGGCATGCTGACGCTCGCACCGGTCATCGCCCGGTTCATCGTGTCGGGTCTCGCGGTGCCGTTCGTGGCCCTGGTCCGTCCCGTCGGGCGGCTGGCGCGCGGCAACGTGACCCGCAACCCGCGGCGCACCGCGAGCACGGCGGGCGCGCTGATGATCGGCATGGCGCTCGTGGGGGCCGCGTCGGTCCTCGCGGCCACCACGCAGGCGTCGACCCGCGAGATCGTCGCGGCCGACATGCACGCTGACTTCATCCTGCAGTCGGCGACCGGCTCGATCCCGCCCGACGCGCTCGACGCGCTGCGGGGCCTCGACTCGGTCGCGAAGGTCGACACCTTCGACATCGGTTCGGCCGTCGTCACCCGTGCCGGCACGACCGCCGTGTCCGGGACCGCCTCGGACGCGCCGACGACGCTGGTCGGGATGGACTTCTCAGCCTTCGGGTCGACGATCGAGGTCGACGAGATCGACGGGACCATGGCGTCGGTCGGCACGGACGGTGTCGCGGTGCTCCGCAGCGAGGCCAAGGCCCACGACTGGAAGGTGGGCGACCAGGTCACCCTGACGAGCGACCTCGGCACCCGGTCCGCGACGGTCCGCGCCGTGTTCGTCTCCGCGGTGGTCGACGCCCCGATGGTCGTGTCGAAGACGCTGTACGACCAGCTCGTGCCCGCCGACCAGTCCCTCGTGAAGACGGCGCTCGTGACCGACTCCGCGGGGACGACCCCGGGCACGGCGCGGTCCGACATCGTCACGGTCGTCAAGCCGTACGTCGTGATCTCGGTGCTCGACTCGGCCGAGTTCGCCTCGAGCCTCGCGAAGCAGGTCGACCAGATCCTGGTCATCCTCTACGCGCTGCTCGGCCTGTCGATCGTCATCGCGGTCCTCGGCATCGTCAACACGCTCGCGCTGTCGGTGATCGAGCGGACGCGGGAGATCGGGCTGCTGCGCGCGGTCGGGCTCGGGCGGTCGCAGCTCGCGGGGACGGTCGTCATCGAGTCCGTGCTCACGGCGGTGTTCGGGACGGTCGTCGGGGTCGGGGTGGGGGTCGCCCTCGCGGCGGCCATGCCCACGGTGTTCTCCGACGTCGGCCTCACGACCCTCGCGATCCCGTGGGCGAGCCTCGGGTGGATGCTCGTGCTCGCCGTGGTGGTGGGCGTCCTGGCTGCCGTCTGGCCCGCCATCCGGGCCGCACGGCTCCCGGTGCTCGACGCAATCAGCTACGAGTAGCCGCGTCGGCGGGTGAACCGGGCGAAGCCTGCGCACGTGTCGTAGGCATGACCGTTCACAGAAGTTCGCTCGGTCTGGCGCTGGCCGCGATCGTCCTCGCGGTCAGCGCCGGATGCTCGAGCTCGAACCCGGTGGCGGCGCCGGCGGTCTCGTCGGCGCCCTCACAGTCCGCGGCAGCTTCGGGGCCCACGATCACGATCGCGTCGTTCAAGTTCTCCGAGCTGACCGTCACCGCGGGTGCCGAGGTCACCGTCAAGAACCAGGACTCGGCCGCCCACACCGTCAAGGTCAAGGGCACCGACGTGGACGTGAACGTTCCTGGCGGCGGGCAGGCGACCTTCACGGCACCCGCGAAGGCCGGGACGTACGACCTGACCTGCGACTTCCACAGCTCGATGCACGGGACGTTGACCGTCACGGGCTGAGTCGGCCGGCACGGGCAGGTTGCTCGGGCGACGTCCGGGGCGCGATCCCCGCCGCGAGCGCCGCCAGGGCGATGGACACGGCGAAGCCGCCGACGAACGACTGCGGCGTCACCGGGCCGCCCAGCGCGGCGAACAGCGAGCCGACCAGGGCCAGCACGAGCGCGACCCCGACGGCGTCCATCAGCTGCAGCGCCGCGCTGTTGACGCCCTGCTCGTGCGGCGCAGACAGCCGCAGCAGGAGCACCGACAGGGTCGGGAACGCGGCACCCATCCCCAGCCCCGCGACGGCCCATCCGACGAACCCGACCGCGACCGGTGTCCCGTCGAGAGCGAGCAGGCCGGCCAGCACGACGCCGACGCCGATCACGATCGCGCCGAACCGGACCCAGCCCGCGTCGGACACACCGCCGAGGCTCCGCCCGCGCGCCCATGACCCGGTCGACCAGGTGAGCGCACCGAACGTGAGGACGGCACCCGCGCCCGCGGGGCTGAGCCCGTGGTGGGTCTGGAGGAGCAGCGGCAGGAAGACCTCGGCGCCGAAGAAGGCCGCGGACAGGATCCCGCGCAGCACGATGACGCTCGGCAGACCCCGGGCCGCCCGCAGCGTCCCGGCCGGCAGCAGGCGCGGGAGCGCGACGGCGGTCGCGACGACGCCCGCCGTCAGCCACCCGAGCTCGGCTGCGCCGTGCGACTGCCCACCTCGGTGCAGCGCCAGCACGCCGGCCGCCGTGAGCACGGCGAGGCCCACCCCGCGGCGCCCCGCCCGCGCCGGTGCGGGCTCCGGCCTCCCGACGACGGGCTCGCCACGCACCCCGACGAGCGCGGGCCACAGCGCCAGGACGGCCGGGACCGCGAGCGCCGGGACCCCGAGGAACACCCACCTCCAGCCGGCATGCTCGACGACGAGCCCCGCCAGGTACGGACCGATGATGCCCGGGATGACCCAGGCCGCCGCGAACGCCGCGAACACGCGCGGCTGGAGGTGCTCGGGGTAGACCCGCGCGACGATGACGTACAGGACGACGCTGTACAGCCCGGTCCCGACGCCCTGGACGATCCGCCCGCCGACGAGGACGAGCATCGACGGCGCGAGTCCCGCGACGACGAGGCCGACGACGAACAGCGTGACGCCCACGATCAGCGGCGCCACCGGCCCACGGCGGTCGGACCAGAACCCGGCGAGGGTGAGCCCGATGACGCTCGTCGCGACAGGTCCGGCGAAAGCCATCGCATACAGGGCGATGCCACCCAGGTCCGCCACGACGCTCGGCATCGCGGTCGACACCGCCAACGCCTCGAACGCGCCGAGCGCCACGAGCGCCACCAGGCCGACGGTCGCGACCCGGTACTCGGCGGCGAACGGTCCGTGACCGGCGCGAGGCGACCCGGGCAGGGCGCCGCTCATCGCGCTCTCCCTGTCGTCAACGGCTGCCCTCTCGTCGGGTCCGGCACGGATCGTGCGGACAGCACCGAACCGCTGCGGGGTCGGCGCACCGTTCGCCATACTGTGCGCAACCACCCACCTCGCGCCACTAGGACCCACGTGACCGTCTTCATGATCCTCGGGGGCCTCGGCCTCGTGCTCCTGCTGCTGTCACTCGTGGTCGGTGAGGTGTTCGAGGAGATCGGCTTCGGCGACGGCGGCCTCTCCGGCTCGTCCATCGGGATCGGCGCCGTCGTGTTCGGCGCGAGCGGCGTGATCGCACTCTCGAACGGTCTTGGCACCGGCTGGGCCTACGGCATCGCCATCGCGTTCGCTGTGGTCGCAGCGGGCGTCGCCCAGGCGGTCATCACGCGGCTCGCGCGCAGCGAGGACCCGCCACCGCCGCCGCTCGAGGGTGCGTTCGGTGTCGCGACAGCGACCACCGGACCGGAGGGCGGTGAGGTCCGGCTCGAGGGCGTGCGCGATCTCGAGAACCGCCTGGCCTGGTCGGACGAGCGGATCGAGGCCGGCACCCGGGTCGTCGTCCTCGCGGTGTCCGGCTCACGTGTCCACGTCCGGCGCGCCTGAGCACTCGCACGGCTGAACGACTGCCCGTCCCAAGCTCACCCAGCACACCCCGCACACCGACGAAAGGGGCCCCGGGTCACCCGGGATCACCATGAACGAGCTCCTCGACAACAGCGCCGCAGTCCTCGCGGTCGCTGCCCTGATCATCGCGTTCGTCGCGGTGATCGCCCTGATCACCAAGCGCATCAAGCGTGTCCCGCCGAACGAGGCGCTGATCATCGTCGGTCGCGGCGCGGGCAAGTCCACCGCGGCCGACGCGGGCCAGCGAGTCGTCGTCGGCGGGCGCGTCTTCGTGTGGCCAGTCCTCCAGCAGGGCTTCCCGATCTCGCTCGAGCAGCGCCAGATCGGGATCACCGTCGAGGGCGTCGACCGCAACCGCATCAAGCTCGCCATCAAGGCCTCGATCAACTTCAAGGTCCGCGGCGACGAGGAGGGTGTCCGCCGTGCAGCCCAGCGCTTCCTGTCGCAGCAGGCCACGCTGAACGACGTCATCAACCAGTCCCTCGAGGGCTCGCTGCGCGCCATCATCGGCGACATGACGATCGAGCAGATCATCTCCGACCGGAAGTCGCTGCAGGACGCGGTCGTCGCCTCGACCAAGACCGACCTCGCGGAGCAGGGCCTCCAGGTCGACCTGCTCAACATCTCCGACATCTCGACCCCCGGCTCGGACTACCTCGCGAACCTGGGACGCGCCGAGGCGGCTCGTGCCCGTCAGGTCGCCGAGGTCAAGGAGGCCGAGGCCCAGCAGATCTCCGAGTTCGCGAAGATCCAGGCCATGGAGCAGATCGCCCAGCGTCAGCGCGACCTGTCCCTCAAGCAGGCCGGCATCAAGGCCGAGACGGACCGGGCCAACGCCGAGGCCGACGCGGCCGGCCAGCTCGCGCGTGCCGAGCAGGACAAGCTCGTCGCCACGCTGCAGCGCGACGCCCTCTCGGAGCAGGCGAAGGTCACCGAGGAGCAGCTCGACATCGACGTGCGCAAGCCGGCCGAGGCCGCCGCGTACGCGGCCGTCCAGCAGGCCAACGCCGAGCGGGACGCGGCGAACGCCGCCACGGAGGCGGACGCGTTCAAGCGCACCCGCATCGCCGAGGCGAACAAGATCGCCGCGGTCCAGGATGCCGAGGCTGCGGCCACGGCCACGATCCAGGCCGGCAACGCCGAGCGTGACCGTCAGATCGCCGAGGCGCAGGCCATCGAGGCGCTCGGTCTCGCTCGCGCCGCCGCCGCCCGGGCCGAGGGCATCGCAGCCGCCGACGCCACCCGCGCGCAGGCCGAGGCCCTGCACGAGCAGGGTGCGGCGGTGCTCGCGCAGCAGATCATCGCCCTGATGCCCGAGATCGTCCGGGCCGCAGCGGAGCCGATCGGCGCGATCGACCGGCTCACGGTCGTCTCGACCGACGGCGCCTCGGCCATCACGAAGACCGTCAGCCAGGTGCTCGCGGAGGGCCAGGAGGTCATCAAGTCCCTGACGGGCCTCGACCTGACGAGCCTCGTGAGCGGTGCGACCGGCGGTGCGGTGTCCGGACTGGTCCAGAGCGCCCGGTCAGCGGACGGCTCTGCGAGCTGAGTCGTGGCCCGCACCACCGCGCGACCGGGGCTCGCTCGGTCGGGCGGTGGTGCGGGCGCCGTCGTGCGCGGGCCGTCGTGCGGGCGCAGCGAGCGGCTCAGCTCTGCGAGCGCATGACGAGGAACAGCCCCATGAACAGCGTCCCGAGCGTCCCGGTGATGATCGCGAAGACCGCCCGACCACGGCCGTGGCCACCCGTGCGCGCCTTGAGGATCGCCCAGATGCCGAGCCAGATCGCCACCGGTCCGAGCACCCAGATGCCGAGCGACAGCAGCCCGACGTAGCCGGCGGTGATCGACTGCCACGAGCGGCCGACCGGCAGCATCCAGTGCACCGCGTCCGACGGACCGGACGTTGCCATGGACCCCTTCTGCGCCGGCCACTGCGGCATCTGCCCCTGCTGACCTGGCCACGGCTGCGCACCCTCGACGCCCAGGCCGGGGTGATGCTGGGCGTAGGGGGACCCCTGGACAGATGCCCCCTGCGGAGCGGCGCCGTATGCCGCTGCCGCAGGGGCCGGTGGCGCGACCGGCACGGGCGCCACCCAGACCGGGCGCGTGTGCTCGGACCAGTCGGTGCCGTCGAACCAGCGCTCCACGCCCGGCGTCACGCCGTCGTCGTACCAACCACCAGTCATGGAAATGCCATCGGCAGCCCGGCATCCGGGCTTGAACAGCTGACGCAACCGCTAGACCGCGGTGTACCCGCCGTCGACCAGGTGGTAGCTGCCCGTGATGAACGACGCCTCGTCGGACAGGAGGAAGCACACGAGGTGCGAGACCTCCTCGGGGCGTCCGAGACGACCGAGCGAGTGCTTGGTCTTGAGGATCTCGAGGATGTCGTCGGTCAGGTTGGCGGTGAGCAGCGGCGTCATGATGTAGCCCGGCCCGACGCAGTTGATGCGCAGCCCGACGGCCCCGTACTCCGCTGCCGCGTTCTTGGTGATGCCGACGACGCCGTGCTTGGCGGCGGTGTAGGCGCCGTTGCCCGGTGCGGCGACCATGCCGTGGATCGACGCCATGTTGACGATCGCGCAGCCGGCTCCCGACGCGAGCATCGCGGGGATCTGGTAGCGCATCCCGTAGAGCACGCCGCTGAGGTTGATGGCGATCACCTTGTCCCACGCGGCGAGGTCCGTCTCGCCCGCGGGCGCCGCCGGGCCGCCGATGCCGGCGTTGTTGACCGCGAGGTGCAGCGCGCCGTAGGTGTCGACGGCGTACTTCACGACCTTCGCCGAGTCGTCCGGGATGGCGGTGTCCGCCTCGATCTCGCTCGCGGTGCCACCCGCGGAGACGATCTCGTCGACCACGCGCTGTGCTCCCGGGAGGTTGATGTCGCTCACCACGACGCTGGCGCCTTTGGCCGCCAGCTCCTTGCTGATCGCCTCACCGAGGCCGGATCCCCCACCGGTGACGATCGCGACCTTGCCCTCGAAAACCGACATCGTTGTCGCTCCTCTCTTGGCGTTCTCCCTGCCTGACCAACGTAGACCGGTTTGTCGCGTGCGATGATGGAGCGTGGTCACGATGCCCATCTCCGGCCTGGCCCTCTGGCGTGGTGGGCTGCTGGCCGTGCCCGTCATGGCAGCGCTGCTGGTCGCGTGCAGCCCCCCCATGGACGGCGGCCCCGCCGCTCCCACCGCGTCGTCGACGGCGCCGAGCACCACGTTGACACCTGGCGTGTCGATGGCAGCGAGCACGGCTCCGACGGTCGCCGTCACGACGCCGACGGGTGTCACCAAGGTGCTGACGATCGTGCTGGAGAACCACGGCGTGCCCGCGGTGACTGCCGCCATGCCCGAGCTGATGAAGCTCGCCACGACGTACGGACGCACGTCGCACTACAGCGCGACGACCCATCCGTCGCTGCCCAACTACCTGGACATGGCCGGTGGATCGACCTTCGGGGTGACGGACGACGAGGCGCCGGCGGTGCATCCTGTCGCGGGGCCGTCGGTGTTTGACCTGGCGCTCACGACCGGCCACATCGCGCGGACCTACGCCGAGGCGATGGCGACAACCTGCGCGCTCGAGACCTCAGGCCGGTACGCCGTCAAGCACAACCCGTGGGCCTACTTCAGTGACGCCGCGTCCCGCAGCGCCTGCCAGGTCGCCGACGTGCCTCTGGGCGACCTGACGTCCGGTGCCCTGCACGACGACATCGCGGCCGGCACACTGCCGAACATTGCGTACGTCGTCCCCGACCTGTGCAACGACGCGCACGACTGCCCGCTCGCGACGGCCGACTCCTGGGTCAGCGGCTGGGTGTCGCAGGTGCTCGAAGGACCCGACTGGCAGGCGGGGCGGTTGGCCGTCGTCGTCACGTTCGACGAGGCGGAGAAGACCGGGGAGAACATCGTGCTCACCGTCGTGGTCGCGCCCGGCCTGCACGGTGCCGTGGCCGACGGAGCTCTCACGCACCAGTCCTGGACCCGGTGGATGAGCGACCTCGTCGGCGCGACCGCTCCCGGCAACGCCGGCAGCGCGCCGTCGCTGGGCGCCGCGTTCGGCCTCTGAGGCCTACCTGGGAAGACTCGGGCCCGCTCAGGAGGCCTCGTCGGCTCAGGCTCGGCCCCACGGTCAGCCGTCCGCGGCGGCCCGCTGGGCTCGTCCCACGAGCGAGTGCCGGTAGGAGTAGCCGCCGTAGATCGCCATGCCGACGACCAGCCACGCCGCGAACCGCAGCCACGTCAGGGTCGTGAGGTTCACCATGAGCCACAGGCACGCGACGCCCGCGAGGATCGGGAGCGTCGGCGACCACGGCACCTGGAACCCGCGCGGCAGGTCGGGCCGCGTGCGGCGCAGGATCGGCACCCCGAAGCTGACCAGCACGAACGCCGACAAGGTGCCGATGTTGATCATCTCCTCGAGGACCTCGACCCGTGACAGGCCGGCGATCATGGCGACCACCACGCCGGCGCCGATCTGCAGTCGCACGGGGGTGTGGAAGCGTCCGGAGGTCCGGGAGAACGATCGCGGGAGCAGCCCGTCGCGGCTCATCGCGAACACGACGCGCGTCAGGCCGAGCAGCAGCACCATGAGCACCGAGGTGAGCCCGACGAGGATGCCGACGGAGATGATCTTGCCCGCCCAGTCGGCCCCGACGAGGACGAAGGCTGTCGTGAGCGACGGCGACCCGGAGGCCGCGAGCGCGGTGTACGGAACCATGCCCGTGACGACGACCGTGACGAGGATGTAGAGCACGGTCACGATGGCGAGTCCCGCGAAGATGCCGCGCGGGATGGTGCGCTGCGGGTTGATCGTCTCCTCGGCGGTCGTCGCGACGACGTCGAAGCCGATGAAGGCGAAGAACACCAGCGCGGCGCCGGACAGGATCCCGAAGATGCCGTAGCTCGACGGTGCGGCCCCGGACAGGAAGCTGAGCAGCGACTGCTGCAGCGCGGAGGTCCCCACGGGTGCGGGCTGCGACGGCGGCACGAACGGCGAGTAGTTCGCGCTGTCGACGTAGAAGAACCCGGCCACGACGACGAACAGGGTGATGGCCACCTTGATGATCGTGAACACGCTGTTCACGCGGCTGCTCAGCCGGGTGCCGATGGCCAGCAGCGTCGTGAACACGGCGACGATCACAACGGGTCCCCAGGCCACGTCGACGCCCGCCACCGTGAGCGTCGCGGCCAACGTCGAGCCGAACAGCGCGACCGCGTCCGACAGGTAGACGCCCCAGAACTTCGCGATGACCGCGGCGGCGAGGAGCATCTCGAGGATGAGGTCCCAGCCGATGATCCACGCGACGAGCTCGCCCATGGTCGAGTAGGAGTACGTGTAGGCCGACCCCGCCACGGGGATCGTCGAGGCGAACTCCGCGTAGCACATGATCGCGAGCCCGCACACGACGGCCGCGATGACGAACGAGACGATGACCGACGGCCCGGCGTAGTTCGCGGCGGCGGTCGCACCGACCGAGAAGATCCCGGCGCCGACCGCCACGGCGACGCCCATCACGGCCAGGTCCCAGGCGGTCAGGCTGCGGGTGAGATGCCTGTCCGGGTCGTCGACCGACGCCAGCGACGCCTCGACGGACTTGCGTCGCAGCAGGTCGGCCCGCGGCTTCAGTGTCGGCGGGTTGGACGTGACCATGCGTGTGCTCCTCGTGTGCTCGATGCGACCGCTCGGCGGTCCTCCCGAGAATGGCGCATGACGCCGGTGTGGGTCGAAGGTGACCACCCACCGAGCGGCGGGAGCCGTCCCGGAGCCGGTGTCAGGAGGCGAGCCTGAGCCCGACGGCGTAGGCCCTCGGACCTGCCCAACGCGGCGGCCCACACCGCTTCCAGGACTCCGGCGATCACCAGGACGAACCACGACACGACAGACGACCTCCACCGGCCGTCTTGTCGCTCATCGGCGACATCCCGTCCTCCTGCGGCACGCTACCTTCGAGGCGTGGGGGTCCCCGATGAAGACTGATGAGCCGCGCCAGGTCAAACCCTCGCCGTCTCCGGCAGCGCCGGTTCGACTGATCGCCTTCGAGCAGCGGGCACTGCGCCGGGCGGTGCTGACGGTTCTGCTGATCGTCACGCTGTGGATGATCGCGCTGTGGGTGTTCCAGTCGATCAGCCACTTCCTGTTCCTCCTCCTGCTCTCGTGGCTGTTCGCGATGGCCATGGAACCGGCCATCAACTGGCTGACCGGGCGGGGATGGAGGCGCGGCCTGGCCACGGCGCTCGTGGGCGGCTTGGTGGTTCTCGGGGTCGTCGGGCTCGGCGCGATGTTCGGCAGCCTGTTCTTCAACCAGCTCGCCTCGCTCGTCCAGTCGCTGCCGGACGTGGTCACCCATGCCATCTCCTGGGCCAACAGCACGTTCAATCTGGCGCTGGATCCCACGACCGTGACGAGCAACCTCAACGTGACTCCGTCGCAGGTCGGGTCGGTGGCCACCAACTTGGCCGGCGGCGTCCTCGGCGTCGTCACGTCCCTGCTCGCGGCCGTCCTCAACGTCGTCACCTTCCTCGTCTTCGCGCTCTATCTGGCCGCTGACGGACCGCGCGTGCGCACGACGATCGGTTCGTGGCTCCCCCCGGCGCGCCAGGACGTCTTCGTCACGGTCTGGGACATCGCCCAGGCCAAGACCGGCGGCTACGTCGTCTCCAAGGTCGTGCTCGCGGGGCTGTCGTCGGTGTTCTACGCGGCGTTCTTCTACCTCGTGGGAGTGCCCTCATGGCTGCCGCTCGCCGTGCTGGTGGGCCTGATGGCGCAGTTCGTGCCCGTGGTCGGCACTTACGTCGGGATCCTCATCCCGATCCTGTTCGTCGTCTTCTCGTCACCGATCACGGCTGTGTGGATCGTCGTCTTCGCCACGATCTACCAGCAGATCGAGACGTACGTGTTCACCCCGCGGGTCAGCCGAAGGACGATGGACGTCAACCCGGGCATCGCCCTGGCCTCCGTCTTCATCGGTGCTGCCCTGTGGGGCGCTATCGGCGCGCTGATCGGGATCCCGATGGCCGCCGCCATCGTCGCCGTGCTCGACACGTACGGACACCGGCACGAGCTGGTACCAGCACTGGCAGCGATGGACGAGTCCGACGAGGACGAGTCGGGTGCCGACGAGTCCAGAGACGCCGTCGAGGTGAACGGACCCGAGGACGCTCCGACCCCCGCCGCGAGCTGAGCTCGAGGGCCGACGCACGAAGAGCCGGAGACCTGAGGTCTCCGGCTCTTCGTCGTGGTCGGGGGGTACCCGACCCACTGTGGGGTCTCGGGACAACTCCGTGACCTGCAACAGGGCGAACGTGCAGGTCAGGCTTGGTACAGCCTTCCGTCGGCGCTAGGTACACGGGATCTTTGTTCCATGCGTACGCCCGGGTTGCATGGGGCGATCAGTGGATGTCCACTAGGCGGTGTGGCCCGCAAGATCTCACGGCCCGAGCCGACGCTGCCTGCCGGCTGTCTGCAGCTCATCGCCATCGAGACTCTGGTGCGACCAAGCGACGAGGTCACGTCGGATCTGTGCTTCAGTGACCTGCCAGACGACGCCGGACACATGAGTGAACCGATCTTCCCATGTGTGCTCCGCGGCTTGCGAATGACTCCGCCTGGCTACGTCCTGGACGTCCTCGCCGGGAGCGACTTCACCGCGCCGATGCCGGACTCGGTACAAGGCATCACCGTTTTCGACCTCCGGAGCCCGCTCGCGACGTGAGTGATCAGACAGACCCCTTGTCGACTCACGTGAAGCGAGTAGAAGACCGTCAACAACCCCCGCCGCTCACTCGCCGCCTCAGACCCACCGTCACCATCAACTGTCGATTCGGTCCGCCTCGTACGCCAAGATCTCGACGGCTCGATTGGCCCAGAAGTAGTAGTTGCCGAGTTGGCTCACGAGGTCTGTGCCTTCGTCGGCCGCCACGTCGGGCAGGGTGATGGCGATCTGTCCCTGCAAGAAGGGCGCAAAGACCTCGTCCGGTGTCGCCGGCTCAAGCGTGACGACCGTGTCGCCGTCTTCCCAAGGTCCTGGAGCCGCGCGCCACGTCACGTCTCGACCGTCGGTGAACGCAAACAGCTGCCGAAGTCCCCACCACGCGAAGTGCACACCTCGATGCTTATCCGTGTTCGAGAGCCCAGCCAGCCGGCGCAAAGACGCGCCCAGCGCTTGCTGCGTACCAGCGTCGCGCTCGTCGCCCGGGTCGGTCTCGTGACGCTCGGCCCAGTAACCGGACGGCTGAGCGAAACTCTGCACCGCCAGACCGAGGGTGCGTGCGTGCGCAGCGACAGCAACGTCGACGTCCTTCCGTGCCGCCAGGCGTTCTGCGCGCTGCTCGAAATGGGCGAGAGAGTCGGACGTGGGGAGCGCGAGGACGCGTACTTCAGCATCCGTCAGGTCACGACCAACAGCCTTCTCCACGCACCCCACGAAGCTCGTGTCGAGGGCGGAGCGCAGATTGTGAACAGCATCCCCAACAACGGCCGCCAACTCAGGTGGGGGCGGGGACTTCACCCGCAACCGAAGACCAAGGCCGCCAGTCACGGCAACCTGCTCGAGTTCGCAAGGCTCCGAATCGAGGAAAGTGCGAACTAGCCTCGAGATTTCACCCCGGTGGCGTGCCGTGGACGTGAAAAGTGCTCCTGACCTGGGATGATGTGGATTGTCGAGGTCCAGATCAGCCAGTTCGAGGAGCACCTTCCAGGTGAAGAAGGTTACCGGGTTCTATCCCCGTCCCCGCGTCGACACGAAGACCAGCACAGCAGTCGGTCAGGCTGGCGGGGTGCTGCTGACCGGCACGGTGCGCGCCTCGGGCCTGGACGCGGCGTTGAGCGAGGCGTTGTCGCGATGGCGGTCGCCGTTCGCGGTGCACGACCCGGCCAAGGTCCTGGTGGACCTGGCGCTGACGTTGGCTCTGGGCGGGGACACCTGCTCGGATCTGGCCGTCGTGCGGGCCGAGCCGGCTCTGTTCGGGCCGGTCGCCTCCGATCCGACCGCCTCGCGCGTGATCGCGGCGTTGGCCAAGGACGTGACGCGGGTGCTGCCCGCGATCGCCCGGGCCCGCGCGGCCGCCCGGGCCCGGGTCTGGAAGCTCGCCGGGGTGAACGCACCCGACCACGACGCCAGCGCATCGAGCCCGCTGGTGATCGACGTGGACGCGACGTTGGTGACCGCGCACTCGGACAAGGAGCAAGCTCGCGCGACGTTCAAGCGGGGGTATGGGTTTCACCCGTTGTGCGCGTTCGTCGACCACGGTCCGGCCGGCACCGGTGAACCCCTGACGATCAAGCTGCGTCCCGGCAACGCCGGGTCGAACACCGCCGCCGATCACATCGAGGTGCTGCGCGCCGCCCTCGCCCAGCTGCCAGGGCACCGGCCCGGGACCCGTCCCGGGCGCAAGGTCCTGGTCCGGATCGACGGAGCCGGATCGACCCACAAGGTCATCGAGTGGATCACCGGGCAGCGACTGTCGTACTCGGTCGGCTTCACCCTGCCGGACAACACCCCCGACCTGCTGAAGCTGATCCCGGCCAAGGTGTGGGCCCCGGCGTTGGACGCCCACGACGCCGTGCGCGACGGGGCGTGGGTCGCCGAGATCACGCACCTGATGGACCTGACCGGCTGGCCGCCCGGGATGCGGGTCATCGTGCGCAAGGAACGACCCCACCCCGGCGCACAGCTGCGGTTCGAGGACGTCGACGGCATGCGGATCACCGCCTTCGCGACCAACACAACCCGCGGCCAGCTCGCCGATCTGGAGCTACGCCACCGCCGCCGGGCACGCTGCGAGGACCGCATCCGCCTGGCCAAGGACACCGGCCTGGGGAACCTGCCCCTGGCCTCCTTCGCCGCCAACCGGATCTGGTGCGCAGTGGTGGCCATGGCCGCCGAGATCACCGCCTGGATGCAACTGCTCGCCCTGCACGACCACGACGCCCGCCGCTGGGAACCCAAGAAGCTCCGCTACCGGCTCTTCACCATCCCCGCCACCGTGGCCCGCACCGGCCGGCGCGTCGTGCTGCACCTATCCACCCGATCGCCCTTCACCCCACTCGCCCTGAACGGCCTCGCCAGGCTCGGCGCCCTCGCGCCCGGCTGACCCCGGCGCCCCCGTCCCGACGACCCCGAGCACGACACCCGGCCAGTGGAACCGGCGCCCACCCGCACGACAGCGGGCCCTGCGTCACATCCTCAGACCAAAATCGCCCTCGAACGCGAACACCGAGCCGCGCACAACCCGCACGACCGGGCCCGATGAAAGATCGAGGCTAGTGCTTCCAAGTCTTCGATGTGCGATCGCGCTCGAGTAAGCTTGAGGGTGACGTCCCGCTGAGTGGTGGAGTTTCTCGACACCGTGCGGGTCAGTGCTCAGATCATGCCGTGAGGAGTTCGGTGTGGTCCACCTCCTGGGTCGTCAGGGTCATGGTGGCGAGTTGGGCCATGGAGTTCTCGGATAGGTAGCGGCGGTCGGTGGCGGCCCATTCGTCGTGGGCCTCGACCAGGACGGCGCCGGCCAGGCGCAGCAGGGCGGCGGGGTTGGGGAAGACCCCCACGACGTCGGTGCGGCGTTTGACCTCCTTGTTCAGTCGTTCCAGGGGGTTGGTCGACCAGATCTTCTTCCAGTGGCTGGCGGGGAACGCGGTGAAGGCGAGCAGGTCCTCGCGGGCGTCGGTGAGCATGTGCCCGACCTTCGGGTGGGAGCGGGTCAGCATGGTCGCGATGACTTCGAACTGCTCGGCGACGTGGGCGGCGTCGGGTTGGGCGAAGATCGTGCGGATCGCGGCGGCGACCATCTCGGCGTTCGTCTTGGACACCGCGTCGAGGACGTTGCGGGTGAAGTGGACCCGGCAGCGTTGCCAGGACGAGCCGAGCAGGACCGAGGCGATCGCGGTCTTCAGGCCCTCGTGGGCGTCGGAGATGACCAGCGCCACACCGCCCAGCCCGGTGACGTCCCGCTGAGTGGTGGAGTTTCTCGACACCGTGCGGGTCAGTGCTCAGATCATGCCGTGAGGAGTTCGGTGTGGTCCACCTCCTGGGTCGTCAGGGTCATGGTGGCGAGTTGGGCCATGGAGTTCTCGGATAGGTAGCGGCGGTCGGTGGCGGCCCATTCGTCGTGGGCCTCGACCAGGACGGCGCCGGCCAGGCGCAGCAGGGCGGCGGGGTTGGGGAAGACCCCCACGACGTCGGTGCGGCGTTTGACCTCCTTGTTCAGTCGTTCCAGGGGGTTGGTCGACCAGATCTTCTTCCAGTGGCTGGCGGGGAACGCGGTGAAGGCGAGCAGGTCCTCGCGGGCGTCGGTGAGCATGTGCCCGACCTTCGGGTGGGAGCGGGTCAGCATGGTCGCGATGACTTCGAACTGCTCGGCGACGTGGGCGGCGTCGGGTTGGGCGAAGATCGTGCGGATCGCGGCGGCGACCATCTCGGCGTTCGTCTTGGACACCGCGTCGAGGACGTTGCGGGTGAAGTGGACCCGGCAGCGTTGCCAGGACGAGCCGAGCAGGACCGAGGCGATCGCGGTCTTCAGGCCCTCGTGGGCGTCGGAGATGACCAGCGCCACACCGCCCAGCCCGCGGGCCTTGAGCGAGCGCAGGAAGCTGGTCCAGAAGGCGCCGTTCTCGGAGTCTCCGACGTCGAAGCCGAGGACCTCACGGTGCCCGTCGGCGCGGACCCCGGTGGCGATGACCACGGCCTGGGACACCACCCGGCGCCCGACCCTGGCCTTGCAGTACGTCGCGTCCAGGAACACGTAGGGGAACCCCGCGTCGGCCAGGGACCGGTCACGGAACGCCGAGACCTCCTCGTCCAGGCCCGCGCAGATCCGGGAGACCTCACTCTTGGAGATCCCGGTGTCGGCCCCCAGGGCCCTGACCAGGTCGTCGACCTTCCTGGTGCTGACCCCGTGCAGGTAGGCCTCCATCACGACCGCGAACAGTGCCTGGTCGACCCGGCGGCGCCGCTCGAGCAAGGACGGGAAGAACGACCCGGTGCGCAGCTTGGGGATCCGCAGGTCCAGGTCCCCGGCCGTGGTCGTCAACACCCGGTCCCGCGACCCGTTGCGCAACGCCGTGCGGGCCTGCGTGCGCTGCCAGGGGCCGGCGCCGATCACCGCGGTCGCCTCGGCGTCGATCAGCTCTTGATACAGGTGCTCGGTCGCGGTCCGGATCCGGTCGCTGACGTCGGTGTCCTTCAATGCGGCGAGCAGGTCGAGCAGGGCAGACTGGTCCATAGCCATCGTGCGATGTCCTTCCGTGAGTTCCCTAGTCCGGTCTCACCGACCATCGCACGATGGCCTTCTCCGTCGTGGTCACCACGACGAAGAAGATCGAGAACTACACCACCTCACGGGACGCCACCGCCCAGCCGCGGGCCTTGAGCGAGCGCAGGAAGCTGGTCCAGAAGGCGCCGTTCTCGGAGTCTCCGACGTCGAAGCCGAGGACCTCACGGTGCCCGTCGGCGCGGACCCCGGTGGCGATGACCACGGCCTGGGACACCACCCGGCGCCCGACCCTGGCCTTGCAGTACGTCGCGTCCAGGAACACGTAGGGGAACCCCGCGTCGGCCAGGGACCGGTCACGGAACGCCGAGACCTCCTCGTCCAAGCCCGCGCAGATCCGGGAGACCTCACTCTTGGAGATCCCGGTGTCGGCCCCCAGGGCCCTGACCAGGTCGTCGACCTTCCTGGTGCTGACCCCGTGCAGGTAGGCCTCCATCACGACCGCGAACAGTGCCTGGTCGACCCGGCGGCGCCGCTCGAGCAAGGACGGGAAGAACGACCCGGTGCGCAGCTTGGGGATCCGCAGGTCCAGGTCCCCGGCCGTGGTCGTCAACACCCGGTCCCGCGACCCGTTGCGCAACGCCGTGCGGGCCTGCGTGCGCTGCCAGGGGCCGGCGCCGATCACCGCGGTCGCCTCGGCGTCGATCAGCTCTTGATACAGGTGCTCGGTCGCGGTCCGGATCCGGTCGCTGACGTCGGTGTCCTTCAATGCGGCGAGCAGGTCGAGCAGGGCAGACTGGTCCATAGCCATCGTGCGATGTCCTTCCGTGAGTTCCCTAGTCCGGTCTCACCGACCATCGCACGATGGCCTTCTCCGTCGTGGTCACCACGACGAAGAAGATCGAGAACTACACCACCTCACGGGACGCCACCAAGCTTGAGGACCCAGGGATCCGGTCGGGGCACCGGGGCGCGAACCACGACTCGAGGGTAGCGGCTGGCTGCGCTCGTTCTAGGAAGATGCGTCAAGCACTCCAGCCGTCGAGGGCTGTCATGCTGGCGGCCACGCCGAGCGCAATTCCTCGTGCGGAACGTCTAGGGCACGTGGTCGGCCTCGCCGATCACTCCTCCGCTCAGCGGGGCGCTCTCTAGCCCGATTTCGAGCTCAGCTCAGGGGTCGGAGGCAGGCGGCAAGTGCTCCTACTCAGACTGCTTGCTGCCGAGGTCGAACCGCAGTTCTCGCAGGGTCTTGCCGGAGCGCTGATGTGTCCAGTTCGCCCACCCGTCGATCTGCGATCCCACAAGCCGCGACAGCGCCGCGGAAGGAGCCTGGTAGAGAGTCCCCTCGGACAGGATCCACCCGGACTCCACCACCTTGGCCTCAAACCGGTCGCCCTTGCGCGGGCGCTCGTGGAAGATGACATCGCCGTCATGGACGAGGCCGGCTGCCATGAGGGGTAGCAGTCTGCCAACCACGACGGGCTTGAGACGTGGCCTAGCCCTCCCGGTGTGGTCGATGAGTAGCAGACGGCGGAGGACGTCGTTCGGTTGCTCGAAGCCCTTGGCGTGCTTCTCTAGCTCCGCGTAAACCTCGTCGTCGATCTCGATGCGCCTCATGTCGGCAACCCCGCTCTCTGCTCTTCTATCTGGTCCAGTCTGGCAGATCTCAGATTACGCAGAGGACGCGTCTCCTGGCAAGCGCCCACGCCGGGCGGTCAACCCGAGATCGGGCCACGGCGACCAGCGAAAGCACCAGCGCTCGCGCAGGCCGATAGAGGGCCTGGGAGGACACACCCGCGACGCCACCACCAGGTCGTCCGTGACCTCCGGCCGTCCCCATCCGCGCAGGGAGGAGATCGTCAACCTGTCGGAGTGGACGTCGGGCACCCGAGAGCGGCGCAGTCGACAGCGCACGCAGTCGGCCGCACTCGCTGCATTCAGGGCTTGTTCGTCGATTGCGACCCGCAGATGTTCGACGCGACGGCGCCTTGAAAGCGATACGCAGCGTAAAGGAATTCCGGGGCTCGCACGTCGGCCAGAGGAAGCCCGCACTGACGCTCACGTGTTGAACTGTGACGTGCATCGTTCCGGGGTCTATCGCCACCGACGCCCATTACAGGCGCAGCGGGATGGCACGGGTGCGATGGAGTCTAGCTCCGAGCCTGTTAGCGTCGCTGTCATGACATTCACGGCATTGGTGGTTCGAGTGTTGATCGCGTCGCCCGGCGATGTCGCTCTTGAGCGAGAGGTGATCTCAGAGACGATCGATGACTGGAACGCGGCACGAGCGGTGGCAAGCGAAGTCGTGTTGATGCCCATCCGTTGGGAGACCCACGTAGTGCCAGAACTCGGCGTCGACGCGCAGATGGTCGTAAACACGCAGATTGGCGACGGCAGCGACATCGTGATCGCTGTCTTCAGTTCGCGCGTCGGAACTGCGACGCCGCGAGCCGTGTCGGGAACGGTCGAGGAGGTCGATCGGGCGGTAGCGGACGGCCGAACCGTCCACGTCTGGTTCTCTCGCGCCCCCATCCCACACGACGCCGACCTCGAGCAAGTCGCAAAGGTTCGCGAGCTACCGCAAAGGTGGACGGGCCTGTTTGGTCACTACGCCGACCTAGCAGATCTGCGGTACCAGGTGAGACGCGCACTGGACCGGGACGTCGACAAGCTCGCCGCGGCCGACAAGGTCGACCTCGTGCGCGTGTTCGAGGAAGGACTCAATGTGCGTCCTGCGCCAGCACCCGGCGCGAGACTACGTGCATCAGCAGCACGCGTGGCTGGTGGGGAGTACGTCATTGAAGTCGCGAATAGCGGCGTGGCGCCCGCCGAGGACCTGTCAGTCGTCCTGGTCGGTCAGAGCGGCGGAGAGCTCGCGCTCAATGGCCCTCAGCACTTCGATCTGCTTGACGGGTCATCCGCGACGTGGCACGTATGGCTCAGCCTGGCCGACTCCATACCCGCCACGGTCAGGATGACCTGGCTCGAAGCGGGTTTCGCCCGATCGCTCGAGCAGACGGTGTCGACATAGTCGCATCGGCCCCTCGAGACGAGGGTGCCGGGATAGCGCTCGTCCAGAGGCCATGCAGTTTCGCGCGGTGCTCCGCACGCTTCACCACAGCTCCAGGCGGCGGGCGGGCGTCAAGACCCGCGATGCTGGCCATGCGCTGCGGACTGCGGACGGATCACGCCTGCGCCCAAGGCGCAGCGTCACTCACCGCCCGGAAGACCCGCGATCGCAACGGACAGGGCCGCACGGATGGGGGCTTCCTGCTCAACGGGGAACCCGCGCTCGGCGACCGCCAGCGCGAAAGCGGTCAGATGCGCGGCGTGCGGGCCGTGTGCAGCTCCTCCGATCCGGTTGAGTTCATCCAGACTCGCGACTGAGAAGGCAGTGGTCGGCGCACTTGTGCCGACTCCGACGTCGACCAGATGGACGATGGAACTGGCCGGGAGCGCCGTCAGGAGCCGGTCAGCGATCCGAACCCCGCCGAGATCTGCGTCCGGGGTGACGATTATCGGGCCGTTCGTCTGGGTCGCGGCCATGACGCACACAGCCAGCACGGCGTCGGCGGGCTGCCCGGCGAACCACACGACCGCGATGTTCGGGAACGCGTCACAGGCAGTCTCGGCGGCTTGCAGGTTCTCGACCAACAGAACGGCCCTGGCCCGCTCGTGGACCTGCACGATCAGGGGATCCTGCTGCGTGGCACGAAGGCGGACCGGTCCGGCGAACGCGGCTCCGATCGGAAGCCCGTTGACATCGATCGCGCCGCCGAGCCCGACGTAGGGCGAACGCGCGAGCCCGAGGTCGCGCAGGGTGCGTTCGCTGACGCCTGCACGCCGCAGCAAGTCTGGTGCGTCGTCGCGTGCCTTGGTGTGCCCGAAATGGGTCTGGGAGAACGCGCGAGGTCCGTCATGGCTCACGCCGGTGAGGAGATCGCTCGCTGCCGCGACGGCGATGGCGAGCAACGGGGAGTGCGGCGGGGTGCTGAGAAGGACGTCCGCGAGGTCGTGATGCTCGACCTCGAGCGCACCGGCCAGCTGCGATGCTCGCTCTCGCAGGTCGTCGTGGCGCGCTCCACGCTCACGAGTCCGCTGCGCCCCTTCGTTGGCCGGCCCGGGGGTCAGCGTCCATTTCTGCACGGCGTCCCAGACGAAGGTGGGCCCTGTCGGGTGCACCCGGACCGTCACGACGCCTGCGGCGACTAGGTCCAACGTCAGCCCCGCTGCCTGATCCCCGAAGCGTTCCACGACTGATCTCCACCGGCGTGTGCCAGCTGCGAGCATCCATGCCCAGTCGGCGTCGCTCACTCCCCCTGGTCGCTCCCAGGCGTCGTGTTCGGTCGCGGCGACCAGGTCGACGCGGTTCGACTTGACCCGTCCGGCCCGGTCCCGCGGAGCTGACCCGCCGTCGGGGCCGGGCCTTGGGACGATGAAGGCGCGGACGTCGCTGCGCGGCTCGAGCCACGTTGCCCGGATCGGTGTGGTCATGCCAGCGGACGCCCGGCCTGCATGTACGGGGCGGCGAGGCGGGCATGCGCGCTGTCCTTGTCGAAGTCCCACATCTGGACCGGTCGGTTGAGCACGTCAGTGGCCGAGGCGTGCGTGAACCACAGCAGCTGCTTGGACGCGATGACGGCGTCCTTGAGCACGGAGTCCTGGCAGGTGCCGAGGATGGTGATGTGTTGCGACTCCGATACCGAGCGCAGTGCTTCCAGCACGTCGTTGCGGTTCATGTCGCCCAAGGAGTTGCCGAGCTCGTCGATGATGACGACCTGTCCGCCGCCGTCGCCGGGATTCGCTCGCAGGGCCGCCAGGGCGATCAGGATCGCGTGCACCTTGATCTGGGCGCCGTTGCTGACCTTCTTGTACGAAACGAACGCACGGCCAGGGCTGCGACGCCACCTGGGGACCACCTCGAACTGCCACGGTCTCGTCGCAGTGACGGGGCGCCGGGTCACGACATCCAAGGTCGCGCCAAAACCCTTGGCTGTGATGTCGAGCTCGTTGAACGCCACCTTCATGCGCTCGAAGTGCGTGTTTACGAGACCTTCCACCATGCTTTGGAACGCGTCGAGCGATGACCGGCCGTCCTCGACCTCGCGGCGTTGCGCGTCAAGGGTGACCTGGCGTCGCAAGCGGTCAGCCTGGATCCGTTCCCCGTTGATCGCATCTCGGTCTGCGGCGCCGTCGAGCCGGTCTCGCAGAGGTCGTGCCATGTCCCGGAACGAGGGGGGGCGCGATCCGGCTGCGCCGTCGTCGTCGAGGAGCTGGCCGCGTGCGCTGTTGATCGCGGTGATGTCGGCGGGGACGTCGACGAGCTTGCCGACGTACGCCGCGACGGCGGCCAGCAACGCTTCGGAGGCGCGGCCTCGGTACCGCACGACCGCGAGGGGGCGTTCAGGCTGGGCGTCGATGAACTCGCGCGCCTCATCGAGGGCGCCGCCCCATCCGGCCGTCCAGTACGGCAGTCGGGCGTTCTCGACGCGTTGCTGCGCCGCGCGAACTGTCGGTTCGACCTTGCCGATGTCCTCAAGTGTCCGCCTCCACGTGCTTTCGGCCGCCGAGACCATTGCTCCGTGGTTCGTCGCCAACGCCCGTGCGGAGTCGTACTCCGTGACACGTATGTCCTCGACCTCGTCCAATGCCACCTTCTCCTGGGTGAGGGTCGCCAGGTCGAGGTTGCGGGCGTCGATGCGAGCCGAGTGCGCGGTGCGTTCCTGCTCCGCTGCCGCTCCCTTGCTGCGCGCCTCGGCCAGTTCGACACGACCGGCGGCACGCTCGACGGCATCGTGCGCCGCCGCCAGCTTGACCTTCGCTTCCATGAGGGCGAGTTCGGCGGCCTGCACACGACCGGCTCGCCCGGTCGTCGGGTTGGGCGCTCCGGAGATCGTGATGATGCCGAGCGCGACATCAATTACACCGTCGGGGTTCTGGGTCGGGGAGTGGCGACTAGCAAGCGCCGCAAGGAACCGCCCGATCGGTTCACTGCTCGTGACCCCGGAAGGCAGCGATTCCGTGCCCCCTGCGGTGACGATCGTGGTGCCGGGCAGGTGAGCCGCGGCACGCACCGCAGCGTCAGCATCATCATCCTGCGCGACCACAGCGTGGCTCCACGGTGTCAGGGCCGCTTCCCAGAACGGGCGAGCCTGCTCGTCGAGCGTGATGACGTCCAGCAGGCCGACCGTCTGCACACCAGCGGACCGGAGTGCTTCCAGCGCGGGCGCGGTCGCGGGCGAGGCACCCGATCGTGCTGAGCGCAACGTCGCGTCTGCATCGGCATGGTCGCGCTCGGCCAGGAGAAGCCCGGCGTCGGCGGCCGCCTTCGCTGTTGCTGCGCCGTCAACAACTGCCTGCGCCTCGGCGGGAGTGCTCGTGCCGTCCCACCCCTGCAGTGCGTCCCGCAAGTCGGCGATCTGGGTGCGCCGCGACTTGATCTCGGCGCGCACGTCCGCGATCTCGGACTGCTTGCCTTCAGCCGCAGCGCGGGCATCATCGGCAACCTGCTTGGCCCGGTCGCGCGCGTCGGCCAGGTCACGCCTGTCGCGTAGCGCTTCCCACGTGCGCTTCTCCACGTCACCACGGCGACGGATCGTGGCCAGCATCGTCGTCGCGTCTGCGAGCGCCGCGGTCGCGTCGGCGTGGTCGACGTTGGCTTCCAGGAGACCCTTGGCCCAGTGCAGCCGCCATGCGAGCTCGCCGGCCGCCAGTTGTGTGCGCGCCTCATCGCGGCCGTGGATCGACTCCAGCTCGCTCTCCTCGATGCCGCGCATCGCCGTGTCGGCGGCGGCGTCCTGAGCCATGCCCTCTTCGGCGTCGGCGAGCTTGCTGCGCTGCTCTTGCTCCTGGTCGAGCATTGATGTCATGCCGGACAGGTCGATCAGGGAGGCGCCGATCTCAGCGGGAGTCATCTGCGTCATCTGCTGGGAGAGCAACGACGGGCCGGTCTGACGCATCGCGGTGTCCAGGTACGACACGCACCTTGGGGCCTCGCCGTAGAGGCGCTCGGCGTACACGTGCGCTGACATCTCAGACTTGGATCCCAGCCTGTCCCACAGGACATCTGCTTCGCGGGCGCGATCGTCGTGCCGGTCGGCGGTCGCCAGGACGATGCCCGTGGAGGTGCGGACCCGCAGGTACGGCGAGGTGGTGGACAGCCGCACCCAGACGGTGATGCACGCGTCCGGGCTAGGGGCGTTGCGGGGCGCGAACGTTCCGACGACGTACCCGTGCAGGGCGTTGGACTGAGTGCCGCCGTCGGCACCGGCGGCTTCGGCCTCGAACAGCAGGCCGCCGGCCGCGTTCTTGCCGTGGTTGGCGCGCATGTTCCACAGGGGGTCGCCCAGCAGGACTGAGCAGGCGGCCTGGAACGACGTCTTGCCCGACCCGTTCGAGTCGCCCTTCGGTCCCTCGCCGGACACGACGACGAACGCCCCGGCGACCAAGTAGGCGACGTGGTTCGTCTGGCGGGCGATGTCGAACGTCTGGATCATCGTCAAGACTCGGGAGCCGACGATGCCCGTCTTGGACAGGGTGGCCGTCGCCGCGGTCTCGGAGGCGGTCACGGTCATGACGGTGTTCCTTCGCGGGTACGGCGACGCTGAATGGACTCGGCGAGCATCCCGTTCGGTTCGGCGAGGAGCACGAGGTCGTCGTACAGGTCGGCGATCACTTCGGGGGTCAGGCGGTGGAACTGCGGTCCGGGCTTGATCAGCCGTTGTGCGCCGTACGCGAGGATGTCGGCGTCTCGCAGGCGACGGGTCGCGTCAGCGATGGAGCTGTCGGTCAGGTGCCGGCAGTTGCGCAGCGTCTCGGGGTGGACGGGCACGGCGTGTGTCCAGTCGTCGGCGCGCTCGGGTGGGATGCGCCCGTCGGCGCGCGGGATCGCCACACAGTGCAGGAGCACGAGGGTCAGGACGGCGCGCTCTTCGGCGGACAGGACCCCGATGCCGTCGGCAGTCAGGGCTCGCCGCACGTCGTTGTCGTAGCCGGAGGTGAAGCCACTGGGTGTCTCGATGAGTGTGCGTCCCTCCGCCCGCAGGAGCTCCTTGACCCCGGCGCGCAGGGTTGCGTCTCCGAGAGCACGGAAGGTCGACCTTGGCAGCGGCAGCTGTGCTTCGTCCACGGCGCGGGTCGCGGACATGATGTCGAGCTGGTCGCGGGCGGTGTACTGCTCGAGGGTGACGCTCATGCGATGTCCGCGGCGGCGGGGATGCGGTCCCATGCCTGACGGAGCACGTTCAGGTCGTGCTCCGACCAGGATCCGAGGGCGTGGCCGAGTCGGATCTGGTCGTCGTCCTGGACGAGGAACCCGGCGTGGGCGAGGGTGCGCACCGAGCCGACGACATGCCGGGTCGCACCGATCGCCGAGGAAGCTGACGCGTCGGAGGCGGCACGCAGGTAGGTAGCGAGGTCGATGACGACGTTGTACGGCACCGACTTGCCGGGGAGCATGGGGGTGTCGGGGTCGTCCCAGCACAGCCGCAAGCACGCCGCGAGTGTCGTCTGCAGCCGGTCAGCTGCTGGTCCTTTCCCGCGCGCTGCCCCGAGCTCCGGCGCTTCCCAGAGGCCGTCGGTGTTCGGGTCGTGGGTCACGGTGATGCCGTCGGTGACCGTTACGACCCGCATGCGGGCGCCGGCGGCGGCGTCTTGCAGGGCGATGTAGTCCTTGCTGGTCGCTGGCGGCGGGGCCACTCCGAGGGCGCGGATCGCTGCGACGATCTGCGGGCCCGGACGGGTGTAGACGCTCATGACAGCACTGCCCGCACGGCGAGGCCGTCTACGTCGGGTTCGACGGGCGCGCCGGGCGCGCCGGCGACGGTGACTCGCGTGAGCGTGATCGGCGAGATGTGGGTGACGGGGCCGCCCGGGTCGACGATCAGCGCGTCCGACACGATGGCTTCGTATGGCTGGTCGCGCATCGAGAGCACCTCGGCGACCATCCGGCCGGCGGCGGGCCATCCAGCGGCGCGGAGCCGCGAGGTCAGGTCGACCTGCTGTTCACCGTTCAGGTGCTGCTCCATGGCGAGCTCCACCATGCGTTTGTCCTTCGCTTCGCGTTCAGCGGCGGCGATCACAGGGTTGACCCGGTCGGCCGGTTCGCTGTCGCCAGGCTCTGGTGGCCGACGACGGGCCTGGCGCGGTTTGGCGTGATCGACGGCTTCCACGACCGTCTCGGCGGTGATCAGGGGGTGTGGTGGGTCGAACAGGACCGCAGCGAACGGGGCCGCGAGTGCTGCCTTCGTCGAGTGCAGCGCGGCGTTCAGGTACTGGTCAGGGTCCAGCATGGTGAAGTCGCGGTGGGCGTGGCCCTCTTGCGCGATCCGGTCCCAGTACAAGGTCACAGCGTGCTGATAGCGGCCCACCGAGTCCACGAGCCTGGTTGCCGGCCCATGCAGGTCGGGGTACTTGTCGATCACGGCGTCGACGAGGTGCTTGGCGTTGTCGATCGCGCGGGCGTTGCGGTGATGACGTCGCTGGGCGATCAGGTCCGCGAACGTGGCCGTCTCGACGAGGGCGGTCAGGTGCTGAGCGAAGACGAAGAACGATGCTCGACCCTTGCCGAGCGCCGTGGCGACCTGCTCCCGTGTCGCCTCGTTGTTCCGTAGCGCCTCGGTGGTCGCGTCGAGCATGAGCAGCAGGTCTTGGACTCCACCTTCGCGCGACACCCGGTCCACGACGGCCATTCCAGCGACGGAGTTAGGAGACAGGGTGTACCGCTGCTGGTGTGCTTTGGATCGCTTCTGGATCAGCATGCCGAGCTTGACGTACACCTCGAACCGGGACTCGAACAGCGCCGGTGCGCAGATGCCTGTGCACGCGTCGGCAAGCTCGGCGCGTCCGAGCGGCAGGCCGTCGGCGGCATCGAACGCGTCGAGTATTGCGTATGCGATCTCGAGGTCGGCCATGTCGTCGATGACCGCGCCGGCGTCTGACGCGAGAGGGGCGACAAACGCGCGCAACGTCGACCGCTGGGCGCTTTCCGCCGCCTGCTCCGAACTCAGGTCCAGAAGACTCATGCGTGCCGTCCCGCTCGTCGTGGCCGTCGTGGCCGTCGAACGCAACGTAGCGACCAACACTGACACCGAGGCTCAAAGGCGCTCTTGAACCGCTGGGCTGCCGGCATGGCGATCTGGGCCCGACTGTCAGGCCGCCTCAAGGGGCCCACCAGTCCGTCCTGCGCCGGCTCGGGCACGATCCGGGTCACGGGGCGCCCGTCCCTGGTCAACTGGACGATCGCGCCGGCCTCCACGAGGCGGACGACCTGGGCGGTGTGGCGGCGGAACACGCCGATTTCGACCTGCAACATCCCTCCAGTGATCCGCCGCGGGTCGCTCCTTGCGTTCCCGACCGCCGAGTCACCCATCGGCGTCTCGAGCGAAGCGGCGCCGGATCTCCTGCTCGGGCCTCTCCAGCACAATCGCGATCATTGACCACGTGTCGCCCGCGCGGCGGGCCTGCCTGATAGCCCGCACCAGGGCGGCGCCTGCCTCTTCGTACGCTGCTTGAGCGGCGCTGATAGCTCGGAGGTGCAGCCCGTCACGCCATGCGGACCTCGCCGGGGCGGCGTCTGCCACGGCCAGCACCCACTGCGGGGTGGCCCTGCCCAGGCGGCGATCAGTGACGATCTGGCCGCGCGCTGCGTTGACCTGCGCGCGCGTGACCTGCACCTGGCGACGGACGACCCTGTCGACAGAGCGGGCGGCGGCCGCCGGTGCGGATGCGGCTTGCCGGGTCGCACCCCGCACCACTCGACGCCATTGCCACGAGCCGCGAGGTGCGACGGCCAAGTGCGTTGCGTTCGCCATGCGCTTGGTCACCTGTCCCCGCCGGTGTGCTGCGCGCAGACATACGCGTCCGGATCAATTGAGTGGTTGCCGGTTGTGGTGCGGATCGTGACGGTTGTCCCCGCGGCGGAGTGTCGGATCGTCACGCTGATCAGCGCGCCGACCGTGCGCCCGTCCGAGAGGGTCACGACCCGGCCGATGTGTAGGCCGCGTAGTTCGCGTGCCCGGACCGGCCGTTGCCGGATGGGAGCCACTGCGTAACCGAGAGCCTCGGGCGCGCAGAGGCGGCACGGTCGGCATTGCACGCCGACGAGGATCTCGGGGCCTCCCAGGGTCGGGACGCGAGGCCGCGCCGGATCGCCCAGGGGCAGGTCAACCAACTGCTCGGCAGAATGCCGCGTCAGCCACTCATCCCAGCGGCGGAACCGATCGAGCTGGGGCCAGATCGTGCTGCAGTGCACGCGGTGGAAGACGGCGCGACGGCGGGGCGGTTGATTGAGCGCGAGGGTCGCGCCAGCGGCGAGCGCGGCGTCGAGCCGGCCCTGCTCGCGGACAATGATTGTCTCGAGCCGCTGGGCAGTGACGGCGTCCAGCTCGGGTGGTGAGGAGCGGGTCATGCGTCATCGCCGCCGGTGTCGCGAGGGCTGACCTGCGCGGGCGGGACAGGGAGGTCGGTGATCATTCGGGCGTAAGCCGCTCCGTCGAACACACCGTCGGCGGACCACGAGGTCCAGTACGCCAGCTGGTGACGGGCCAGTCGCTCCTGAGCGGCTCGATACCACTCCCATGACACGATGACCGCGGCGGGTGCACCATCACGGACGATGCTCACGCGCATCCCCGTGGTCATGACCTTCTCGACGAGGGCGTCAAGATCGCGGGCGGCCTCCTCGACGGTCACCGTCACCGTCGGCGCGTCGATATGGCAGCCGGTCATGGGGGGTCCGAGGTGCCAGGAGCGGCAGGTGACTGCCTGCGAAGGAGCGCGACCGCTTCGTCGAGGGAGCGCTCAACACCCCGGCGCACTGCCTGCACAGCGATGCCGTGGTCGATGGTGGTTGTCCCAACGAGGAACGCGATCTCGTCGGCGACGTCGAGCTCACCGACGGCGACCCGCCTGCTCGGATCTGGCTCGCGAGTCTGAAGTCCGAGGGCGAACAGCTCCACGACCGTCGCGCGGTCCAGGTCAATGGGGTCGTGCGAGTCGCCGATGCGCAGTCGCACTCGAGCCGACGATGTGGATTTGGTGCGCGTGGGCACAGGAGGTCCGGGAGTCATGACCGGCTCCGGGGTTCACTCATCGCTCCTCGTTCCGGTGGACCGTTGTGGCGTGGGTGCCGGCTACCAGCCGGGGGCGAGTGAGATGGCGTGGGACGCGACTTGGGCGCGAGTGCGGCCCGGGTAGTCGCTGGGCGTCGTTACCCGCAGGTGGTAGCCCAGGGCGTCCTGCATTTCGCGTTGCAGTTCGTGCAGTTCGCCGTCCGGAATCTGCTCAATCATCAGGTCAGCGGACGCGCCGTCGGCATCGGAGTCGCGCAGCCGGGTCGGGACGATCAGGCGCCGGTGGCGTTGTGCCGGGTCAGGAGGACGTTCAACGCGGCCCACATGGCACGGACGTCGCCTGCCGTCGCGGTGAAGGCCGCAGTGCGGTGCTGGGTCAGGTGAACAGTCTCCGGGTCGCTGCCTCGTGCCGGGCGCGTGACCGCCCGAGCAAGCTCGACCAGGTTCGCCGGTGTCGCACCAGGCGGTGCCGTGAGCGGGTGGATCGATATGACGGGGCTGGTCGTCCTGATCGTGACCTCAACGTCGGGGTCGTCCGTGACGGTGAGGTGCAGCGCCATTGGGCGCCCGACTCGGACCGACTCGACGGCGTGCAGCACCGCCCAAGCACCGTCGCGCCGCAGCTCCCCTGCCGCCTCGTCCGGCAGCCGCATTGCCAGGGACCTGTCCAGATCGAGGACGTAGCTTGAGTTCTCGGTCCTGACTGCCCAGGCACCAGTCGTCGGATCGAGCGTCTGGGTCGTCGTCCGTCGGCGGTCGGCACGGAGGCGCACCTCTGCCTGCAGCGCGTCCCAAAGGGGTGTTTGCATGACCCAGTTGCGGGCGAGCTTGCCCGCACCGGCAGTCATCGGCGGCAGGGGTGTCCTGGGTGTGAACCTGCCCATTTCGGTGCCGACGGCGTAGTCGAGCAGGATCTCAGCAGCCCTGCGTCGCAGCAGAATGACGACATTCGCCAGGTGCTCATCGGACAATTCCTGGATGCGGTGAACGCGCCCGGCCGAGTCCACCCAAACCTGGACCTGGTCCAGCACCCGGACATCCCACGTGCCCAGACGCAGGTGGCGCACCGCGCGAGGGAACGGCATCGCCCACGGGTACTCGCCGGAGCCATCGGGGTCGCGGGACCACGCCATCGGGCCGCTCATGGCAGCGCCGGATCCACGAGGGCAATGCCGCACGACAGGCACTACCTGCCGTCAGGGCGCTGGTCGTGTTCGCACGCTCGCTGGCGCAACCAGGTGCGCACGGCTGCAACGGCCACGCGAACCGCGCGCGCTGGTGACTGTCGGTCGCCCTCGCGGAAGTCGTCGGAGACGCCAGCGGCGACGGTGATCCCCTCGGCTGTCTCCGCCGGCCACGGGTTGCCAGTCGGCGCCGCATCCGGGGCGACAACGACCTCGTAGATCTCGGAGCGTTCCCGAACGTAGAAGGCGCGGCCGTCGACTTCGCCGACGATCACCCACGGGAAGGCGGGGATCTCCTGGCGGGCGGTGGCTCCCAGCTCGGCTGCTTCCTGCGCGACCTCGCGGGCAGCAGCCGCCGCCCAGTCCAGGTCATCGCGGTCCATCGAGGTCCTCGCCGTCCGGTCCAGGCACTCTGAGAGCGACGACCTGCTCCTCGGTGACGGGCTCGATGGCCGTGATCGTGCGTTGGAGTCTCCACTCGTAGGCACCGGCCCCACCTCTGGGGTCGGTAAGCCACCGGGGGCGCTCCCCGACGCGTACTACGCCGAGGCGACCGGGACGCTGCGAGCTGTCGTGGCTCGACACCTCTATCAGCGGCAGCCATTGATCGTCGTACGGGAAGACCTGGGAGTCCTTGCCCCGCGCGCGCATGAGACACCCGCGATCCAGGTCGACGAAGTAGACCGTGCTGGACTCGCTCCGGATCGCCCAGACGCCGGTCGCGGTTGCCAGATCGAGGGCGTCAACCTGCGCTCGGAGTCGTGTCTCCCTGGGGTCCATGGGGTTGAGCCTGGCACCGCTAGACAGGCTTGCGCAACAGCGTTTTCGCAGGTCACACGCTTGCGTGCTAGCTGACGACACGCTTGCGTGCTAGCTGACGACTCGCTTGGGGGCACCAGACGCGAGCGACCTAGCAGCCCAGCCCGCCTCGTCGTCCGCAGCGCTTTGGAATGCGCGCAGGGCGTCCCCGAGGCTCCTGCGGCGCGATCAGGGCCAGGATTGCGGCATCCCGGGCGCGCCGCTGCTCGGCGCGCTCCCGGACCCTCATCACGTACTCGCCACCGGGGGCGAGCTTGGCGTCGAGGGCATCGAACGCCGCCCGCCCCGCGGGGGTCAGTTGGCGGGCGGGCGGTGGTGCGTTGCCAGTCTCGCCAGTCATCTCCACCTCGCGCATCAATCCCGGACGATCAGATCGGCAGTTCCCCACGAAGCATCCTCGCAAGTCGTGCCGGTACACAGCGTCAGACCCACCAGTCCACCATCGCTCGCCGACCGGCGACACCACACCAGGAGCGCCCGTCAACTCTGACGCCTGCTTCACGATCGAGCCTCCCGCAAAAGCTGCCGCCAAGCCCGCGCACCACCCACGTGCTCAGCAACCGCTGAACGACGACGGCGTCGCCTCGCGACGACCAGACCCGTCAGTCGCCGGCGACGGAACCCGACACATCTCGTTCGACGGACCCGCCGATCCGCTTTGACGCCTTTTGATTCTTTGGAGAGTCGCCGTGAAGCGCACCCCTACGGCGGAAGCGGGCCCTGCACGAGGTCCGACGAGGCACGAGTCCACCCACCCTGGAAGCGCCGAAGCCGCCCGAGTGTCAGCGGACTCCGGTTAACTGCCTTCCAAGACCCTGAGGACGACCGACCAACGAGGATCACGTGTCACCGGGCATCGCGGGACCGCCAGTCCTCCCGCGCGCGCTGGAACACCTGATGGGCTTGGCTAGGGCCCTCGCCAGCCCCACCGGCGCACAGGACGGCCTGCGCACCTGGGTGACGGTGCCCACCTCCCGCCTCGCGATTGGCGCGAGCATCCTTGGGGCACTGTCCGCGACGACGCGCTGCGACGGGTGCTTCCACGCAGACCTGCACGCCGGGGACCGCGTGGCGGTCTACGTCGATTCCAAGTTCCAGGACACCGAACTCTCCGAGATCACTAGAGAGGGCCAGTTCCGCTATGCCGGCGTCCGCATTCCCTGCCAGAGAGCGTCCGTGTACCGGCTGCCAGTGGAGTTCCCTGCAGATCGCCACGCCGGACTGTTAAGCGCCGAGGACAAGCTTCTGCTCGCGGACGCGTACCAGTGCGTGCCTGACCTCGCCGGGCACCGGCACTTGCACGCATCCGGTCACCCGGTGCTTGTCGTCGGGCACCCCGAACGCACGCGGGACGACTTGCGGGCCTGGACGCCGCTGGCAGCTCAGCGCAGCCAGGTCCGCCGCGCCGCAGCCACCGACATTGACGACTGGTATCGCTCGGCGGTCCTGACGACCGGGACGTCCCCGACCTTGACTCGCCGCCCCTGGCTCACCCAAGTGCGGCCTCGACTCGTCATCACAACCACGACGTCCGCTGCGCTGGCGCCCACCCCATGGCCGGACGTTCCCGTCCTCGCCCTGCTGTCTCGGCGGTCCCCGTCGTCGGTGCACGCCGCCGACCTGGCCCATCAGATGCGCACCACCCCAGTGACCGTCGACGGACGCCTCGGCCTTGCGCTGCGCCCTGGGCATGGGCTCGAGATCTTCGCCGCGTACGTCCCCTGCGACCTGCCGATGCCCGTGGATGACGACGACCTCGAGGAGCAGTGGTGAGCGACCTCGACGTGTGGCAGGTGGCTGCCGAACCAGACATCGACGTCCACCGGGTGCCGTGGCCAGAACTGGGCGACCTGACGCGCGCTGTCCGCGCGCTCCGGGACGACACCACACCCGTCGCCGGACGCGTCACGAGCGCAGTGTGGGCGGCCCGGCGCATCCTGACCTCGACGCCGCTCCCCCCATCTCACACAGCCGTCGGTGTGGCCTCGCTCGTCGACGAGCTGCGCACGTTCCTCGTCGAACACCCAGCGCACACCGATGCCCCCGCCCTCGCGGCCGTGCGCGACGCCGCCGACGCTCTGCTCGCTTCCCCGTCACCGATCAACGCCTGGGTCGGGGACGTCCTGAGCGAGTACGGCGCCCAACGCGACGGACAACCAGAAGCAGTCCTGGTCGTGCCGCGCGCCGTGCTCGCCGAACCCGTGCGTGCATGGCTGGCAGATGACGGGTTCACCTGCCTGGACATCGCCACACCGGCCGACCTTCGCCGAGGGCGGTTGCACAAGGCAGCACTCGTTCTCGGGCACCCCGCCGTGACGTACGCGACACCGTTCTCCCCGCCGCAGACCGCCGAGCGCGAAGTGGGCTGGTTGCTGACCAGTCCGCCCGCGCACCGAGTGCGGCTCGCACTGCTCGACGACGACCCCGCGCTGAAGGCCGACGAACTCTGGGTCTGGCCCGACGCAGTCGCGCACCCGCGATTGCGGCTGACCGTCCCCGACCGGACGCCTGCGACCGTCACCCGGATTGAGTGGTTCACGCCCGCGCCCGTCCCCGCCGGCACGGCCGCTCGACCCTCCGACCACGTCGACGACCCCGTGGACGCCACCGCGGTCGTCACGGCGTCCGGGCACACGGTGTACTTCTCTCCAGCGACCGGACCGCGACCGGCCGTCCTCGGGCTGGAAGACACCGGCGACGTGACGATCAGTCGGGTGCCCATCACCCAGCTCACAGTCGGACGCGTCCTGGTCGAGCACACCAGCAACGCAGCCCGCGACGAGCTCCTCGCACGCGCGAACCAGTGGCTCCTGAGCTCTCGCCGCTGGACCCAGGCTCGCATCGACGCCACTCGCACTGCGTCGCTGAACCTGAAGTTCGCACTGATGTGGGCGCTGAGCGAACGGGGGGAGGACGGCGTAGTTGACGCGCTGCGCAAGCGGGGCCTGGACCGTCCGTACGCCCGCCGGTTGACCGACCACGTCCTCGACCCCGACTACATCGCCCCGTTCACGAAGGGGTTCACTCCTCTGGTCAACGTGCTGGCGGAAACCCCATTCTCCGACACGGACTTCATCGGCCCGATCCGCGCGGCCGCACACGACCTGCCCACCCTGCGCGCCGCACATCAGCACGCCGGTGAGCTCATCCACGTCGACCTGCGGCAACGGCTACGCGGACGCGCCTGGGAAGACGAGCTGACCACCACCGGGTACGCGCTCGTGCACGACGACACGCTCGGGGACGTGCTGCTGACCACCGTCCTGGTCGTCGACGGCACGCACCCAGTGCCGCGAGCGTGGCTTGGTACCCCGCAACCCGCACACGACCGCCAGGAGCAGCAATGACCGCCGAGGACACCCGCGACCGGCTCATCGATGCGCTGCGCCGCGACCTCCTCGGGCCGCTCGCTGATCCCGAAGGCCACTACCCGGCCGCGCAACCTGTGCCGATCACCCCCGGTGCCGCGCTGACGTCCCGCGACCTGTCCCAGCTCTTCATCGGGGCGGACCGCTACGAAGTCCTCGTCGGGGAGTCCCCCATCGGCCGGTACGTCACCGGCGCGCTCTACCCCGTGATGGGCGCGGCGGACGAGCTCGCGATCGACGCCGAACAAGCACCTGACCCCGACGCCGACGCACCGGCGGACGACGCACCGCCCGTGACCGTCCCGGAGACCGCCGACATGGATGACGCCGCGCCGGAGCCGGCGACAGACGCGGACCTGGACACCACTGGCACCACGGTCGACCGGATCGGGCGCCCTTCATCGATGGGGGTGTCGTTCGTCATCAGCGCGGACGTTACTGACCTTGCCGTGCACGCGACAGGGGCCAGGTACGAACCGTTCGCCGTCACCGTGGCCGGGAACGCGCGACCCGCGTGGCATCGCGTTCCCGTGGACATCACCACCAGCGTGACCGTGCCTGCCGATGCTCGGCGCGTGGTGGAGAACATCACGGACGGGACGATCGCCGTGCAGGTCGGGATGGATGTCCGGGCAGTGTCGGACGGCACGCGTGTCGTGACGGCCTTTATGGTGAACCGGTCCCAGAACACCGATCAGCCGCTGGCCACTCGAGTGCTGTTCACAGCAGCGCTTGCGGTGACCGTGCCGACTGGGCATCTGGCCGACTACCCGCAGCCGGACGTCGACACGTCCGAGGAGGCCCGCTCCCTGCGCCTGCTGTACGCGCACGCACCCGTGCGCGCTGTGGGGCACGGTGTCGACGCGTCCGTGACCGACGACTCAGGCGGACACACGGTGCGCACGGAGACGTTCCCGGTCGCCCTCGTCGCTCCCACCACCCCGGACATCAGTGACGAGGGCGGCCCGCTCGGGGTCGACATGACCGACCTGGGAAACTGGGACGCCGATGCCCGTGCGGTCGTGGACCGCATGATCGCCTCGTACCGCACGTGGATCACGACCAAGCGCGCCGAGGTGCCCGCGCTGACGGGCGACGGCGCAGCCACGGCCGCCGAGCATCTGGCCGCGTGCGACACGTTCGCGGACGACATCGCTGCAGGCTGGCAGCTCGCGCAGAGCGGCACCGCCCACATCGCTCTCCGGCTCGCGTCCAGGGCCATGGCCATCCAGCGTCGCTCCTACGCCGCCGCGACCCGGGCGGTCACGGTCAACGCGGCCGCCAAGGGCCTGACAGTCGCCCCCGCGGGGCCGGTCGGACGATCTCCGTCGTGGCGACCGTTCCAGCTCGCGTTCATCCTGGCGAACCTGCCCGCCCAAGTGGACCCCGACCACCCCCGCCGGGGCGCGGTCGACGTCATCTGGATGCCGACCGGTGGTGGGAAGACCGGGGCGTACCTCGGACTGGCGGCGTTCACGATGCTGCACCGCCGGCTGCTGGACCCGAAAGCTACCGGGACGACGGTCCTGATGCGGTACACCTTGCGGCTGCTGACCGCGCAACAGCTGCAAAGGGCAGCGTCGCTGATCTGCGCGCTGGACGACCTGCGCCGCGAGCCCGCCAACCAGCTGGGCACTGTCCGGTTCACGATCGGCGCGTGGCTCGGGAAGGCGGCCACACCGAACCGTCGCGCGGACGCGATCCAGATGCGCAACGAGCTTGCCCGCGCCACCAGGGGGACGCGGAAACGACCGTTCCTCCTGTCCCGGTGCCCGTCGTGCGCGGCTGCGATGGGTGACGTCGTCAACGGGCAGGTCACCGGCTATGCCAGCGAAGCCGCTCCCAACGGCGGCCAGCGGCTGGCTGCCCGCTGCCCGAACCCACGCTGCTCCTACTCGAGCGGCCTGGGCCTGCCGGTGTTCGAGGTCGACGAGGACATCTACGCCGCCCGTCCCACGTTCATCGTCGCCACGGTCGACAAGTTCGCCCAGTTGGCCTGGAACCAGCAGCCGCGCGCCCTGTTCGGCATCGACACCGATGGGAATCGCAAGTGGCCGTCGCCCGAGCTGGTCATCCAGGATGAGCTCCACCTCATCTCCGGCCCGCTCGGGTCGCTCGTCGGCCTGTACGAGTCGACGATCGACCAGCTCTGCCGTCACGACGGAGGCATGCCACCTCGGATCGTCGCCGCGACCGCAACGACGCGCGCGTACGGCCGCCAAGCCCAGAACCTGTACGCGTGCCCAGCCGACGATGTCCGTCTGGTGCCCCCGCCGGGCCTGAGCGTGGACGACTCGTTCTTCGCGACCGTGAGCACAGCCGTCCCGCCGCGCATCCACATCGGGGTGTGCGCCACGGGGGTCAGCCGGTTCCAGCACGCCGAGATGCGCGTCCTGTCCTCTCTCGCGCACGCCGCCGCAGCCATTGAGCAGGCCGATCCGAGCGCGAACCTCGACCCCTACTGGACCAACGTGGCGTTCTTCGGGTCGCTACGCGACCTCGGGCAAGCCAAGTCGTTGCTCGCGACCGACGCCCGCTCGTACGCGTGGCGGCTGGTCCGCTCCACCGGGGTGCGCGCCGGCACCCTGCGCCCAGATGGCACTCGCGCCGCGGTCAGGTCGCTTCAGGACGTCGAGCTCACCTCTGCATCGTCCGGGGACGCGGCCGCGAACCTCGACCGGCTGACCAAGGCGAAAGGGGAGCAGGGCTGCGTCGACCTCGCCCTCGCGACCTCGGTCATCGAAGTCGGCGTCGACGTAGAGCGGCTCGGACTGCTGACGATCCTGCGCCAACCGAAGACCGCATCCCAATACATCCAGGTCTCCGGTCGTGTCGGGCGCGCCGCCAACACGGGGCCGGGCGTCATCGTCACGGTGCTGAACCCGGCAAACGCCCGCGACATGTCGCACTACGAACGGTTCACGTCCACTCACGACCGCCTGTACGCCGCGGTGGAGCCCGCGTCGGTAACCCCGTTCACCGGAGCGGCTCTGTCCCGTGGACTGCGCGGCGCGCTCGCTGCGAGCGTGCGCCAGACCCGTCCCACCCGGGACAGTCGCGTCACGGCCGGCGACATCGCCCTGCTCACGCAGGCGTCCGCGGCGATGCGGGTCCGGATCGCGACCTTGCCGCACGCCCAGGTTGACCTGTTCGACGAGATCGCCGAACACGCCCTCACCGAAGCGGCGTCCGCCCGCGACCTGGAGATGGACTGGGGCACACCACGGCAGGAAGGGTTCTTGCGACCACCGGAGCGAGCGCCGCGGGCGGACTTCCCCTCGTGGTCCGCGCCGATGTCGCTGCGGTCCGTGGACAGCAGCGCCGCCGTCCACATCGACGACCGATGGCTGCCTGGCAACCACGCCACGGTTCCTGCCCCCGCGACAGGCGAGCCCGACAAGGAGGAAGCGGAATGGTGAGAACCATGTTCGTCGCCACCATCCGGCGCGGGCACGTCATTAGCCCGGTCGGCCCCGGGGCGTTGACGTTGCTGCCGAACCGCGTGTCGGTGATCGTCACTGCCCCTGCCGCCTGGATGCGCTCCCTGCCCGACCGGCCCGCGGGGTCGATCGGCGTCTTGGACGAGCTCTCGATCACCGACCGGCACCTGCAGGCCGCAACACTCGTCGACCGGTTCGTGCAGCCGCCAGCGGCGGAGAACCCGCCGGTGCGGGACCGCGACTGGGTGCTGCCGGCAGCACGGTTCCCCCTGATGGACGCGTGCGTGAACCCGCAGTGTCAACGGCTGATCGAACGGGACAACACCGACTCAAACGAAGGCCGCTGCACGCATTGCGCGATCGGGCGGCGGCGCTGGCCGACCTTCCAGGTCGCGACCGTACTTGCCTGCCAGAACGGCCACCTCGCCGACATCGACTGGTCTGGGGTGCTACACGACGGGGAGCCGTGTGCTGCCCCCCAAGTCCGGTACTCCGTCGGGGCGTCCCCTGCCCGGCCTCGACTGAAGTGCGAGGCGTGTCACCGGGAAGTCACCTTCGACCCGGAGCAGGACTTCCCATGCCCGGGCGAGCGCCCATGGCTGCCCGGCGCTGGAGCGCAGGACTGCCAGCTGCGGGCCCGTCCGCTCGAACGGTCCTCGACGACGATGTACTACGCCCAGCAACTGTCCGCGCTCACGCTGCCGGTCGCGGGGGCGACGAACCCGACTTTGGTCCACGCCCTGCTGGACAACCCGGCCCTCGCGCCGCTGCTGCGCCTGGACGCCGGTGGTCGCCGCGAAGACACCCTCGCGGAGATCGTCCGGATAGCCGGACGTCTCGGCATCACGACGACGCGCGACGAGGTCGTCGCCCACCTGGACGCCCTCGGGTCCGAGGCGAGCACACCGCCGTCGCGAGAGGCCGAGCTGGACGCGCTCACGAGCGACGAGTACTCGCGCCATGTCACGGGCCACCTCCCAGACCTGATCGTCGAACGCCAGGACCCTGCCGGCTACGCGACCCTTCTCGGGGACACGCTGACGGGCGTGTCCGCCGTGCCGCGGCTTCGGGAGACACGCATCCTGGCCGGCTTCACCCGCATCGAACCCGCACCGGCCGATCCACCACGCGGCTACGAGCAGATGTGGGGCAAGGAGCACCCGCAGACGTTCTCCGCCGGCGCGCGCGACGACTGGCTGCCGGGCTACCGGGTGTACGGGGAAGGGATCCTCGTCGTCCTGGACGAGCAGACCTGCCAGACGTGGGCAGCCACCGCGGCCCACGACCCACGAGTGCTGGACGCCGCAGTGGAATTCCCCACCATCGCGCTCGACCCAGTCCGCGGCGTGCTAGCGCACACGATGGCGCACCTGTTGATGCGGGCACTCGCCCCACAGTCGGGGTACCCGCTGCCGGCTCTCCGGGAACGCCTGTTCGTGTCCGACACCAGGACGGCGTTCTTGATCTACACCGCCGCCGGGGACATCGATGGGACGCTCGGCGGCCTCGTTGAGCTTGCCACCCCGGACCGGCTGGCACTGCTGCTGGACGAGGCAATCAACTCGGCCGACTGGTGCTCAACCGACCCGGTGTGCGGCGAAGGGCATCCGCACCTCGGCGGACACGGAACGGCGCCGGGTGCGTGCCATCACTGCCTGTACGTCCCTGAGACGTCCTGCGAAGCGTTCAACCAAGGGTTGGACCGCAAGCTCGTCACCGACTTCATGAGGCACCTCGGGCGCTGACCAGCCCCCCACCGAGCCAGCCGCCTGCTGCGGTGATCGCGCATGCCTCCACGTCGGACGCAGCCTGGTTAGGCACGGTCACGCGCACGAGGAGTCGGTGACGTGCAATGCTCGCAGCCGGTCCAAGTCCACGATGCGGCGGCTATCGCGCACGCCACTGATGTCCCTCATGCCTCACCCCACATCTGCCGAAGTAGAAGCGTGTTCTCATCCCGGCTTGCGCGAAGGCCGCCTCCGCTCCTCGTGACCGGCGCCCTCGCATCCTCGGTGACAGCCAAGTCGTGCGGGTACCGTGCGAGCGTGGGCACGCAAACGGGTGACGATCGACGATGACGCACATCCACGCTCGCCACTCCGACGTCATCGGGACAGAATCGGCACTCCTCGCCGCCCGTCAGGGGAAGGAGACGCTTCGGCTGCCGTCTGGTACCCGCATCACACGTGCACATGACGACCTCGAGAAGGCAGCCGCCGAGTCGGTGCGCCTGCTCCGATGGAGCGGGGTCGCTCTCCCATGCGTCTGGCTCGCGGACGCGCTCGTTGTTCCTATCGTCAGATGGAACGAGCATGGATGGCGCACGCGTCGGGCACGGAACGTAGGGCCGATCGTCGACCGGGCATGGTGGCTCGCGTCTGCCGATGCCTCCTACGGTGATGCACCGGACGCGCCGCTCGACATCCGGGGCTTTCTTGTTCTCGGTGCTCTGCACAGGTCACGTGCTGCGCTCGGTCGGCTGCGCACGACAGCTCCTGTCGCAGCACTCATACCGTCGTTGCCGGCACCCGATGCGCTTGAGCTGATCCGTTGCGACTACTACGGGTACAGCGTGGTGGCGGCGACCGACACGAAGGTCGAGCTCGTTCTCAACGCAGGCACGTGGGAACCACCCGACGGTCAGGTGCACTTCCAGCGCAAGCTGAGGGAAGAGCAGCTGTTCGAGGTCGCCCTCCGATCCGGTCAGGCGCCGATCTCGTTGTAGGCCACGCGCCAGGCACCGATGAACGCCGGTGGTTCCAGCGGAACGCCCGTTGTGGACTCGATGTGCTGGTGTGCGAACTGGGCGGCGTTACCTGCCTCGAACAGGGCCAGGCGCTGCAGTTCGGGACTCTTCGCCGACCCGACGCGCATCGCGGCGAAGTCGGTCAGGGCGCGGATCGAGTGCTCATAGGCGTGCCGGTCGGTGACGATCCGGTCGAGCCGCATGCCGTTGCAGGCCGTGCAGTCGCACACGAAGTACTGATCGATGTCCGGGTGCTGCACGAGGTCCGCGACCTTCTCGACCGACATGTACGCCATGAGCCGTGGCACCCACACAGCAATCCGCGCCGGCCTGCGTCCACTCTTCTTGTCCGGGTTCGGCAGCGGGTACAGGTGTCGCAGGCTGGTCAGCGTGCCGATTGCCCCGCCGGCGGCCCCATATGCCACGGCCGCGACGGCAGAGGCGTCACACCTGAGGACCAACACGGGTTGGTCGGCGCCGAGGACGTGCACGAGGCCACGAACAACGGCCTGCACTCCCATCGGGTCGCCAGAGTGCTCGACGATCAGCCCGACCGGCACGCCGCCGCGGTTGATCGCCTCCCGCAACTCCCTGGGCCGGTTCCTGAGCCACAGGTAGCTGATCGGTAGCGCAGCCACAACTGGGCGGCCCGTCCGCCGAGCCTGCGCGAGGGTGCCGTCCAATGCCGCGAAGTCGCCGTCGGGGATGTACGGGGAGTCCGTCAGTGCGTACCGCTGACCCGCGCGGAGCTGGGCGTCAACCAGACCAACGTCGAGCGGCGCGCACCCGATCGTGCGGCGCACCCCCGAGTACCGGTTGGCGTCGAAGAGAGCGTGCTCGACGTCGCCGGTCACCTCGTGAAACGGAGCAAGCACGTCGGACACCTTGGACTCGGTCACGGGCCATCGGGCGGGGACCGTGAGGACGACCCCCAACGGAGTCTCGTTGCAGATGCCCGCGACCGAGCGGATGCCGTCGATGTTGGTCTCGGATTGCACGGCGATCGCCGGGCGCCCGGCGTACAGCTCGCGCACGGGTACGAGGGGTGTCGGCAGCGCTGGAGTCGCGAGCGTGAGCCCGTTCGGCATCAAGGTGTCGGTCACGGCAACCACCGTCCTAGGCGGTCATGGCGCTGTCGCGCGGTTCGATGGGGAAGTAACGACGGAAGCTCTGCTCGGTCATCAGGGCCGTTCGGGCTAGGTCGGTCACGGCCTGGCCGGAGCGCAACCTGCTCTGGAGCAGGTTGTGCAGGGTGGTCGGGTGCTCGGGCGGCACCTCGATCGGCTCGGAGGTCTTCCACCCGAGTCGGTTGAGACGGAGTTGGAACTCGCGATACTGGCGGTCGGAGATCTCGTCGATGTCGTACGCGCGCCTGATGAGCGCGGCGATGGACATTCCCCACTTGGGCTTGAGCTCGACGAGCCGACGGAACTGCGCCGTGGTGAGGCCAGCCAGGTCGGGACGGATCTCCTCCGGAGGCGCGAGTAGCGAGGCCGCGAACAGGTCGGCCTGGGCCTCCTGGTCGTCGCCCGGGAGGCGGTGCATCACCAGGTGCCCGAGTTCGTGCGCGATGGTGAAGCGCTGCCGGTCTCCGCTCAGGCCGCCGTTGACCACGAGCATCGGCACGCGACCGGGCGTCTGCGGCCACGACGACACAGCGTCTTGCGCTGTCGAGCCCAGAGGCCGCTCGAACACGACGACGCCGGCGTTCTCGAGAGCACCGACAAGGTCCTTGACCGGACCCGCCGGCAGGCGCAAATGCTCCCGCACGATCGCCGCGATCTCAACCGGATCAGGCGCATCGAGCTGGGCCACTCGCGGAAGAGTGACGGGCGTGACCGGCTGCCCGTCCATGATCTGTTCGATGGAGAGCCTCGACAGGTGCGCGAGCGCCTGGATCTTGTTCTTCGCGACCGCTGTCAGGCGGGAGGATCGCCGCCGATTGTGTAGGCAGGAGACATCGAGGCCGAGCTGGGGTGTCGGGTGCGTCAAGAGCTCGACGGGGCAGTCGAGGGCGTGCGCCACGTGGCGCAAGGTGTCGCCCTTGAGTTCGGCGAGCCCATTCTCGGCCTTGGAGATCGTCGACTGGTTGACGTCGGCGAGGGTCGCGAGCTCTCGCTGCGACAGCCCTTTGGCATCGCGAACGAGTACGAGCATTCGACGGTCAGCGCTCTTCTCGGTGCTCGCCGCTGCAGTCATGGGGAGATCGTATCACCAGGTGCATCGTTTCGGCATCACCTGCGTGATATTTGCCGGGGCCCGCCGCCGGTCAGGGTCGTTGCGCCGTGTGCCCGTCCGGCGCCGTCCGACGGTTGCACAGGACGCGAGGGAAGGACGCTGGACGCAGGGAGTGGGTTGTGGGCGAGGACTGAACCACGACCGCTCTGACATCACACAGCACTTTGCCTTGGCGCTCGAACCCCGCCGCTACTCGCGAGCGCCGCGAGTGCGGCCGATGAAGGTCTCGAGCTCCTGCGCTGTCGACACGAGCGCCTTGACGATTTCGTCGAGAGCCCTCGCCTGCCGCAGGTTCAGCTCCGCTCCCCACGTGCTCAAGGCTGCCTCGGTGAACCTGCGTAGCTGCCTCGCCGCGTCCTCGACCCGAGCGAGCTCCGAAGGGTCGATCGCGACCCGCTCCTTCTGATCGGGAACCAGTCGAGCGTCGTACACGAGCGGGTAGACGCGCGATCCACCGGTGTGCTCGAACTTCCACTTCGCCTGATAGAACGCGCGGCGCTTCCGGCGATGAACGGTGCAGTACTTCGAGCGCGGTTCGCGGCGGACGCGTCGACCGAACGTCTCGCAGTCGTCGCACCAGAAGCCCGGCGCAAGGACTCGCGACTGGGCCACAGCGCCTCCAAAATGTGCTCTGACCTGCGTATATACCGTCACTCCACTTGATGAAGCCCTTGCTCGCCGGCTAGGTTGGGAGATCCGGTCGACGTCGAGTCGACACTCAAGAGGTTGTTCCGGCTGCTGTCGTACGTCGCACTCATCAAGGTTGTGCTTTGTCGCCATCCGCGCGACGACGAGTTCAGATCGACCGATCGGCACAAAGCGAAAGGCGCCACCCGAGGGTGACGCCCTTGCTGGACGGCGGAGCGCCAACTCCGCCGCTGAGAGGTCCCCGACCACCACAGGCAAGGAACCACCGCGTTGTACGTAACGAAGACAGCATCACACGCGCCCGTGCTCGACGCCAGGCACCTCTCGGGCGTGCCCTGTGCCTAGGCCGTCTCAGCCAGGACCCATCAGCGCCGAGGCCATCTGAACGGCGACGCTCGGGTACCAGCCGAACGGCGCTGGTCATGACCGCTGGGATGAGATCGGTCCCTTCGTCCGGGACGCCGTGGTCAACGGCGGCTGCACATCCCTGTCCGGCGTGTATGTCGCCCTCAAGGCCGTGTCCGCGTTTGCCGACTGGGCGGCCTCGCACGCCATGCCGCTCGACAAGGAAGCCCTTCTTGACGAGCCGACGGTCGAGCATTTCGTCGCCGTCGGTCTGAACGGCATCAGCAATCGGAGTCGCGCCACCTATGCGTCGACCCTGCGGCGCATCGGCAGGCTCGCCACCCGGCGCGCGTACTTGGTCGCCGGAACCACTGACGCACTCGCACAAGCTAGTGGCACCGCCGTACCGCTACGACGAGGTCGACTGGATGTGGGAGATCGCAAGGACTCAGAAGACACCAGGCCGCACCCGTGGCGCTCTGGCACTGCTCTCACTCGCCCTGTGCGCTGGACTCAAGGGCCATGAGGTCGGCGCCGTGCGCGCCGACGATGTCCAGTTCCGCGACGACGCCGTGCTCGTGCACGTCCGCGGCGGACGCCCGCGCACCGTTCCGGTCCTGCCACGCGCTCACACAGCACTTCGCTCCTTGTGCGAGGAGTACGAAGGCCGACAGTTGTACGCGGACATCGCGGCCGGCCGGACGGCGGCCTCGCAGGTATCGAGGCACATCGAGGTGCCACCACGTGCACCGGCATTCGACTCGCCCAGACTGCGCACGACCTGGCTGGTCCACATGCTGAGCACTGGGCTGACCGTGTCGGAGGTCTACCGGTTCGCCGGCACCGTCTCCACGCACGCGCTACGTGACCTGCTGCCGTACGTGCCGACCCGTGACGAGACCGCCATCTTCGCCGACATCGCGAGGTGGAACCCGTGACCGAACTCAGGCCGCTGGACCGCAACGTCGCGAGACCGGGCAGGCTCTCCCTGTCTCGCGCCTACAAGATCGCGCGCGAGATCGCGCGGCGCTCCGGCGTCGCCGACGCCCTGCGCGAGAGCATCGACAGCCACACCGGCAGGCCGATGGATCTCGCATGGATCGACCTGCTCGCGATCTTCATCACGCACGGCATCCTCGGGCAGGACATGCACCTGACGAAGGTTGAAGAGACCGCGCGGGATCTCGTCAACGCCCGACTTCTGACGGGCACACGCTCGGGGCGCGTCACCTACGACCACATCGCGCACAACCTGCGCCGGATCGAGGAGAGTCTTCGACACGGATACATCACGTCTGTTCATAGCCACAAGCGGTTCGACAGGAAGACCGGCGAACTGCATGAGTGCCCGGCGACGTGCACCGGTGAACGACCGATCGGCCCCGACCAGTTCGCCACAGCACTGCTGATGGCATCAGCGGCGGGACTGCCGCGGACCACGACCTTCGCACTCGACTCGACCGACTACGAGACAACGGCGGCGCGCCGGTCGTGGCGCAAGAAGCCCGATGTCATCGACACGGAGGACGTGCCCGACCTCGCCGTCTCGGGCGAGGACTTTCGCACCGTCGAATTCCCGCTGGTCCGGGCGGACGGACGACTGCAGCACTCGCTGGACCCGGATGCATGCGCCGGCTATCGCTCCGGGAAGGGGCTCCGCCCGAAGGAGACCTTCCTCGGGTTTGACCTCCACATCACCGTTCCCGTGCCAGAACCAGGCATGCCCCCGCTCCCGCACCTGGCGCTCGGCCTGGTCACGATGCCAGCCGGATCTGGCAAGGCCGAAGCCGGCCTGCGCGCAGTCGACGCCTTGACGGACGCCGGGATTCCACTGAAGACGCTGCTGTCCGACCGCGGCTACACGTACCGCAAACCGGAGGCATGGGCGCTGCCACTGGTCGGACGTGGCATCGCGTCGATCCACAATCTTCACAAGAACCAGTTCGGCGTCCACCCCGGCCCCAGACTCCACACGATCTGGGTCGACGGCTCGCTGTACACGTCCGCGCTCCCCGCCGCGCTACGCAGCCTCGGCGGATTCAGCCTCGGCCTATCCGATGCCGCCAAGCGCGAGCTCCAAGGGAAGTACGACGAGCGACGGCCCTACCAGCTCGATCCGGTACCGCACGGCGATCGACCCGGAACAATGCGGTTCCGCGGCCCGGCACTCAGCCGCCGCGTCCGCTGCGTCAACACCCCCGAGTCTCTCCGTGCGCCGTACAGCGTCCCGGCGACGACGTGCCCGAAGCGCCCGGTCGACAAGGATGGGAACCGCGGTGCGCCAGTCTGCGGATGCGGCGTCACCGTCGTCGTCGACGCCGAAGAACAGGCATGGACTCGACAGAGGACGCCCTTCGGGTCCACCGAGTGGGCAGCGCTCTACGGACGACGCTCCGGCGTCGAGCACATCAACGCCGAGATCAAGCACAACCGCGGCGTGAAGATCGTGCGCCACTTCACCCGCGTGCGAGGAGCGATCAAGAACCACATCCTTCTGACGTTCGCCCTCGTCGGCACGAACGTCCGGCTGCTGCGGGACTGGCATATCTGTCGGTCCGCGCCCGACCCGTGGATGGAACTCATCGGCGACGCCGATGATCCCGCCTGGGCCGTCGAGCACACACGCGTCAAGAAGCGCAGGAAGCGGAAGCGCGCGTTCCACGAGGCTTACTACGCCTCGAGAGGCAGACCGCTCCAAGTCGCCTGACACCCGCAACCGAACAGCACCGCGTCCGAGCCCGTCACCGTCCAGGTGAACGGGCCGATCGTCGTACCCGGGCCAGATGCCGACGCTCGCAGCACGCCAGGTCAAGATCAGGCAATATCACGCCTGCGTGCTAGTCAAGAGGTCGGACGGACCCTGGACGCAGGAACTCCCGGCAGGATCACGTCCTGCCGGGAGTTGTCCCGTCTACTGGGTCCCGGTTGTCCCGAGACCCCACTGTGCGCGAGGGGGGATTTGAACCCCCACGCCCTTTCGGACACTGGCACCTGAAGCCAGCGCGTCTGCCATTCCGCCACTCGCGCGCGCCGGAGAAGATTAGCACGCAGCGTGGCGGGGGCCGGAACGCGACGGGAGTCGGTGGACCGCGGATACGATCAAGGCCGACGAACCGCGGGCGCGCGGTCCGTCAGCGGGCGACGTCACCCACGCGACAGGTAGACCGGAGACGCAGGGGCGGCGAAGGAGGTGGGGCGATGGGCATCCTCGACAAGTTCGAGCACGGGGTCGAGCGTGCGGTCAACAACGCCTTCGCCAAGGCGTTCCGCAGCGAGCTGAAGCCTGTGGAGCTCGCGAGCGCGCTGCGCCGTGAGGTGGACGACCGGGCCGCCGTCGTGGACCGGGACCGCACCGTCGTCCCCAACGACTTCACCATCGAGCTCTCGCCGGCCGACCACGAGCAGGTCTCGGCGTGGGGCGCGGAGGCCCTGGCCGACGAGCTGGCAGCGAACGTCACCGACCACGCGGCGGGGCAGCGCTACGCGTTCGTCGGGCCGGTGACCGTGACGTTCCTCGAGCACGAGGACCTGGAGACCGGACGGTTCCGGGTCCGCAGCGCGACGGTCCGCGGTGCCGTCGCACCCGCGACGACCGTCGCACCGAGCCCGCGCCACCCGCTCGTCGACATCGACGGCCAGCGCTACCTGCTGACGGGTCCCGTGACCGTCATCGGGCGTGGCTCGGAGGCGGACATCATCGTCGACGACCCCGGCGTCTCGCGCCGTCACCTCGAGATCCGGGTCGGGCCCGACGGCGTCGTCGCGACCGACCTCGGGTCCACGAACGGTCTGTTCGTCGAGGGCCATCAGGTCCCGGCCGCGACGCTGCTCGACGGCAACACGCTCACGATCGGCCGTACGCGCATCATGTTCTGGACCGGCGACGCGGCCGCCGAGCAGGACGAGTGAACGGCCCGCATGAGTGAGCTGACGATCACCCTCCTGCGCCTCGGCTACCTCGTCCTCCTCTGGGTCTTCGTGCTCTCCGCGATCGGCGTGCTGCGCCGCGACCTGTACGGCACCAAGATCGTCGACCGGCGCGGGCCCGCCCCGCGGACGCGCGCGACCGGCACTGCCGCCGGTGCAGCGAGCGCCGAGCAGCCCGCCCCACAGACCGGCGGCCGCGGCAGCCGGGCCGCACGTGCCTCGGCCATCCCCACTCGCCTCGTCGTGACCGAGGGGCCGCTGCGCGGCACGACGCTGCCGCTCGGCTCGTCGGCTGTCCTCATCGGGCGCGCGCCGTCGTGCACGCTCGTGCTCGACGACGACTACTCGTCGTCGCGGCACGCCCGGATCTTCCCGCAGGGCGGCCAGTGGCTCGTCGAGGACCTGGGCTCGACGAACGGCACGTTCCTCGGTGAGGTCAAGGTCCAGCAGCCGACCCCCGTCCCGCCCGGCGCGCAGGTGCGCATCGGCCAGAGCGTCATCGAGCTGCAGAGGTAACCCGGGTGAGCATCGCTCTGCGGTACGCGGCACGGTCCGACGTCGGGCTGGTCCGCGCGAACAACCAGGACTCTGCGTACGCGGGCCCGCACCTGCTCGTCGTCGCGGACGGCATGGGCGGGCATGCGGGCGGCGACGTCGCGTCGTCGGTCGCGATCGCCGCCCTCGCCCCGCTCGACGGTGAGTCGCACGGGCCCGACGACGCGCTCGACGAGCTCGAGCGGGCCCTCGAGGCCGCGCGCGACGAGATCGTGGCCCGCACCGAGGCCGAGCCGGACCTCGCCGGGATGGGCACGACCGTCACCGCGATCCTGCGCGCGGGCAACAAGCTCGCGATGGTGCACCTCGGCGACTCGCGCGGCTACCTGCTGCGTAACGGCGCCCTCACCCAGGTCACGACCGATCACACGTTCGTCCAGCACCTCGTCAACACCGGCAAGATCACGCCCGAGGAGGCCGAGCACCACCCGCAGCGCTCGGTCGTGATGCGCGTGCTCGGTGACTTCGACCCCGACGTCGCCCCCGACCTGTCGGTCCGTGAGGCGCGCCCGGGCGACCGCTGGCTGCTGTGCTCGGACGGGCTGTCGGGCTTCGTCAGCGGCGACACGATCGCCGACACGCTGCGCGACATCGCGGACGTCGACGCGTGCGCCGACCGGCTCGTGCAGCTCGCGCTGCGGGCGGGCGGCGGGGACAACGTCACGGTCGTCGTAGCCGACGTCGTCGAGCTCGACAACGTCCCGGACGGCGGCGGCCCCTCGACGTCGGCGGCCATCGTCGGGTCGGCGGCGACCTCACGCAACCGTCCGACGGCCGCGGCCGACGGTCCGGCGGCCCGCGCCTCGGCGCTGTCGAAGCAGGCCGGGGCCGCCGCGCGTTCGGCGTCCGACGGCACCGCGCCGGGCACCGAGGCCAACGGCGCCGGCAGCACCGACGAGGCGGAGGACGCGGACGCACCGGATCCGCGCCGTCGTCGGCGCCGTCGGGTCGTGGCGGCCATCGTCACGCTCGTGGTGCTCGCCGCCCTCGTCACCGCCGGCGTGCTCGCCTACCAGTGGACCCAGACGCAGCACTACGTGGGCATCGACGCCGGCAACGTCGCGATCTACCAGGGCATCCCGCAGACCGTCGGGCCGTTGTCCCTGTCCACCGTCGTGGAGCGCTCCGACGCACGGGTCGACGACCTCTCGGCGTACGTGCGCGACCGTCTCGAGCAGACGATCCACACCGACTCCCTCGACGACGCACGCGAGCGCGTCCGGCTGCTCGAGCAGGACGCCCTGGCCAACGCGGCAACGGGATGATGGCGACCGTTCAGCCCCACCGGGTCCGTGTCGGTCGCAGCGTCGAGCTCGGGCTGCTCGCGCTCGCCCTCGCGATCGGCGTCGCGTCCTACGCGCTGGTCGGGATCGGCGCGACGGGAGCGGTCCCCGCGAACGTGCTCGGGTACGGGGTCGGGATGACGGTGATCGCGGTCGCGATGCACGTGGTCCTGCGCCTGCGGGCACCGTTCGCCGACCCGGTGATCCTCCCGGTCGTCGTGGCGCTCAACGGCATCGGCCTCGCGATGATCTACCGGATCGACCTGGCCCGGTCGGCGCGCGGCATCGAGAGCAGCTTCGCCACCCGCCAGCTCGGGTGGACGGCCGTGTCCGTCGTGCTCGCGGCGGTCACGCTCGTCGCGCTGCGCGACCACCGGACGCTGCGCCGGTACACCTACACCGCGATGGTCGCCGGCCTCGTCCTGATCGTGCTCCCCCTGGTCAAGGGTCTGGGCGCCGACATCAACGGTGCGCAGATCTGGATCCACGTCGGCGGCTTCTCGCTCCAGCCCGCCGAGCTGGCGAAGATCCTGCTCGCGGTCTTCTTCGCGGGGTACCTCGTGACGAACCGCGACACGCTTGCGCTCGCCGGTCCCAAGGTCCTCGGGCTGCAGCTGCCGCGGATCCGCGACCTCGGCCCCCTCGTCGTCGCCTGGGCCGTCTCCCTCGCGGTGCTCGTGTTCGAGGGCGACCTGGGCACCTCGCTGCTGTTCTTCGGGCTCTTCGTCGCGATGCTCTACCTCGCGACCGAGCGGATGAGCTGGATCGTCATCGGTCTCGTGCTCTTCGCGGGCGGTGCAGCGCTCGCCGCGATGTTCATCGGGCACGTCGGCGCGCGCTTCACCGTCTGGCTGCACGCGCTCGACACCGACGTGTTCAACCGTGCGCCGGGCGGCTCAGGGCAGCTCGTCCGCGGCCTGTTCGGCCTCGCGAGCGGTGGCCTGTTCGGCACCGGGTGGGGGCAGGGGCGCCCGGACCTCGTGCCGTACGCCGAGTCGGACTTCATCGTCGCGTCGCTCGGCGAGGAGCTCGGGCTGACCGGCCTCATCGCGATCCTGATGTGCTACCTCGTCCTCGCCCAGCGGGGCCTGCGGACGGCGATCGGCGTGCGCGACGGGTTCGGCAAGCTGCTCGCGGGCGGGCTCGCGTTCGTCGTGGCGCTGCAGTGCTTCGTCGTCGTCGGCGGGATCACGCGGATCATCCCGCTGACTGGCCTGACGACACCGTTCCTGGCGTACGGCGGGTCCTCGCTGCTCGCCAACTGGATCATCGTCGCCCTGCTGCTGCGGATCTCGGACGACGCGCGACGGCCCGCGGGGGTCGCGATGGCGGGTCCGCCGCCGCGTCCGCCGGTGACGACGGCGCCGATCCCGGTCCGCACGTCCGCGGCGTCCGGCGGCTCCGGGACCGCCGGCAACGCGCCCGCCGCGGCCGACGGCGACGACCAGCCGACCGAACGGATCAGCAGCCGGGGGGCGGACGCATGAACACGCCCCTGCGCAGGCTCGCGACGGTCGTCGTCGTCATGTTCGTCGTGCTCATCGGCGGCGTCAGCTGGGTGCAGTTCGGCCAGGCGAGCGCGCTCAACAACGACACCCGCAACGTGCGCACGCTGTACCGCGAGTACGGCAAGCCGCGCGGGCCGATCGTCGTCGCAGGTCAGGCCATCGCGTCCTCCACGCCGAGCGACGACGCGTTCGGGTACCAGCGCAGCTACGCGAACGGTCCGCTGTACTCGTCGGTCACCGGCTTCTACTCGGTCGTCAACGGCGCGTCCGGGCTCGAGTCGGCCGAGAACGACGTGCTCACCGGGTCGGCCGACTCCCTGTTCCTCACGCGCCTGCAGGACCTCATCACCGGCAAGCAGCCGCTGGGCTCGTCGGTCGAGCTGACGATCAACCCCGCCGCGCAGCAGGCCGCCTGGGACGCGCTCGGCGACCAGCGCGGGGCCGTCGTCGCGATCGACCCGACCACCGGCGCGATCCTCGCCATGGTGTCCAAGCCCGGCTACGACCCGAACGTGCTGGCGTCGCACGACACCGCGGCGGCCGGCGCCGCGTACAAGGAGCTCCTGGCGGCGGACGGCAACCCGCTCCTCAACACCGCGATCCGGGAGACCTACGCGCCCGGCTCCACGTTCAAGCTCATCACCGCGGCCGCGGCGCTCGAGTCCGGCAGGTATGCGGCCGACACCTCGGTCCCGTCGCCGACCGTGCTCGACCTGCCGCAGACGTCGGCGACCATCACCAACTTCGGCGGCGAGTCGTGCGGCGACGCCACGACGACGACGCTCACCGACGCGCTGCGGATCTCGTGCAACACCGCGTTCGCTCAGCTCGGGATGGACCTCGGTCAGGACGCTCTCGCCGCGCAGGCCGACAAGTTCGGGTTCGACGACGACGGCCTGACGATCCCGATGCTCGCCACCAAGAGCGTCTTCCCCGCGGGTCTCGACGCGCCGCAGACCGCGCAGTCCGCGATCGGCCAGTTCTCGGTGCGCGTCACACCGCTCCAGATGGCCATGGTGTCCGCCGCGATCGCGAACGGCGGCAAGGTCATGGAGCCGTACCTCGTGCAGACGGTGCGGACCGCCGACCTGGACATCATCAGCGAGGCGTCGCCGTCCGTGCGCTCCACCGCCGTCTCCCCCACGACCGCCACCGCGCTGCGCGACATGATGATTGGCGTCGTCGAGAACGGCACCGGGACGGCCGCGAAGATCCCGGGCGTGCAGGTCGCGGGCAAGACGGGTACCGCGCAGACCACCGACGACTCCGCGCCCCACGCGTGGTTCACGGCGTTCGCCCCGGCGGACGCCCCGCGGGTCGCCGTCGCCGTGCTCGTCGAGCACGGCGGCAGCCTCGGCAACGAGGCGACCGGCGGACGCGTCGCCGCACCCATCGCCAAGGCCGTCATGCAGGCGGTGCTGGGCAAGTGAGAGCCGCACAGGGTGAGGTCCTCGGCGACCGGTACCGGCTGGTCCGGCAGATCGCCGTCGGTGGCATGGGTGAGGTCTGGGTCGCGCACGACGAGTCGCTCGCGCGCGACGTCGCGATCAAGGTGCTCCGCGAGGAGTACGCGGGCGACCCGGGGTTCCTGTCCCGGTTCCGCACCGAGGCCCGCAACTCGGCGTCGCTGTCGCACCAGAACATCGCCCAGCTCTACGACTACGGGGAGCAGGACGGCTCGGCGTTCCTCGTCCAGGAGCTCGTCGTCGGCGAGCCCATGTCCGACCTGCTCGAGCGCGAGCCGGTGCTCCCGACGCAGCGACTCCTGCCGATCCTCGCCCAGACCGCCCGCGCGCTGCACGCGGCCCATTCGGCCGGCGTCGTGCACCGCGACGTCAAGCCCGGCAACATCCTGCTCGGCCGCGGCGGGCGCGTGAAGATCACTGACTTCGGGGTGTCGCTCGCGACGAACCAGGTCCCGATGACCGCGACGGGCATGGTCATGGGCACCGCGCAGTACCTGTCGCCGGAGCAGGCCGTCGGCAAGCCCGCGACCGCCGCGTCCGACCTGTACTCGCTGGGGATCGTCGCGTACGAGTCCCTCGTCGGGCACCGGCCGTTCACGGGCCCGACGGCGGTGGACATCGCCGTCGCGCACGTCAACACGCCAGTGCCGCCGCTGCCGCAGTCGGTCGAGCCACGCCTGGCCGCCATCGTCATGCGCCTGCTCTCCAAGGAGCCTGCCGACCGGCCCCGCTCGGCGGCCGAGCTGGCCCACGCGCTCGACGGCATGGTCGAGCAGACACCGCCGACCGGCATCCACGTCGTCGTCACCGACCCGCGCGTCGCAGGGTCGGGTCGACGCGCCGAAGCCGTGCCCGAGCCCCGGCGCGAGGTACCGCCGGCGCCCGCAGCCGTCCCGATCGTGGTGGCTCCCCCGGCCCGGCCGACCGATCCGGGCGTGGTCCCGCCGTCGTACCCGCCGCGACGCGAGCTGCGCGACCAGGGCGAGCAGGACGCACGGCGGTCCGCCGGCTCGCACCGCGCGACGTCCGAGCCGGTGACCCGACGCACGTCGACGACGACCGGCACCCGCGTGGGCCGGTTGACCTGGCCGCTCGTGGCGCTGATGCTGCTGCTGATCGCGCTGCTCGGCGCGGCCCTCGCCCAGGCGTTGACGCGTGCGGACGTCCCCTGGGACGTGCCTGGTGGTTCGTCCGTGCTTGCGGTCGCAGAACAGCGCCTGCGCGCGGACGACGCCGGATACCCTCGTCCTCGGACCGAGGATGGGATGATCTCCGAGAGTGTGCCGGGCGATCCCGACACCCTGACAACAACGAAGGACGCCTAGTGGTGGACGAAGGTTCCCGGATCCTCGCCGGACGGTACGCGGTCGGTGAGCTCATCGGGCGCGGCGGGATGGCCGAGGTGCACATCGGCCACGACACGCGGCTCGGGCGCACCGTCGCGATCAAGGTGCTCCGCTCCGACCTCGCGCGTGACCCGTCGTTCCTCGCCCGGTTCCGGCGCGAGGCGCAGGCGGCCGCATCCCTCAACCACCCGGCCATCGTCGCGGTCTACGACACCGGCGAGGACCTCGTCACCGAGGCGTCGGGTGTCGTCGCGCACGTGCCGTTCATCGTCATGGAGTACGTCGAGGGCCACACGGTCCGGGACATCCTGCGCGACGGCAACGCCGTGCCGATCGACGAGGCCGTCGAGATCACCGCCGGCGTGCTGTCGGCCCTCGAGTACTCCCACCACGCGGGCATCGTGCACCGCGACATCAAGCCCGCGAACGTCATGCTCACCCCGACCGGCGCGATCAAGGTCATGGACTTCGGCATCGCCCGCGCGGTGGCCGACTCCGCGGCGACGATGACCCAGACCCAGGCCGTCATCGGCACCGCGCAGTACCTGTCGCCCGAGCAGGCCCGCGGCGAGCAGGTCGACGCGCGCAGCGACCTCTACTCCACGGGCTGCCTGCTCTTCGAGCTGCTCACCGGCCGCCCGCCGTTCATCGGCGACTCCCCCGTTGCCGTGGCGTACCAGCACGTCCGCGAGGCCGCCCCGACGCCGAGCTCGTTCGCGGCCGACGTCCCCGAGACCCTCGACCGCATCACGCTCAAGGCGCTCGCCAAGGACCGCGACGACCGCTACTCGTCGGCCGCGGAGTTCCGGGCCGACCTCGAGTCGGCAGCCCGCGGCGGACGTGTCGCGGCACCGCCCATCAGCGCGTTCGCCGTGGGCGCTGCGGCGTCCGGTCCCGCGACGCAGGTCATGTCCCCCACAGCCGCTGCGACGGCCTCGACGCAGATCGTGCCGGCCGGCGCGAGCCCGTGGGCGCCGACGACGCCGGGCGCCACCGGAGTCCTGCCGCAGTCGCACCGGACGGAGGACGAGGAGCCGCCGCGCAGGCGCTGGCTCCTGTGGACCCTCGTGGCAGTCGCCATCCTGGCGATCGGTGGGATCTTCGCCCTCATCCAGGCCAACGCGAACAAGGTGCAGACGCCGACGACGGTGACCGTCCCGACGGTCGCGAACCTCAGCGAGGCCGAGGCGAGGTCGAAGATCGTCGCCCTGGGCCTCGAGTTCGACCGGTTGGCCGAGTCCAACGCGACCATCGCGGAGGGCTTCGCCATCCGCACGGACCCTGTCGAGGGCACCGCGGTCCCGGAGAAGTCCCACGTCAAGGTCTGGATCTCGACCGGCCCGGACTCGGTGCAGCTCGGTGACCTCGCCGGTCTCACGCAGGACCAGGCACGCGCCCAGCTCAAGGACCTCGGGCTCACGGTCGGCAACATCACGCCCGTCGACGACCCCGTGCAGCCGCAGGGCAAGGTCATCAGCAGCGACCCGCCGGCGGGTTCGCCCGTGGCGGCAGGCTCGGCGGTGAACCTGTCGATCTCGAGCGGCAACGTGCAGCTCCCCGACCTCGTCGGCAAGTCCCGCACCGAGGCCCAGGGCATCCTCACGACGCTGCACCTGACCGGCAGCTTCACCAACGTGGAGTCCGCCGACAAGGCTCCCGACTCCGTCCTCTCGCAGGACCGGCCGCCGGGCCTCATCCAGCAGGGCAGCACGGTCGGCATCTCGGTGGCGATCGCGCCCACGACCGTCACCATCCCGGACGGACTCGTCGGCAAGACCTACGACGAGGCGGCCGCGCAGCTCCAGGCCCTCGGCCTGCAGGCGTCGAGGAACGATGTCGCGAGCGCCGACTACGCCGCGGGGATCGTCACGTCGTCGAACCCGAACAAGGGCGCGATCGTGGCCCCGGGCTCGACGGTGATCCTCAACGTGTCGCAGGGTGCAACCCCGACCAGCGGCGCTACCGCACCGGTGCCAGGCGGCAAGCCAACCCCCTGACCCACTGACGACGCAGCCAGCCCGCCGCGAGCACGACCCCGGAACGGGGGTTCGGCTACCTCGCGGCGGGGGTCGTGCTCGTCCGGACCAGCGGGTGCAGCCCGACCGAGCGCTCGAGCGCCTCGGTGTCCCCGCACAGGGTCAGCCAGTTCGCGAGGATCCGGTGCCCGCCCTCGGTGAGCACGCTCTCCGGGTGGAACTGCACGCCGTGCAGCGGCAGCGTCCGGTGCTGCAGGCCCATGATGATCGGGCCGTGCGCGCTCTCGACGGTCGCAGTGACCTCGAGCTCGTCGGAGAACGTGCCGGCGACGACGGCGAGCGAGTGGTAGCGCGTCGCGGTGAACGGGCTCGGCAGCCCGGCCAGCACGCCGGCGCCGTGATGGATGACCTGGCTCGTCTTGCCGTGCATGAGCTCGGGCGCGTGCGTGACGGTGCCGCCGAACACCTCGCCGAGCGCCTGGTGCCCGAGGCACACGCCGAGCATCGGGATCCCGGCCGCCGCGCAGTCGCGGATGACCTGCAGGCTCGCACCGGCCTCGGCGGGGGTGCCGGGTCCGGGGGAGATCAGGACGCCGTCGAACCCCGTGCGCTCCTCGACGGGGGGAACCGCGTCGTTGCGGACCACGACGGTCTCGGCGCCGAGCTGTGCGAGGTACCCCACGATCGTGTAGACGAACGAGTCGTAGTTGTCGACCACCAGGATCCGGGTCATCTCACACCCCTACAGTCGTGTCGTTGAACGGCATGAGCGGCGCGATCGCCGGGAACAGCCACGTGAAGCAGGCCGCGAGGACCGCCGCCGCGAGGACGACGAGGATCGCGACCCGGACGGGCGTCGACCCCGGAAGGTGCCGCCACAACCACCCGTACATCAGGCTCCTCCGGCGATCTCAGCGGGAACACCCTCGGAGACCGGTGCCCAGTAGTCAAGCACGCCGTGCACGATGAACCGCTCGCGGGCCGAGAACATCGGGTGGCACGTCGTGAGCGTGATCGAGCGCTCCGTCGGTGCGACGCCCGGCTTCCCGGGGACCGGGGCGATGACCGCGACGTCCTGCGGACGGACGATCTCCGTGGACGTCACGCGGTACACGTACCAGGTCGACGCGGTCCGGACCACGATCGGGTCGCCGACCTGCAGCTCGGCGACGCGGTTGAACGGCTTGGCGTAGGTCGTCCGGTGCCCGGCCATCGCGAAGTTCCCGATGGCGCCCGGCATCACCGTGCCGGGGTAGTGGCCGATGCCGAGGGAGTCGAGCACGGTCGCCTTGTCGACGCCCTCGCTGACGGGACGCTCGGGCTCCCCGTCCCAGCGCGGCACCTGCAGCGTCGCGAACGTCGTCCGGAGGTCGGGTTCCACGTCGACGGGCGGGTCCTCCCCGCGGTGCGGGGCGGCGATGACCACAGCCGGCGTCGCAGCCGGGCCGGCCGTCGCACCCGGGCCCGCCGCAGCAGAAGGTGCCGTCGTCGGTGCCTGGGCCCAGTCGAGGTTCCGGACGATCTCGGCCTGCGCGCGGTTGCCCTCGACGTCGGTCCACCACAGCTGCCACACGAGGAACGCGAGGAGCAGGACGCCGGCCGTGATCAGCAGCTCGCCGACGACGCCGAGACCGGCGAGCGCGACCGATCCCGCGCTCGTCGACCGCGCGGGCTGCGGAGCCCGTCCGTGCCGAGGCGGGCCGACGCGCGCCGGAGCCGTCACGAGCCCGAGCCTGACGTGGCCGCGGCGAGGCCCGGGAGCACCTCGACGCCGTGGGGGACCTGCGCGTACTTGAGCTCGGTGATGCCCTCGTACGCGGGGAGGTTCAACGGGTCCTGAGCGGTCGTGACGCTCCAGCCGAGCCCCACGGCGTCGACCCACTGGAGGTAGATCTGCACGGCGGGGGAGGCGGCGAGCGCCGCCCGGAGCTTCTTGGGGTCGCCGACCGCGCGGACGACGAAGGGGGGCGAGTACCGCCGGCCGTGCAGCGACAGGACGTTGCCGATGCACTGGAACGCGCTCGTCGAGATGACCCGCTGGTCCATGAGGCTCATGGCCTCGGCCCCACCCGCCCACAGCGCGTTGACCACCGCCTGGAGGTCCTGCTGGTGGACGACGAGGTCGTCCGGGCGCACGTTCGGGAGGTTCTGCGAGTCGGCGGGCGCGTCGGTCATGCTCACCGTGATCCCGGGACCGGTGACGCCCACCATCCCGGAGGCGACGTCGTACCCGGACCCCGGCGAACCGATCTGCAGGCCCGTGAGTCGTGCCTGCTCCTCGGTCAACCGGTCGACCTCGGTGCGGAGCGTGCCCACCTCGCCCTGCAGCCGCGCGACACGCGACTCCTCGACAGCGGCGAGGTCGGCGAGGTTCTGGGGGTGGCGCTCGTCGGTCCCGCGCGCGAGCCGCGCGTTGGCCACGAACATCATGCCGGCGAGCGCGAGCACGAGCGTCACCGAGAGCGTTCCACGGCTGACCCTGTGCACGACGTGGTGGGTGCGGTCCGGCACGCATGCTCCTCTCGGGCGTGATCGCCACTACGCTAAGCCACGTTCCGGCGGGCCGGCGCCGATCTGCCGTTCGCCGCCCCGCCCCATCGCAGGACAGGAGCTGTTGACGTGCCTGAGTCGAGGTCGCGGAAGAAGCCCGCGTACATCCCGCCCCCCAAGGCGGCCGGACCCGTGGTGAACCCGACCTGGCTCGTGCCGGTCATGCTCACCCTGATGATCGTCGGCCTGGCCTGGATCGTCGTGACCTACATGATGCAGTCCCAGTACCCGATCCCGGGGATCGGGCAGTGGAACCTCGCGATCGGCTTCGTGCTGATCCTGGCGGGTTTCAGCCTCACGACCCGCTGGCACTGAGCCCCGCACCACGAGGGGGTTGTCCCCAGGCGGGGACAACCCTGTGGATAACTACACGGGTGTAATTCGCTTCCTCAGACGCTCGCGTACTTGAGCAGGGCCAGCCCGACGACGACCACGGCCGCCACGACGGTCGCGACGATGCCGATCTCACGACGACGCAGCGCCGGCGCGTACGCGTAGGCGGCGCCGAGGCCTGCCCCGACAACCAGGCCGCCGACGTGCGCCTGCCACGCGATGCCCGGCACGACAAACCCGATGACCAGGTTCAGTCCGATGATCATGAGGAAGCTCTGCGCGTTGCGGCCGAGCCTGCGGAGCACGACGAGCACTGCGCCGAACAACCCGAACACCGCGCCGGACGCGCCCACGGCCCCCTGGACCCACGCGAACTCCACCGGCGACGCGAACAGCAGCACCCCGACCGACCCGGCGACCGCGCTGATCAGGTAGAGCGCGATGTACCGCGCCCGGCCCAGAGCGTTCTCGAGGAACGGGCCGACGATCCACAGCGCGTACATGTTGAACAGGATGTGGAAGATGCTCGTCGAGTGCAGGAACGCGGTGGTGAGGAACCGGAAGGGCTCGACCTGACCTGCAGCGGGCGAGAACGCCCACCGGGCTGTCCAGCCGAGCACCGCCAGCTGGAGAACGAAGCTCACGACGCACAGCGCGATGATCGTGAGCGTCACGACCGGGCGCCCGTCGTGGACGCGCCCGCCGAGCACCGTCTGGGTCGGCCGGGCGTTGCGTGCCGCCTCAGCGACGCAGTCGACGCACTGGACACCCACGGGCGCCTGCCGCTGGCACTCCGGGCACACGGGCCGTCCGCAGCGCTGGCAGCGGACGTAGGAGATCCGGTCGGGGTGACGCGGGCAGACCGGGGGGCCCGCCGTCTCGGGCAGCGGCTGGAAGGAGCTCATGAGACGGCGGGCGGGAAGCCGCTCAGTCCTCGATCGTGACCGACGAGATGACGACGTCCTCGACGGGGCGGTCGCCCGCACGCGTCGGGACGGCGATGATCGCGTCGACGACGGCGCGCGACGCGTCGTCCGCCACCTTGCCGAAGATCGTGTGCTTGCCGGTCAGCCACGTGGTCGGGGCGACGGAGATGAAGAACTGCGAGCCGTTGGTGCCACCCACCTTGCCGGTGATCGGGTCGCGCCGCGGGCCGGCGTTGGCCATCGCGAGCAGGTACGGCTCCGTGAAGCCGAGCTCGGGGTGGATCTCGTCGTCGAAGTTGTAGCCCGGGCCGCCGGTCCCGGTGCCCAGGGGGTCGCCGCCCTGGATCATGAAGCCGGAGATCACGCGGTGGAAGATCACACCGTTGTACAGGGGGTCGGTGCGCTCAGCACCGGTACGGGGGTCCTTCCATGCCTTGGAACCCGTGGCCAGGCCGGTGAAGTTCTCCACCGTCTTGGGCGCGTGGTTCGGGAAGAGCTCGATCCGGATGTCACCGGCGGTCGTGTGCAGCGTCGCGAACATGGGAGCAGTGTTTCACGACGACGTCAGCCGCGTCGCTCCCTGACCTGGTCCACACCACGGTTGGCGAGCTCGTCGGCCCGCTCGTTCCCGACGTCGCCCGCGTGCCCCTTGACCCACTGCCAGGTGATCGTGTGCCGCGCGACCTCCGTGTCGAGGGCCTGCCAGAGCTCGGCGTTCTTGACCGGCTTCTTGTCGGCCGTCCGCCACCCGTTGCGCTTCCAGCCCGCGAGCCACGAGGTCATGCCCTTCATGACGTACTGCGAGTCGATGTTGAGCTGCACCGTGCACGGCCGCTTGAGGGCCCGCAGGCCCTCGATGACCGCGGTGAGCTCCATGCGGTTGTTGGTCGTGTCCTCCTCGCCCCCGAACAGCTCGCGCTCGTGGGTGCCCGACCGCATCCAGACCCCCCAGCCGCCCACGCCGGGGTTGCCCTTGCAGGCGCCGTCCGTCCACATCTCGACGACTGTCGCGGCGGTGGCGTCCGTGGCCGGCCGGGACGACGAGGTCGCGGGCGCAGGCGTGGTCGCGGGCGCGGCGGGCGCGGGGGCGGAGGGCGCGGCGGCGGACGAGTCGGTGGACGAGGTGACGGACGACGGCATGAGCCCGACTCTAGGTCGTCCCGCGGGGCATCGGCGCACCCGTGACGTGCGCCGGGACCCTGCGCGCTCCCGCGCGTGGTGGCAGAGTGGGACCTCAGGACGCCAGCCGCACAACACGGGAGTGGACATGACCTTCAGCATCCGTCGCCCGACGCTCGACCAGGTCGACACCGAGCGCCTCAAGGAGCACGCCGCGGACTTCGCAGCGAGCGCGAAGGTTCACGCCGGCGAGGCAGCGACGCACGCCGCCGAGGCTGCCGGGCAGGCCAAGGACTGGTCGACGCCGCGCATCGAGGCAGCTGTCGAGTGGCTCGTGCCGCGCATCGAGCACCTGTACAAGGAGAGCGTGAAGGCCGCGGCACCGCGCGTCGAGAAGGCCGCGGAGATGGCCGCGCCGGCCATCGACACCGCCCATGACAAGCTCGTCGACGACCTGCTCCCGCGCCTGGTGACGGCCATCAACGAGGCCGCCGAGCGTGCCGGTGCGGCCGTCGAGAAGGCCGCCGACAAGGCGGCCACCGCACCCGCCGCACTGGCCGCCGCCGCGGCAGCTGCCGAGGCGGCCGCGACCGAGAAGAAGAAGCACACGGGCCGGAACGCCTTCTGGCTGTTCGCGCTCCTGGCGGGGATCGGCGCCGCTGTCGCCGCCTGGACCCGCACGCGATCGACCGAGGACCCGTGGGCCGAGCCCTGGGAGCCCGCCACCGAGGCGGGCCACACGGGCACCGAGACCCTGCGCGCCCGCGCGCACGAGGCACGCGAGGACCTCACCGTGAAGGTCGGCGACGCCGCCGAGACCGTCGGCGAGGTCGCCGGTGCCACGGTCGCGAAGAGCCGTGAGGCGACACGCAAGGCCGCCGACAAGGTGACCGCCGCCGCCGAGGAGCTGACCGAGAAGGTCACCGAGGCCCGCGAGGACCTCACCGAGAAGGTCACGGACGCCGCGAAGAAGGTCACGACGCGCCGCTCGGTGCCCAAGACCATCGACACGGCCGACTCGGCCGCCTCCGAGGGTGTCGAGGCTGCCAGCGAGACACCTGACGAGACGACCATCTGACCTCGGTCAGGAAGCGCCTCCGGCCACGCGCGTCGGCCGGAGGCGGCACGACCAGGGGGCTAGGACGTCCACGGCTCCCTGATGAGGTCCGGGTCGAGGCCCGGACGTCGCGGCACGTACCCGAACCCCTCGTCGCTCTGGGCGTCGTAGCTCACGACGAGCCCGCGCTCGTCCGGCTCGCGACGCCAGCGTGCGAGGCGCACGGTGTCGCCGGGGGAGAGGGCCGCGCCGGCGCGCCTGCGGGCCTCCATGCGCAGCATGGCCACCGCGAACGCCCGACGGTGGCAGTCTGCGACCTGCCACGGCACGAGACCGTCGTCCGGGCCGACCTGCTCTGTAAAGACGGTGCGTCGCCGGCAGTCGGCCCACACGGCGGCACCCGTGGTGACGTTGTACCGGCGCTCGTACTCCTCGCTCATCCAGGCGTACGTGCGGCCCTCGCCGAGCCAGCGGATGACCTCGGCCTCATCTTGGATCAGGGGTGCTGACATGGGTCCGCCTCGTCGTTCGAGCACCCGGCGGTCCCTCGGGAGGTCGCGTGCGTCCGTTCTTCCTGCACCGGAGGTGCGGGCGGGTCTTCTTCCGGGGGCACCGTGGACGGGACGCGGTTGCCGGCCAGCACGCCGGAAGGCTTGTCGCTGGACCTCGTGACCGGGACGAGCATCCCACACGCCGGGAGGGCCGCTTCGCGCAGCGTGGTCAGGCCCGCGGGCGCGGGACGACGGAGGAGGCCGGACTGGACCGTGGCGAGGGGGCAGCATGGCAAAGGCCCCTCCCGGACACCGGAAGAGGCCTTCGACCTGCGGTGGAGCCAAGGGGACTCGAACCCCTAACCCCCTGCTTGCAAAGCAGGTGCGCTACCACTTGCGCCATGGCCCCGAGAGCGGTGGGTCACTCGAAGGTGTCGGTGACCTCTGCCCACAGATCCCGGTCGTCCTGGTTCTGCGAGTACTGCTGCCACGCGACATAGCCGACTGCCGCAACTGCCATCAGGAGAAGCAGCTTCTTCATCGGTCCCCCACGGGTCGGGAGTGGGCCTAACAGGACTTGAACCTGTGACCTCTTCCTTATCAGGGAAGCGCTCTAACCGTCTGAGCTATAGGCCCGTATGTGCACCACGCTGGGCGGGGCGCGCCGGACGAGACTACCCCAGTCCAGCCATGGCGCCCAAACGCGGTCGGCCTACTCGTCGGTCATCGTCAGGTGCACCCCACCGACCAGCGCAGCGGTGATGTTGTAGAGGAACGCGGCGATGGTCGACAGCGCCGTCAGCAGGAAGACGTCGACCACGGCGATGAGCGTCGCGGCCGAGAGGATCCGGCTGAAGGAGACGTACTGAAGGATGTCGACGTTGCTCTCCGCGCCGAGCACCTCCCGGACGAGCGTGTCGGCCTGCGCGAAGACGTGCATGCCGTCCAGCGCGAACCAGACCACTGCCGCCGCGACGACGAGGATGATCCCGAGCGCCACCGACAGCAGGAACGACAGCTTCATGACCGACCACGGGTCGATGCGGGAGACGGCGAGGCGGACCCGGCGCGGCGCACCGGTCGCGGAGACCGTAGGGATCCGGCCCGTCGTCGGACGGGGGGCGGGTGTGCCCGACGCTCGCGGGGGGGCGGTGTTCGTGGTTCCGGTCATGGTGTGTTCCTCGGTGCGGGAGTGCGTGGCCGAGCCGATCGCGGCCGACGTGGCGGCTGCGGCCTTCTTGAGCGACGAGGTGACGGAGTCGACCGCGACCTGGAGCGGCGAGGGGGCGTCGTCGAGGTCGACGGAGGCCGACGCGCTCGACGCCGACGCGCTGGAGGCCGACGCGCTCGATGAGGTGGACGGCCGCACCGCAGCCGGGCCGCGCGGCGGACGCGGGCCGAAGCCGGTGGCCTCGTCGATCGGCTCGGACCCGGCGGGTCGCAACGTGGCCGGTGCGCCGGCGGGCGCACCGCCGGTGGGCGCACCGCCGCTCGGCACGCCGGGCCGGCTCACCGGCCCGGACGGCCGGTTGCGCGGCGGGATCGACGGGGGAGCGGGCTCAGTGCTCATGCATCCTCCTGCGGGGATGACACAGCGCCTGTCGGGTCCTCCGGCACGGGCTGCGGCGAGGCCGCCGGCGCATCCGCGGACACGTCCGACGACGCGGTCTCGTCGACCACGGTACCGGCATCGTCGCCGAGGTGTCGCTCGATGTTGCGAGCGACCGCGATGATCCGGTCGTTGTTCTCGGGCTTGGCGAAGATCACGCCCTGCGTCGCCCGCCCGGTCGCGTTGACCTCGCTGACGGCCGACCGCACGATCTTCCCGCGTTCCATGATGACGAGAACCTCGTCGTCCTCGTCCGTGACCAGCGCACCGACGAGGTCGCCGTTCGCCTCCGGCAGGTTCGCCACCTTGATGCCGAGGCCGCCTCGACCCTGGACCCGGTAGTTCTCGACGGTCAGCGCGGTGCGCTTGGCGATGCCACCCTCGGTGACCGTGAACAGGAACGACCCGTCGCGCACGACGTCCATCGCGAGCAGCTGGTCCTCGGTGCGGAACTTCATGCCGGTGACGCCGGACGTCGCCCGACCCATCGGTCGCAGCGCCTCGTCGTTCGCCGTGAAGCGGATCGACTGCCCCTTGCGCGAGACGAGCACAAGGTCGTCCGTGGAGTTGACGATGCACGCCGAGACGACCTCGTCGGGCAGGCCGTCCTCGTCCTCGCGCAGGTTGATCGCGATGACGCCGCCCGACCGCGTCGAGTCGTACTCGCTCAGCCGCGTCTTCTTGACCAGGCCCCGCAGCGTCGCCAGGACCAGGTACTCCGCCTGGTCGTAGCTCTGGATGTCCAGGACCTGCGCGATCTTCTCGCCGGGCTGGAACGCGAGCAGGTTCGCGACGTGCTGGCCCTTCGCGTCCCGGCCGCCCTCGGGCAGCTCGTACGCCTTGGACCGGTAGACGCGGCCCAGGTTCGTGAAGAACAGCAGCCAGTGGTGCGTCGTCGTGACGAAGAAGTGGTCGACGATGTCGTCCTCACGCAGCTGCGCGCCCCGCACACCCTTGCCACCGCGGTGCTGGGCCCGGTAGTTGTCGCTGCGGGTGCGCTTGACGTAGCCGCCGCGCGTGATGGTGACGACCATCTCCTCCTCGGCGATGAGGTCCTCGATCGAGACCTCCCCGCTGAACGGCAGGATCTGGGTGCGGCGCTCGTCGCCGTACTTCTCGACGATCTCCGCGAGCTCGTCCTTGACGATCCCGCGCTGGCGGGCGTCCGACGCGATGATCTCCTGGAAGTCGGCGATCTTGGCCTGGAGTGCGGCGAACTCGTCCGTCAGGCGCTGACGCTCCATCGCGGCGAGCGCGCGGAGCTGCAGGGTGAGGATCGCGCGCGCCTGGACGTCGTCGACGTCGAGGAGCTCCATCAGTCCCTCGCGCGCGTCGTCGACCGTCGCCGACGCACGGATCAGGGCGATGACCTCGTCGAGCATGTCGAGGGCCTTGAGGTAGCCGCGCACGATGTGCGCACGCTCCTCGGCCTCACGCAGGCGGTAGCGCGTCCGACGGACGATGACCTCACGCTGGTGCGTGACCCAGTGGCGCACGAACGCGTCGATGCTCAGCGTGCGGGGGACCCCGTCGACGAGCGCGAGCATGTTCGCGCCGAACGTCTCCTGCAGCTGCGTGTGCTTGTAGAGGTTGTTGAGCACGACCTTCGCGACGGCGTCGCGCTTGAGCACGATCACGAGCCGCTGGCCGGTGCGGCCCGACGTCTCGTCGCGGATGTCCGCGATGCCGGTGACGCGACCCTCCTTGACGAGGTCCGCGATCTTCAGCGCGAGGGTGTCGGGGTTGACCTGGTAGGGCAGCTCGGAGACGACGAGGCAGATGCGCCCCTGGATCTCCTCGACCTCGACGACGGCCCGCATGATGATCGAGCCGCGGCCCGTGCGGTACGCGTCCTCGATCGCCCGGTGCCCGAGGATCGTCGCGCCCGTGGGGAAGTCCGGGCCCTTGATGCGCTGGATCAGCGCCTCGAGGAGCTCCTCGTGCGTCGCGTCGGCGTGGTCGAGGTGCCACAGGACGCCGTCGGCGACCTCGCGCAGGTTGTGCGGCGGGATGTTCGTCGCCATGCCGACGGCGATGCCCGACGACCCGTTGACCAGGAGGTTCGGGAACCGCGAGGGCAGCACGACGGGCTCCTGGGTGCGCCCGTCGTAGTTGTCCTGGAAGTCGACGGTGTCCTCGTTGATGTCACGGACCATCTCCATCGACAGTGGAGCCATCCGGCACTCCGTGTACCGGGGCGCGGCCGCCGGGTCGTTGCCCGGGGAGCCGAAGTTCCCCTGCCCGGACACGAGCGGGTAGCGCATCGACCAGTCCTGGACCAGGCGCACGAGCGCGTCGTAGATCGACGTGTCGCCGTGCGGGTGGAACTTGCCCATGACGTCGCCGACGACGCGCGTGCACTTGGAGAACTGCCGGTCAGGGCGGTAACCGCCGTCGTACATCGCGTAGAGCACGCGACGGTGGACGGGCTTGAGCCCGTCGCGGACGTCGGGCAGCGCACGACCCACGATGACGGACATCGCGTAGTCGAGGTACGACCGCTGCATCTCGAGCTGCAGGTCGACCTGCTCGATGTCGCCGTGCTCGATGTCGGTGGGAAGGTCAGTCACGGATCAGGTCCTTAGCTGTGCGGCTCGGTGGGCGCGGGGAGTCAAGTGGCGCGTCCTCAGATGTCGAGGAAGCGCACGTCCTTGGCGTTGCGCTGGATGAAGGAGCGGCGGGCCTCGACGTCCTCACCCATGAGGATCGCGAAGGTCTCGTCGGCCGCGGCGGCGTCGTCGAGGTTGACCTGCAGCAGCGTGCGGTGCTCGGGCGACATCGTGGTCTCCCACAGCTCCGAGTAGTCCATCTCACCGAGGCCCTTGTACCGCTGGATCGCGTTCTCCTTGGGGATCCGCTTGCCGGCGGCCTGGCCCTCGACGAGGTACTGGTCACGCTCGCGGTCGGAGTACACGTAGTCGTGGGGCGCGTTCGTCCACTTGATGCGGTACAGCGGCGGCTGCGCGAGGAACACGTTGCCGCTCTCGATGAGCGGACGCATGTACCGGAAGAGCAGCGTGAGCAGCAGCGTGCAGATGTGCTGGCCGTCGACGTCGGCATCGGCCATGAGGACGATCTTGTGGTACCGCAGCTTGGCGAGATCGAAGTCCTCGCCGATCCCGGTGCCGAACGCGGTGATGAGCGCCTGGATCTCCATGTTGCCGAGCGCCCGGTCGAGCCGCGCACGCTCGACGTTGAGGATCTTTCCGCGCAGCGGGAGGATCGCCTGCGTGCGCGGGTTGCGCCCCCGGACGGCCGAACCACCGGCCGAGTCGCCCTCGACGATGAAGATCTCGCACTCTTCGGGCCGGTTCGACTGGCAGTCGCGGAGCTTGCCCGGCATGCCGCCCGACTCGAGCAGGCCCTTGCGCCGGGTCGCCTCCCGCGCCTTGCGTGCGGCCATCCGAGCGGCCGCGGCCTGGATCGACTTGCGGATGACGTCGCGCGCCTCGGTGGGGTGCGCGTCGAGCCACGCCCCGAGCTGCTCGTTGACGACCTTCTGGACGAAGGTCTTCGCCTCGGTGTTGCCGAGCTTGGTCTTCGTCTGGCCCTCGAACTGCGGCTCGCCGAGCTTGATCGACAGGACGGCCGTGAGGCCCTCGCGGATGTCGTCGCCCGTGAGGTTCTCGTCCTTCTCCTTGATGATCGTCTTCTCGCGCGCGTAGCGGTTCATCAGCGAGGTCATCGCCGCACGGAAGCCCTCCTCGTGCGTGCCGCCCTCGGTCGTCGCGATCGTGTTCGCGTAGGTGTGGACCGACTCGGAGTAGGCGTTGGTCCACTGCAGGGCGATCTCGACGGAGATGCGCCGCTCCTTGTCCTCGGACTCGAAGTCGATGATCTCGGGGTGGATGACCTCGACCTTCTTCGCCGAGTTGAGGTGCCGGACGTAGTCGATGAGCCCGCCCTCGTACCGGTAGGTCACGGTGCGCAGGCTCGTCGGCGCCTCCGCGGCGTCGGCGTCGCGCTCCACGCCCTCCGGCCGGGCGATCTCGTCGTCGGTACCGGTGTGCTCGGGGCGCTCGTCGATGAGCGAGATCTGCAGGCCCTTGTTGAGGAAGGCCATCTGCTGGAAGCGCGAACGCAGCGTCTCGAAGTCGTAGGTCGTCGTCTCGAAGACCGCATCGCTCGCCCAGAACGTGATGGTCGTGCCCGTGTGGTCGGCCTTCTCGCCCTGCGCAAGGGGCGCCTGCGGGACGCCGTCGCGGTAGCTCTGACGCCACACCGACTCGTCCCGGCGGACCTCGACCTCGAGGCGCGACGACAGCGCGTTCACGACGGAGACACCGACACCGTGCAGACCGCCCGAGACCGCGTAGCCGGCCCCGCCGAACTTCCCGCCCGCGTGCAGGACCGTCAGGACGACCTCGATGGCCGGCTTGCCCTCGGACTTGACGATGTCGACCGGGATGCCTCGACCGTTGTCGACGACGCGGACGCCTCCGTCCGCGAGGAGCGTGACCTCGATGTGGTCGCAGTACCCGGCGAGCGCCTCGTCGACCGAGTTGTCGACCACCTCGTAGACCAGGTGGTGCAGCCCGCGCGCGCCGGTGGACCCGATGTACATGCCGGGTCGCTTGCGGACGGCGTCGAGGCCCTCGAGGACGGTGATCGCACTCGCGTCGTAGCCGCCGTTCGATGCGCCACCGTTCGATGCGCCGCCGTCCGACGAGCCACTGTCCGGCGAACCACTGATCGGTGGTGCGGGGGGAGCGCCTTCGCTGGCGACAGGTCCGGTGGAAGCGCTCTTCTCGGCCACGGGCGGTGGTACTCCTCAAGGTCTCACACGCGAATGGGGCGGCCCTCTGAGGTGTCAGAGGGCGGATCACTCCACTTCGCTGGAGTTCCAGGCACAGACGCGCCAGGAATGACCTTCACAGTCTACCTGGCGAACCGCGCCGGGCCCGCTCTCCACACCCTTCGGCGGACGGTCATCTGCGAGGTCGTCGGCCGTGTCATCCGCGAGGTCGTCCCGCGGTCATCCCCAGGTGTCGCGGGGACCCCGTCCGGGGACGGACCGAGGACCGCGCTTGAACCCTGGACCCGCGGGCCCGACCACGTGGATCTCCCGCACCACGTCCTCGCCGACGTCGTCCGCGAGCCGCCGCAGGAGCTGCGGGACGAGGAGACGGACCTGGGTGGCCCACGCCGTGGAGTCGGTCCGCACCGTGAGGATCCCCGCGTCGAACGTCTCGGGCTCGCAGTGGTCAGCGATCTGGTCGCCCATGACGTCCCGCCAGCGACCGATCACGCCGCCGACCGAGACCTCCTGCACCCAGCCGCGGTCCCGCAGCAGCCGCGCGAGGGTGTCGGCGACCGGCTGAGGGTCGCGCCCGTCGCGGCCCGGCGATCCGCGTGGCGGGTCGAGCGGCGACCGTCTCTTGGCCGCCTGACCTGGGTAGATGCCCCGCGACTTCGCGCCGGCCTTGGCCCGCTCGAGAGCCGCGCGCGCGACGCTGCCCGGCGGCGTCAGCTCGATGAACGCTCCGACGGGAGCGCCGTCGGGCGGCTCCACGACCGGCCGCGGCACCCGCTCGGCCGTGCCGGCGTCCACCACACCGGTCTCGGGCAGGTCCGCATCGGTCTGGTCAGAGGACACGTGCGACCTCGCCGCCCATGACGTCGACGCGTGCACCGGCAAGCTGCTCGGGCACGTCTCCCGGGACCGCCGCGGTGATGATCACCTGCCGCGCCGGGGCGACGAGCTCGGCGAGACGGTCCCGGCGACGCACGTCGAGCTCGGCGAACACGTCATCCAGGATCAGGACGGGTTCTCCGTCCTCGCCCCAGTCCGCCATCCACAGGTCGGTTCCGGCGTCGTCGCCGACGGCGGTCCCCGCGGCAGCGGCGTCGGGCCCCCGCGTGAGCAGCGTGTACGACGCAAGACGCAGCGCGAGCGCGAACGACCACGACTCACCGTGGCTCGCGTACCCCTTCGCGGGCAGGCCACCCAGCGTCAGCACGAGGTCGTCCCGGTGCGGACCCACGAGGCACACCCCCCGTTCGATCTCCTTGGGCCGCAGGTGGCCCATCGCCTCGAGCAGCTGCGCTTCGACCAGACGTGCGGACCCGTTCGGCTCGCGGGACGCCGCCGGGCCGGGCTCGCCAAGAGAGGTCGGCCCGCGCCCCTGCTCGTCGGCGCGGTCGAGCTCGACGTCGAGCGAGGACCGGTAGGCGATGACGGCCTCGCCCTGACCTGCACTGACCTGCTCGTAGGCGCGCGCGACGTACGGTGCGAGGGCGGCGACGATCTGGCGGCGCGCGACGATGACCTGGGCCCCCGCTTGCGCGAGCTTGGCATCCCACACGTCGAGCGTGCGCAGGTCAGCAGCCCCGCGCGTCCCCCGCACGGCAGCCGACGCGGACTTGAGGAGGGCGCTGCGCTGGCGGAGCACCCGGTCGTAGTCACCGAGGACCCCGGCCAGGCGCGGGGTCACGAGCACGGCGAGCTCGTCGAGGAACCGGCGGCGACCATCCGGGTCGCCCTTCACGAGTGCGAGGTCCTCCGGAGCAAACAGGACCGTCCGCAGGAGACCGAGCACGTCACGCGCGCGGCCGGGCGACCCGCCGTTGACCCGGGCTCGGTTGGCTTTGCCGGGTGTGATCTCCAGCTCCACGAGGCTCGTGCGGCTCGTGATCTCCGTGCCAGGCGCCCGGCCGAAGCCGTCGCCGCGGCCGTGCTCGCGCACGATCCTGGTGCGGATCACAGCGCGTGCCGCACCCGCCCGGACGAGAGCCGCGTCCGACGGCACCCGGTGGCTCGCGAGCGTCGCGACATAGCCGATCGCCTCGACGAGGTTGGTCTTGCCCTGGCCGTTGGGCCCGACGAGCGCGGTCACACCCGCGTCGAGGGGCAGCTCGACCTGCTCGTACGAGCGGAAGTCGGTCAGTGACAGGTGTGAGACATACATCGCTGGAGCTCAGACGGACGGGTCGTCGGTGGAAGCCACGGTCAGCTCGATGGTGTGGCCGGCTTGGTCGCGTGGCCACCGAACTGCTGGCGCAGGGCCGCCACGGCCTTCATCGCGGGGGAGGCTCCCTGGCGTGACGTAAATCGCGCGAACAGTGCAGCAGAGATCACCGGCAGCGGGACTGCAGCATCGATCGCCTCGTCGACGGTCCAGCGCCCCTCGCCCGAGTCCTCGACCCAGTCGTCGATCGCGGCCAGCTCGGTGTCCTCCTCGAGCGCCTTGACCAGCAGGTCCAGGAGCCACGACCGCACGACGGTCCCGCGCGTCCACGCCTTGAGCGTTCCCGGGACGTCCTTGACGATGTCCTTCGCCACGAGCAGCTCGTAGCCCTCGGCATAGGCCTGCATCAGGCCGTACTCGATCCCGTTGTGGATCATCTTGGCGTAGTGACCTGCGCCGATGTCCCCGGCGTGGACGAATCCCTCGGCGCGCGGACCCTCCGGACGCAGCGCGTCGAAGACAGGCATCGCCCGCGCCACGTCGGCCTCGTCGCCGCCGACCATGAGCCCATAGCCGTTGGCCAGGCCCCACACCCCGCCCGAGACACCGGCGTCCACGTACCCGATGCCGTGCGCGGCGAGCAGCTCCGCGTTCGGCGCGTCGTCCGTGTAGTGCGAGTTACCACCCTCGATGACGAGATCACCAGGCTGCAGGAGGCTCGCGAGCTCGGCGACCACACCGCGGGTGATGTCACCGGACGGGACCATCACCCACACGACACGCTCACCGGCAGGCAGTGCCGCGACCAGGGCGGGGAGGGTCGCGACGTCGGTCACCGCCGGGTTGCGGTCGAACCCGGTGACCTCGATGCCGCCGGCACGCAGGCGCTCACGCATGTTGGCGCCCATCTTGCCGAGCCCGATCAGACCGATGTGCATGACTGTGCCTCTCGTTCCTCGACGTCGCCCGAGCTCATTGCTGCGGACCGTCCGGGCGACGTGACGGACCGACCACGCGTCCAGCCTGACGCTGCGAGTGTCAGCTCGCGAACCGGATGGGCACCAGGAGGTAGCGGTACTCCGGGAGGTCGTCGCCCTCGAGCGACTCCTGCCCAGTGAACTCGACCGGCTTGTTGGGGTGTGTGAAGGACATCCGCACGAACGGGGTCGTCAACGCTCCCAGCCCGTCGAGCAGGAACTGGGGGTTGAACGCGACCGAGATGTCATCACCGACGAGGGTCGCCTCGAGCGCCTCGGACGCCTGGGCATCGTCGCCCTGACCCGCATCCAGCACGACCTGGCCGTCGCTGAACGACAGCCGGATCGGGGTGTTGCGCTCCGCGACGAGCGCGACGCGCTTGGCCGCATCCGTGAGGGACTGCGTGAGCACGACGGCGTGGATCGGGGTCTCGTCCGGGAAGAGCCGACGCACAGCGGGGTAGTCACCGTCGACGAGGAGCGAGGTCGTGTGCCGACCGCCGGCCTCGAACCCGATGAGATCGACACCCTGGCCCGTCGAGAGCGCGATGTTGACCGAGCCCGCCGAACCGAGGGACTTCGCCGCGTCGGACAGCGTCTTGGCGCGGACGAGGGCCACCTGGGAGATGTCCGGGGAGGTGGGGTGCCACGTGAGCTCGCGCAGCGCGAGACGGTAGCGGTCGGTCGCGAGCAGCGTGATCTTCTCGCCCTCGATCTCGACCCGCACGCCCGTGAGCAGCGGCAACGTGTCATCCCTGCTGGCGGCGACCGTCACCTGGGTGACCGCGTGCGTGAGCGCGTCACCGTCGACCGTGCCGGACACGGCTGGCATCGCCGGGAGCGCGGGGTAGTCCTCGACCGGCATGGTCAGCAGCGTGAAGCGGCTCGCACCGCACGTCACGGTGACCTTCGTGCCCTCGAGCACGACATCGACAGGCTTGGCCGGCAGCGCACGGGAGATCTCAGCGAGCAGACGACCCGAGACCAGGACCGTGCCCGGCTCGCTCACGTCCGCCGGGATCTCCGAGCGGGCCGACACCTCGTAGTCGAAGCTCGAGAGCTGGAGCGTGCCGTCGCTGTGCGCCTCAATGCGCACACCAGCCAGGACAGGGACGGGCGGGCGGGTCGGAAGACTACGAGCTGTCCACGTGACGGCTTCCGCGAGGACGTCACGTTCGACTCGAAACTTCATGCCCCACCTCTCGGTCCATCGTGACGCGTCGGCTGAGCTGGCGGCCCACGCACGGCGACCAGGCCGGGGGCCTGGTCCTCAGCGTGCAGAGCCGGCGCGACATCGACGCACAGGTCGGACCGAACACTACGCGAGTGGGCACATCGCTGGTACCTGCCTGGGAACGTCGTGGATCGTGTTGTCCGAGCGTGTGGCCGGGCTGGTGCTTGACCTCTCTTCGCTGGTGTGTGGATTTCCCAGTGAGAGGAGTCTCATCGTCGTCTTCGCCTTTGTGAATCCTGGGGACGACGGGTCGCACTGCAGGTCATCGTGTGATTCGCGTGTGGACGGGCGCTGTGCACGAACCGGGGACAAGTGCTCCGGCCCGTGGACGACGATTCGGTGTTCATCTGCCGTCCACCGAGAAGGTGTCGTCTGTCCACACGTTACCGGCGTGTCGTCCACCGCTGTCCACAGGTCTGTCCACAGATGTGAATATTCGTCCCACGGCTGTTTCACCCGGACGTTGAGAGTTGGCGTCACGGCATGACCTCGGCGCGCGCCGTGGGACTTGTCTCATGATGTCCGGTTGAAGGCCGGGCCGATCAGCCGCGGTTCTGCTGCTTGATCCGGTTCGTCAGCTCGGTCACCTGGTTGTAGATGCTGCGTCGCTCAGCCATGAGCTCGCGGATCTTGCGGTTCGCATGCATGACGGTGGTGTGGTCCCGTCCACCGAACGCCTGGCCGATCTTCGGCAGTGACATCTCCGTGAGCTCACGGCACAGGTACATGGCGATCTGCCGCGCGGTCACGAGCACGCGCGAGCGCGACGACCCGCAGAGGTCCTCGATGGTCAGTCCGAAGTAGGCGGCGGTCTGACCGATGATCGCGGTGGCAGTGATCTCCGCGGCTGTGCCGTCGGTGATCAGGTCCTTGAGCACGATCTCGGCGAGCGGCCGATCGACCTGCTGGCGGTTGAGGTTGGCGAAGGCCGTCACCCGGATCAGGGCACCCTCGAGCTCACGGATGTTCGTCGAGATCCGCGAGGCGATGTACTCGAGCACATCGTCCGGTGCCTTGAGGCGTTCGTTGCCGGCCTTCTTGCGCAGGATCGCGATACGGGTCTCGAGGTCCGGAGGCTGGACGTCGGTGATGAGGCCCCACTCGAAGCGCGACCGCATGCGGTCCTCGAAGCCGTTGAGCTGCTTCGGGGGCAGGTCGGACGTGATGACGACCTGCTTGTTCGCGTTGTGCAGGGTGTTGAACGTGTGGAAGAACTCCTCCATCGTCTGTTCCTTGCCCTGCAGGAACTGGATGTCGTCGATGAGGAGGACGTCGACCTCGCGGTAGCGGCGCTGGAACGCACCGGCCTTGTCGTCGCGGATCGAGTTGATGAAGTCGTTGGTGAACTCCTCGGAGTTCACGTAGCGGACGCGCACCGACGGGTACAGGTTCTGCGCGTAGTGCCCGATGGCGTGGAGCAGGTGCGTCTTGCCGAGCCCAGAGTCCCCGTAGATGAACAACGGGTTGTAGGCCTTGGCGGGAGCCTCGGCGACGGCGACCGCGGCCGCGTGGGCAAACCGGTTTGACGATCCGATGACGAAGGTCTCGAACTGGTAGTTCTTGTTCAGGCGCGCGGGCTCCGACGGGGTCGACGGGCGACGCCCGGACCCTGGACGGAACGGCTGTGAGTCCTGGGAGTGCCGTTCGTCCTCGTCGTCGTCGTCATAGCTGGTGTTGCGGGCGCTCGGCGCCTCGCGCGGCCGCTCGACGTCGTTCGGGGCCGCGGGTCGCGATGCCGCGAGGGCCGGCTCGTCGGAGGCCAGGTCGACGTCGATGGTGATCGCGAAGCGTCCCTCGCGGCCGAGGGCCGACGTGAGGGCCTCGGTGACCTCGGTGCGCACGCGGGTCTCGAGGTACTCCTTCGTCAGGTCGTTGCCGACCGCAAGGAGCATGGTGCCGTCGAGGAGGCCCAGCGGCTTGGCCAGCTTCACGAACGCGATCTGTCGCGGTGTGATGTCCGGGCTGTGCTCGAGCTCAGCGACCGCCTGGGCCCAGACGCGGGCCGGCTGATCGTCCTGTGATGACACGTTTTCCCTCGCTACCGTCGGCGCTCGCGTGGTCGAGTTTCGCACGCCTGTACGTGATCCACATCTTTGTCCACAGCCTGTGTGCATCGACCGGCAAACCCATGGTAGGGACGGCACGGCCAGTGGACCGCAGCTGGTGAGTCGGACTGAATCGGTCCGCACCGAGCCGCGAAGAGGGTGACGACGGGTCAGCGTAGTCGTCCGGAGGTACCCCTGCGATAGTCCGCACGGGTGATCTGACACTCACAGGCGTGTCGGTGCGACGCTCTACGGAGCGGACGTGGGATCGTTGCTGACGGCAGTCGTCGCCGCGAGGCGAGCTGGCTGCCAGCCTCGAGCCGTCTGCCATTTGACCCGACACGGTAGCCCGGCGTAGCGTTGCCAAGCCTTCCTGATGGCTCCTGCTGGCGCGCCCTGGCGCCGGAATCGACCGCTGCGTGTTGACGCACGGTGTGTTGATCCGGAGCAGTCGAGCTCGGCACTCAGACCTGGTCGCGTACCTGTGCGCGATCGATGCCCCGAAGTAGTTGGAGAGACTCGTGAGCAAGCGCACGTTCCAGCCGAACAACCGGCGCCGGGCCAAGACCCACGGCTTCCGTCTGCGTATGCGTACACGCGCAGGCCGCGCGATCCTCGCCGCTCGCCGGCGCAAGGGTCGCGAAGAGCTCTCGGCCTGACGACTGCACCGGTGCTGCCAGCAGCGCACCGGATGCGCCGCCCTGCGGAGTTCGAGCAGGCGGTGCGGCGTGGTGCGCGTGGCGGGCGGGACTCGCTCGTGGTGCATCTTGCGACACGGACCGACCCCGGACCTGGTCCGGTGGTCGGTCTTGTCGTGTCCAAGTCCATCGGGAACGCCGTGACGCGGAACAAGGTCAAGCGCCGTCTCCGCGCCCTCGTGCGTGGCCGGCTCGACTCGATGCCGGCTGATGCTGGCGTGGTCGTGCGTGCCCTTGCTCCCTCGGCGACGCGCCCGTACGCCGACCTCGGTGCGGACCTGGATGCCGCGCTCGAGACCGCAGCCCGACGAGCGCGCCGGTCGGCACGGGCATGAGCAGTCATCCCATGACCGGAGTCTCGGTCAGGTCGATCGCGAGGGCTGTGGTCCGGTTGCCCGGCCGCTTCCTGCTCCTGCTGATCCGGGGCTACCAGCTGTTCATCTCCCCGATGAGACCCCCGACATGCCGGTACTACCCTTCGTGTTCGCAGTACGCGGTGCTCGCGATCACGCGGCACGGTGCGATCCGGGGGACAGGGCTGGCGGCCTGGCGGCTGCTGCGCTGCAACCCCTGGAGCGCCGGCGGCGTCGACGACGTCCCGCCTGCTCACGACCGGCAGCGTCATCACCATCACGTGGCCTCGGCCACGTCCTGATCACCGAACGAGGAGCTCTGCCACATGTCGTGGTTTGACGGCCTGCTCTACCCGATCATGGTCGCGGTGGCCTGGATCATGGTCCAGTTCCACACGCTGCTCACAGCGATCGGCCTGGACCCGGCCTCCGGCGCTGCATGGGGGCTGTCGATCGTCGGCCTCGTGATCGTCATCCGGATCATCCTGATCCCGCTGTTCGTCAAGCAGATCAAGGCGTCCCGCGGCATGCAGATGCTCAGCCCCGAGATGCAGGCGATCCAGAAGAAGTACAAGGGCAAGTCCGACCCGGCGTCCCGCGAGGCGATGAGCCGCGAGACGATGGAGCTGTACAAGAAGCACGGCACCAACCCGTTCGCGTCGTGCCTGCCGATCCTTGCCCAGTCGCCCATCTTCTTCGCACTCTTCCGGGTGCTGTACTCGCTGCCGAAGCTGTCGACGGGGACCTACCCGAAGTCGTCGATCGGCCCGCTGGACGCCGCCACCGCGGGGCAGGTGGAGCACGCCACGATCTTCGGTGCGCCGCTGTCGGGCTACTTCATGTCGAAGGACGGCGGCGCGACCGTCAAGATCGTGACGATCGTCCTCATCGTCGCGATGTCGTTGACGACCTTCCTCACGCAGCGCCAGCTGACCATGAAGAACATGCCGCCCGCCGCGCTCGAGGGCCCGATGGCGCAGCAGCAGAAGATGCTCCTGTACTTGATGCCGCTGATCTTCGCGTTCTCGGGCGTCAACTTCCCGATCGGCGTGCTGCTCTACTGGACGACGACGAACCTGTGGTCGATGGGCCAGCAGTTCTACACGATCCGTCGGATGCCGGCGCCAGGATCCGCGGCCGAGGCGGCGATGAAGGCACGGCAGGCCCGCAGGTCCCATCAGACCGGGCTCGAGCTGGCGGTCGCCGACGCTCCCCTCATCGACGACAAGCCGCGGGGCCAGCGAGTTCAGCCCAAGCGCAAGGACCGCGTCAAGCCGCGTCCGTCCGACGGTTCGACGCCGACCACCGGCTCCACCACGCCGGCCGGCACCACAGCACCGAGCAGCACGACCAAGGGTCAGTCCTCCAGTGACGGAGACCAGACCCCGCCGGCTGCGCGAGCACCACGCAAGCCCAAGAAGTAGCGCTCACCCACCGGCACCGAGCCGCATCCCGAGGAGCACCCATGCCGTCATCCGAAGAGAACGAGACCGTCCCCGGCGAGGAGAACCCGACCAGTCGGCTCGAGGAGGAAGGCGAGATCGCCGCCGACTACCTCGAGGAGCTGCTCGACATCGCCGACCTGGATGGTGACATCGACATCGACGTCGACCACGGTCGTGCGGCCGTGGAGATCGTCGCGGAACCCGGCTCCGAGCGGGCGCTTCGCCGCCTCGTCGGCACGGACGGCGAGGTGCTCGATGCGCTTCAGGAGCTCACGCGGCTCGCCGTGCAGGCCAAGACGGGGGAGCGGAGCCGCCTGATGCTCGACATCGCCGGCTACCGGGCCGAGCGTCGCACCGAGCTTGTGGCCGTCGCGACCGAGGCCATCGGCCGGGTGCAGGAGTCAGGCGCGCCCGTCGCGCTCGACCCCATGAACCCGTTCGAGCGGAAGGTCGTCCATGACGCGGTCGCGGCGGCCGGGCTGGTCAGCGACTCCGAGGGCGTCGAGCCCGCGCGACACGTGGTGATCCGCGCGTCCTGACTCATCAACGAAGCGTTCACACGATCGGCCGGCTCCCCAGGGGGCCGGCCGATCGTGTGTGGGCCTTCACCGCTGTGCCTCCGCTGGCCCGAGGGATCTTCCACGAGCTCGACGCGGCCGGTGCGGGAACCTACCGGCAGCCGGGTGTGTTCGGGCGGCATCGGCAAGCCACAGCCGGTGGGGAACATGGTCCGACGCCAGCCGGTCGGCGTCGTTTCACGTGAAACGGATGGCTGATGCAAGAACGTGTTTCACGTGAAACAGCGGCACGCGGACGTCCATACCTGGTGGCCGCCCGCGGCGCGCGGGATGCGCGCCAACTGATCGGCGCGTAGCTCGGCCGGCCGAGAGCCCGTTGGTCCCAGCGAGCACGCGCCGTGCGGATCGATCGCGGTTTCACGTGAAACGACGCTGCCGGAGGTTGTGCATGACGGTGAGCCTGGGCCGTTGGAGCCCGACCCGCAGGGTACGGTGGGGCTTCCAGAAGGCAGTCCTGCGTGGCCCAGCTGCACCGTGGTCGCAGCCATGAGCGTGCAGTTCCGACGGCTCCGGGAGAGTGCCCGCCATCGAGACCAGTCGCGGGCGATGTAGGACCAGCGTGGATGCCATCAGTCGAGGGAGGCCGTGTGACGAACGATGATCATGTCGACGTGACGGTCGAGGCAGACCCCTGGGAGGGCGACAGCCGGCTCCCCGCGTTCTTCGGCCCGTCGTGGGCAGCGATCTCGGCTTTTCACACCTTGTTGGTCGACGAAGGCGTGCGTCGCGGTCTCGTCGGCCCTCGGGAGGTTCCCCGGCTCTGGGAGCGGCACCTGCTGAACTCTGCCGTCGTCGTCCCCTTCCTCCCCGAGACCGGCCGCATCATCGACCTCGGATCGGGAGCCGGCCTGCCCGGCATCGTGGTGGCCGCAATGCGCCCTGACGCCGAGGTCGTGCTCCTCGATCCCATGGAGCGGCGAACCGACTGGCTCCTCGAGGTCGTCGATTCGCTCGGGCTCGCCAATGTGGTGGTCATGCGCGCTCGCGCGGAAGACGTGCACCGCGAGCTCGTCGGCGCGGCAGTCACGGCGCGTGCGGTTGCTCCGCTCGACCGGCTGTACCGGTGGTCCCTCCCGCTTCTGGCGAAGGGCGGTGTGCTCGTGGCACTGAAGGGCGCGCGAGCGCAGGACGAGGTCGAATCAGCCGCCCGAGTCGGCACGAAGCTGGGCGGGGGACCCGCTGAGGTCCTGAGCGTGCGCGCGATCGACGGAGCCGAGGAGACCACAGTGGTGCGGGTTGTTCGGGAGGTTGTGCGCGGTGTTCGGTAGGAAGAAGAGGCGTCAGGAGCCGATCTCCGCGGTTGTGCCCGAGCCGCTCGCGCAGGGTTCATGGCAGCCGCCGGTGGAGGTCGACGGGGAGGTCGCGGTCGCAGGCGAAATGGACGACCGCCGGAGGGACCCGCGGGACGTTTCACGTGAAACAGTCGGCGGCGCCTCAAGTGCAGCCGATGGTCGCGCGGCGGCGCCGGCCGATGAGTCTGAAGGCGGATCTGACGCGCGAGCGCAGGCGGACGGCCCTTCGAGCGCTGGTGGGTCCACCGAGGCGGCGGCCGGCTGGGAGCTGATCCCACGACCGAGCATCACGCTTGACGAGACGACAGACCCCGAGACTTCGCGCGTCGACGTCGAGCAGGCGGCCGTCGACGAGCCGGTCGGTGGGGCCGTCGATCAGTGGAGGCCAGCGACGCCGACGCCCGACGTCGCCGCGCCCAGTGGTCGGCCGCCGACCGTTGTCGGCGACGAGCACGTGATGGGTGGCGATACGACGGACAGCGCGGTCGACGGCGTGCCCGTGGATGGCAGCACCTGGGGTGCGGTCGACGCTGGACGGCTCGTCGACCCGCCAGCGACAGACGCTGCGCGGGTACCGCCGGTGAACCTCGCCTCTCACTCGCTCGACGGAGCCGACGCAACACTCGGCGCCTTCTCGAGCGCGCCTCGGCCGCTAGTGAGTCGCCCCACGGTTCCAGCGCCACCACCTTCTGTTTCACGTGAAACATCGCCCGACGCGCAGCTGTCGCCCGCGGTGGGAGCCGCAGACCACAGCAGTCACGACGACGGCCACGCCATGGCGTCCGCTCTACGTGAGCGCACAAGAGAGAACGAGGACGTGACCAGTCACCCAGCACAGGTTGTCGGCGCGGGCCATGACGACGAGGCGCGCCGGGCCGCACTTGTCGACAGCCTGCCTGACGCCGATGAGGACACGCCGCTGATGGCGCAGATCCAGGCCGACGCGACGCGCCGCATCCAGCTGCGGGGCCGGAGGTTCCCACGGCCGGCGCAGACCCGGATCATCACCGTGGCGAACCAGAAGGGCGGCGTCGGCAAGACCACGACGACCGTCAACCTGGCTGCTGCCCTTGCTCAGTCCGGGCTGAACGTGCTCGTGCTCGACAACGATCCCCAGGGAAACGCGTCGACGGCACTCGGTGTGGCGCATCACGCGGGCACGCCGTCGATCTACGAGGTCCTCGTCGACGAAGCGCCGATGGCAGGGGCAGTCCAGGAATGCCCGGACATCCCGAACCTGTGGTGCGTCCCCGCGACGATCGACCTGTCGGGCGCGGAGATCGAGCTCGTGTCGATGGTGGCGCGGGAGACTCGGCTGCGGACCGCACTCGACGCGTATCTCGCCGGACGCATCGCTGCAGGTCAGGCTCCGATCGACTACGTGTTCGTCGACTGCCCCCCGAGCCTGGGACTGCTCACGGTGAACGCCTTCGTCGTCGGCCGGGAGGTCTTGATCCCGATCCAGTGCGAGTACTACGCGCTCGAGGGCCTGACCCAGCTGCTCAAGACCATCCAGCTGATCCAGGCGCACCTCAACCCGGGACTGCACGTCTCGACGATCCTCCTGACGATGTACGACTCGCGCACCAACCTGGCGCAGCAGGTCGCGCAGGAGGTCCGCGATCATTTCCCGGAGACGACACTTCGCACCTCCGTGCCGCGGTCCGTCCGCATCTCCGAGGCTCCGAGCTACGGACAGACAGTGATCACGTACGATGCCGGTTCTTCAGGGGCCCTGGCCTACCTCGAGGCCGCACGCGAGTTGGCCGAGCGGGGCGCAGCCGACAGTGCGGCCGGGCCTGACGCGGACGGACTCGCAGCCGGAATCCCTGTAGCCGCGGGCGACAGCATCCGAACGAACCACACGAACGGCCAGCCTGACGTCGCCCCGAGCGTCGTCGGCAGCAGCGCGGGTACCCCTCAGGAGGAGCAGTGAGCGAGAAGCGACGTGGCTTGGGCCGTGGCCTGGGTGCACTCATCCCGACCGGACTCGACGGGCAGCGGTCCTCCGACACGCAGCGTCCCGTGGATGTGTTCTTCCCCGAGAACCGACGTGACGCCCACAGTGAGACGTTCCCGGCCGAGGCAGTGACCGAGGCCTCGACGTCATCCGATGGTGACTCGGCTGTTTCACGTGAAACAGCAGCCCTCAAGTCGAGCGGCACGCCGGTCGACGGCGTCGATGCGATCCGTGATGGGGTGGCGCACCTGGATGGATCCGGCGCGGTCGCTGGTTCGGCAACGATCGACGGCTCAGCCTCCGGGAACGGGTTGAGGTCCGCCAACGGCTCCGCGTCCGCTAACGGCTCCGCATCCAGCAACGGATCCGCGTCCGCCAACGGCGCAGTGGCGACGGGCGGCGCATCGCTCATGGTCGCGCGGAGCAGCGACGCGGAGGACGACGGCCTGATCGCCGTTCCAGGTGCGCGGTTCGCCGAGCTCCCCGTCGACTCGATCAAGCCGAACCCCCGCCAGCCGCGCACGATCTTCGAGGAGGACGCCCTCGACGAGCTCGTCGGCTCGATCCTCGAGGTCGGGGTGCTGCAGCCGATCATCGTCCGACCCGACGGTGACTCGGGCTACGAGCTGATCATGGGGGAGCGTCGGCTCCGCGCCACCCAGGCCGCAGGACTCACCACGATCCCAGCGATCATCCGGGACACCGAGGACTCGGACCTGCTGCGCGATGCGCTGCTCGAGAACCTCCACCGCGCCCAGCTCAACCCGTTGGAGGAGGCCGCCGCCTATCAGCAGCTGCTTGACGACTTCGGGTGCACCCACGAGCAGCTCGCGAGCAGGATCCACCGGTCGCGTCCGCAGATCTCGAACACGCTGCGCCTGTTGCGGCTCCCGCCGCTGGTTCAGCGCCGTGTCGCGGCCGGTGTGCTGTCGGCCGGACACGCACGCGCACTGCTCGGACTCGAGGACGGGGCGGCGATCGAGCGACTGGCTCAGCGGATCGTTGCCGAGGGCCTCTCGGTGCGGGCCGTCGAGGAGATCGTCTCGCTCGGAGGCGACCCGGCGGCCCCTGCCGTGCGTCGACGGCCGCGGGCTGGCGACCGGAACGAGGCGTTGGATGAGCTCGCGACGCGACTGTCGGACCGGTTCGAGACGCGGGTCAAGATCAACCTGGGCAAGCAGCGCGGGCGACTGACGGTGGAGTTCGCGTCGGTCCAGGACCTGAACAGGATCCTCGAGAGCTTCGCGCCCGACGACCCGGGTGTCCTGCGCCACTGACGCACGACGGCGGTGATGACGATGGTGGCGTGCTCGCTCGAGCACGCCGCCATCGTCATGCCTGGCCGCCGTTTCACGTGAAACAGCGCATCACCGCAGGTCAGGGCTGCAGTGCCGCCATCACGAGCTTGCGGTACAGCTCGCCGAGGTGACGTCCCGCGGCCTCGGCGGCCTGGGGGAACAAGGACGTCTCCGTCATGCCGGGAGCAACGTTGACCTCGAGGAACTGCGGCGTCCCGGACTCGTCGACGATGAGGTCGGTGCGGGACAGGTGTGTGAGCCCGAGTGCGCGGTGCGCGGCGATGGCCATCGCCGCGACCTGCTCGGCGACGTCGGAGGTCAGCCGCGCCGGTGTGAAGTACTCGGTGCGCCCGGGGTTGTAGCGAGCGTCGTAGTCGTACGGACCGTCGGTGACGATCTCGACAGCGGGGAGCGCGTGCGGACCCTCGCCCGTGTCGATGACGCTGACCGCAAGCTCGGTGCCGATCACAGCCCGCTCGATGAGCGCCGTGTCGCCGTACGCGAAGCACGCCACCATCGCGCGGGGGAGGTCGGCGGCGCTCGTCACGTAGCTGACGCCCAGCGCGGACCCGCCCCTCGACGGCTTCACCACCAGCGGCAGACCAAGCCGACCGACGATGGCCTCGAGCACCCGTCCGGCGCCCAGCTCACGAAACAGGCTCTGGGGGAGCGTCACGAACTCCGGGGTCGCCAGGCCGGCGCGCTGGACGACAGTCTTGGCGATCGGCTTGCTCCAGGCGATGCGGCTCTGCCGTGGCCCGGTCCCGAGCGCACGCAGCCCGAGCAGCTCGAGGACGTCGCGGATCGAACCGTCCTCGCCGCTCGCTCCGTGCAGGAGGGGCCACACGAGGTCGGGCCGGGTCTGCGTGAGCGCGGGGATCAGGTCGGCGTCGACGTCGTGCACGCTGACCTCGAGCCCGACGGCCCGCAGCGCCTCCGCGACTCGTCGACCGGATCGCAGCGACACGTCGCGCTCGTGCGAGAGCCCCCCGGCGAGGATGACGACGCGCGGCGATGTCACTGCAGAGGAGGGGGTCACGAGTCAGTCGCTCCGTAGGTCAGGTGTGGCGAACGAGTCAGGCGAGGTCAGGGCCGGGCGTCTGGACGCCGTCGCGCCCGTCGCCGCCGCTGGTACCGAACAGGTCGACCAGCTCGCTCTCACCTGCGACGACCCCGGCCAGGCGGCGCACACCCTCGCGGATGCGCTCCGGGGTCGGGTAGCAGAACGACAGCCGCATGTGGTCGCGGCCCTGACCGTCGGCGTAGAACGCGGTCCCCGGGACGTAGGCGACCCGTGCGGTGACGGCGCGGGGGAGCATGTCCTTGGCGTCGAGGCCGTCCGGGAGCCTGACCCACGTGTAGAAGCCGCCGTCGGGCACCGTCCACGAGGCGTCCGGCATGTGCTCGGCGAGGGCGCCGAGCATGGCGTCGCGCCGCTCGCGGTACATCTCCCGGAAGGACTTGATCTGGCCGCGCCAGTCGCAGGTCGACAGGTAGGCGCTGATCGCGAGCTGGGAGGCGTTGGACGGGCACAGGATGGCGGACTCGCTCGCGAGCACCAGCTTCTCCCGGACGGCGTGGGGTGCGACGGCCCAGCCGACCCGATAGCCGGGCGCGAAGGTCTTGGAGAACGAACCGAGGTAGATGACGCCCTCGTCGTCGAGCGAGCGCATCGCGTCGATCGGGTCGCGGTCGAACCCGAGAAGGCCGTAGGGGTTGTCCTCCAGGACCAGGACCCCGTAGCGCCGGGCGATCTCGAGGATCTGCGGCCGGCGCTCGGCGGAGAGGGTCACCCCGGCGGGGTTGTGGAAGTTCGGGACCGTGTAGAGGAGCTTGACGCGGCGGCCCTCGCTCGCGAGCGACGCCAGGGTCGACTCGAGCGCTGCGGGGATGAGCCCGTCGGCGTCCATCGTCACGTGCACGATGTCGGCCTGGTAGGCACGGAACACCCCGAGGGCACCGACGTAGCTGGGCGCCTCGGCCACGACGACATCGCCAGGGTTCACGAAGATCCGCGTCACCAGGTCCAGGGCTTGTTGTGAGCCAGTCGTCACCACGACATCGTCGGGGTGCGCGTGGATGCCCTCCAGGCGCATGACCTCCAGGATCTGCTCCCGGAGGGTCTCGTCGCCCTGCCCGGAGCCGTACTGCAGCGCCGTCGCACCCTGGGTGGCGATGACCCGCTGGGCGATCTCACCGATCACGTCCATCGGCAGACCGGCGAGGTTCGGCATGCCACCGGCGAGAGAGACGACCTCGGGACGGTTGGCGACCGCGAACAGGGCGCGGATCTCCGAGGCTCGCATGGCGTGCGCCCGGTCGGCGTATGCGCCGAGCCAGGGGTCGAGCCGAGTTCCGGCTGCGGGCGTCGGCAGGGTGCCCGACGTCGCGTCGCCGGGGCTCAGGTGCGGGAACATCCCCCGAGTGTCGCACGAGCGCAACGCCGCGTCCGGCGTCGTCCGGCGGTCGACCCGCGTGTTGCGCTCGACCCTCGGCGACGACCCTCGGCGACGACCCTCGGTGGCGACGTGAGCGTCCCGTGGGTGCAGCCGTGGGTGATCCCCTGGCTACGCCCCTGCGACCTCGGCGAGCACGGCCTCGAACTCCTGCGCGAGAACCTGCTTCGGGCGGGCACCGATGACGGACCGGATCAGCTCGCCGCCGGAGTAGAAGTTGAGGGTCGGGATCGAGACGACCCCGTAGTTCCCGGTGACCACGGGGTTCTCGTCCGAGTTGAGCTTGACGACCTTGATGCGGCCGGCGTACTGATCGGACAGCTCCTCCAGGACGGGCGCGACCAGGCGGCACGGGCCGCACCACGGCGCCCAGAAGTCGACGACCACCGGGATGGGGGACTCGAGAACCTCGGCGGTGAAGGTGGCGTCCGTGACGGGCGACGTCGTGCTCATCGGGCGTCCTCCAGGTCGGCGAGGAAGTGCTGGGCGTCCAGGGCTGCGGCGCACCCCGAGCCGGCGGCGGTGATCGCCTGGCGGTAGACGTGGTCGACGGCGTCGCCCGCCGCGAACACGCCAGGCAAGTTGGTCGCCGTCGAGCGCCCGACGACCTCGATGTACCCGTTCTCGTCCAGGTCGACCTGCCCGACGACGAGGTCGGTGCGCGGCACGTGCCCGATCGCGACGAACACGCCCGTCGCGGGGTGCTCGCGGGTCTCGCCCGTGACGGTGTCGCGCAGCGTCACGCCCGTGACCTTGTCCGTCCCGTGGATCGCGACGATCTCGCTGTTCCACGCGAAGTCGATCTTCGGGTCGTTCTTGGCACGGTCGGCCATGATCTTCGACGCGCGCAGCTCGCCACGGCGGTGCACCATCGTCACCCGCTTGCCGAAGCGGGTGAGGAACGTGGCCTCCTCGACGGCCGAGTCCCCGCCGCCGACGACGATGATCTCCTGGTCGCGGAAGAAGAACCCGTCGCACGTCGCGCACCACGACACCCCACGGCCCGAGAGGCGCTTCTCGTCAGGCAGACCGAGCTCGCGGTACGCCGAGCCGGTCGAGAGGATGACGGCCTTGGCGGTGAACGTCTCGCCGCCGCCGACGACGACGGTCTTGACCGGGCCGGTGAGGTCGAGCGACGTCGCGTCGTCCCAGAGGACCTCGGCGCCGAACTTCTCGGCCTGCTTCTGCAGGTTCTCCATGAGCTCGGGGCCCTGGACGCCGTCGGGGAAGCCCGGGAAGTTCTCGACCTCGGTCGTGTTCATGAGCGCGCCGCCTGCGGTGACCGATCCGGCGATGACCAGCGGAGCCAGGCCGGCGCGTGCCGCGTAGATCGCCGCGGTGTACCCGGCGGGCCCGGAGCCCACGATGATCAGGTCGCGCGGAGAGGTCTGGTCGGTCATCGGTGGAGTCCTTGCAGGTCGGCGGTTGGTGATCGGAGAACAGATCCGGGGCCGGATCTGTTCCGAGCCTCGGGCAGTGGCGGTCAGCAGCGAACGGGCCTCAGGAGACCGTGATCTCCGTGATCTCGATGCGGTTGGAGCCGTCCGCCGTCTGGGCGAGAGCGGTGAACCACAGGACGATCGACGACGTCTGGGTCGGGGTCGACAGCGTCAGCACCGTGTCGGCCGACAGCGGTCCCGAGGCCAGAACCGTGCCCGCGGTGGGGCTTGCGGCGTCCGTCGCACGGAGCTCGACGTTCCCGCCGGTGCCGTTGACGTGCAGCGTCACCGACGTCACGGTGGCGGGCGCGGAGAGGCTGAGGACGAACCCGACCGCCGGCTTGATGCCGCCGAAGTTCGGCTTGTTGTAGGTGCGGGTGTACCAGGCGGTCGACGGGTCGCCATCGACCGCTCGCGCGGCGAGCTCGGGGTGCTCCCCGGTCGTCGGGTCCGACGGGTCGATCGTCGAGACCGACGCGATGACAGGCACGCCGCCAGTCGCGGCAGTGGGCGCAGCAGAGGTCGGCTGTGCGGCCGGTGCGGCAGGCGTCTCGGAGGTCCCAGGGGCCGAGGTGGTGACGACGGGCGCCGGAACGACGTCGTCGCGGGGCGTGACGGGCTTCGTCAGGAGCTGGAACGCGATGATCACGCCGATGACGACGGCGACGGCGACGAACGCGATCACGAGCTTCGTCGGGTCGAACCGCCGCTCCGCGAAGCTCTCCGGCTCGTCGATCCGGTCGTCGAACGGTAGACCGAAGCCGCTGGGTCGCTCAGGCTCGCTCCACGGCGCGCTGGGACGTGCCGGCGGGACGGACGGCGGCGGACCGGGCGGGAGGTGGGGGTCCGGGCGCGACTCGGGCGCGGGCGTCACGGCAGGTCGGACCGGGGGGAACCGGGGGCCGGCGGCCGGTGGGCGCTCGACGCGCGGTGGCACCGCTGCGGGCTCCGGACCGCTCGACACGGGCGGGAACGCGATGCCGGGGTGAGCGGGCGGGGGCGTGCCGGTGAGCCTGGGGCCGGCAGGCGACTGCTCGAACGTGGCGCGGACGGACTGTCGCTCGACCTGTGCGGGAGCCAGGGACGGGGACGGTGCCGCCGCGGCAGCACCGGTCGGGACCGACGGGCCCGAGTCGGCGCGTCCGGCGAGGCCGATGGTGCGGATCTCGCCCCACGGCTCGAGCTCGCGGACGAGCTCGGCGGGGCTGTGGGGTCCGTCGTCGTTGGAGCCGAGCGTGACGACGCACAGCGTGTCGAGGTCGGCCGGGACGCCGGCGACGAGGTCGCCGGGCGGCACCGGACCGTCGGCGGCGAGCGGTGCGGCCGGCAGCGTGCCCAGTCCGGTCGTCGGGACGAGGTCCTGGGCCCCGGCGGGCCACCGACCCGTCAGGGCGGCGTACAGGAGGCGGACGAGCCCGACGGTGTCCGCCCGGGTCGTCGTGCGCGCGTCGCCGAGCCCCTGGCCCAGCAGCGCACCGTCGAAGGCGAGCCCCGTGAGCAGGACGCGGTCGTCGGGCGTGATGTGCACCACCGACGGGCGCAGCGCGAGGTGGTGGACCCCGCGGCGGCGCGCGATCTCGAGAGCCGCCGCGACCTCTCCGACGATCGCCCGGGCCTGGTCGCCCGTGAGAGGTCCGCGCGCGAGCAGGTCGGCGAGGGACGGGCCCCGGACCTCCTCGGTCACGACGTAGCTGACGCCCTCGTGGCTGCCGACGTCGAGCACGCGCACGAGGCGCGGGTCGGAGACCAGGGCGGCGCGGCGGGCGGCGTCGAGCGCCTGGGGGACGTTGCCGGAGACGAGGATGCGCACGCGGACCGAACGGTCGAGGATCTGGTCGGTCGCCTGCCAGGCGGGCGAGCCCTCGAGGTCCGACGCGAGCGGCTGGAGGACGCGATACCGTCCCGCGAGCACCGTGCCACGTCCGACGACGTCCACCACCAGGCCTCCTGCGGTCCATGAGTCCGGCTGTGCGCCGAGACCCCATGCTAGACGCGGACCGTCAGCCGCGTCGCGCGCCCCGCCTGCCACTGAGGCGCCCGGCCACCGTCCGGACCAGCACAGTCAGCTCCTCGACGCGCATCGTGGCGAGCAGACCCAGGTAGGCGGCCGTGATGACGGCGCCGCCGACGACGCACATGACGACCGCGTGCGTCCATCCGCCCACCGGGCCGAGGAGGTGCAGGACCAGCGCGCCGAGCGCCGACGCGAGGCCCGCCGCGACGACGGCCTTGACGTGGACCTGCACGACGCGGCGCCCGTCGACGCCGTGCAGGCGTCGACCGACGGCGGCGAGGCCGAGGGCCGCACCGACCACATACGACAGGCTCATGGAGCCCGCGGCCCCGACGGCCCAGTACCGGGGTGCGAGGAGCACGCGTGCCAGCAGGGTGCCGCCGATGACGACGACCACCATGACGACCTGGATCGGGACCATCGACCGGGCGTCCTCGTACGCGTAGTAGATCCGCTGCGCGAGGGACCAGGCGCCGAACGCGACCAGGCCGAGCACCATCGCGACGATCACGGGCGCCAGGTTGCCGAGGGGACCCAGCTTCTCGGAGGGGAACAGCACCCGGCTGAGCGGGAGGGCGAGGAGCGCGATGACGGCGGTCGCCAGGACCGTGAAAAGGCCGACGGTCCGCAGCCCGAGGGACAGGTCGGCGCGCACTGCGTCGACGTCGTCGGCCGCGGCGCGCGCCGAGAGCCGCGTGAACAGGGCCGTCATGAGCGACACCGTCACGATGGAGTGCGGCAGCATGAAGATGAGGAACGCGTTGTCGTAGAGGTTGTTGCTCCCGCTCGCCGTCGTGGCCAGGCTGACGACCCAGACCCCGACCTGCCCGATGAGCAGCCCGAGGAACGTCCAGTACGCGACCCGTCCGGCGGTCCGCAGCCCCACCCCGCGGAAGCCCCAGCGCGGTCGGTAGCGGAAGCCGCTGCGGTACAGAGGGATGACGAGGACGAGGGCCTGCGCGACGACGCCGAGCGTGAACGTCCCCGCGAGGAGGGTGATCTGCGGCGCCCCCCACCAGGCCGGGTCGTTGAACACGGCCTCGTGGCTCGAGAAGGGGCCGTTCACCGCGATGAACACACCGAGCCCGGCCATCGCGACGACGTTGTTGACGACCGGGGCCCACATGTACGGGCCGAAGCTCCCGCGCGCGTTGAGCACCTGACCGAGCAGCGAGTAGAGCCCGTAGAAGAACATCTGCGGGATGCACCAGTACGCGAACAGGACTGCGAGGGCCGTGACCGCAGGGTCGGTGAAGTCCGAGTAGAAACCGACCAGGAAGGGTGCGGCGACGGTCAGGACGACGCCGAGCCCGAGCAGCAGCGCGATCCCGAGGGTCAGCAGCCGGTCGACGTACTCCTGGCCGCCCGCCCGCCGGTAGGCGCGCACGACCTGCGGGACGAGGACGGCGTTGAGGACACCGCCAGCCACGAGCAGGTACAGGATGTTCGGGAGCTTGTTCGCCGCCGCGAAGGCGTTCGCCGCGTTGCCGTTGAGGCTGATCGCCCAGACGAGCATCGTGCCGCGCAGGACGCCGAGCACACGCGAGACGACGGTCCCCGAGGCCATCAGGGCGGTCGAGCGCCCGAGCCCCGCAGTCGAGCCGGGCGAGGCGCCGACCCCGGCTCCGGCCTCGGCGGTGGGGTCGATGACCGGCTCGACCGGGTCGATCGGCTCGGTCACGGCGTCTTCTCCTCGGCCGATGCGTGCGGGGCGGCCGCGGCGAGTGCCGCAACCCGCGCACCGCGGTTGGCGGTCTGCCCGCGCCGGACGGTCCGGATGATCCCGACGACGAGCCCGAGGGCGAGCAGCGCGCCGACGGCCAGCGTCCCGACGTTCTCGATCGTGGGTGCGAGCCGCGCACTGAACTTGGCCGGCGACGCGACGACGGTGCCGTCCGAGGCCAGCAGGTACACGTCGACGTCGACGTCACAGTTCGCGTTGGCCTGCACGTCGATCGACACGATCGCGTCGCTCTCGGCGGCGACGGTCGCCAGCGTGGGGCCGTCGGGCACCGTGAGGCACGCCTTGCGCGGGCGGAGGTCAACCTGGACGGTCGCGTCCTGCGGGAGCGCGTTGTGGACCGTGAGGCGGATCTGGGTCGCGCTCGCGACGGCCGTGAACTTGGGGCTGACCAGGACCGACAGGCCGGTACGCCGCGTGTTGGCATCAGCGAGCACGGTGTCCACGAGGGCCCCGCGCCGCGAGGGGGCGTCGCGCCACGCGACGGAGAGCGGGCTGAGGATCGCGCGGTCGAGGCCGGCGAGCAGGGTGTCCGGCACCGGCACCACCGTCGCGAAGGCCGCGACCGACGCCCGGGCGTCCCCGAGCGCGACGACGTGCGCGGGTGACAGCTCCTGTGCGCTGCGGGCGCTGGTCGGCAGCGGGGCGCGTGCCGAGTCGTCGCCGGCACGGCCGATCAGCCCGGTCACTGACGTCAGCTCGACCCACGGTGCCGTGGCGAGCGCGTCGAGCTGCGCCTGCACGATCGGCACCTCGGGGTCCCAGTCTCGGGGGAGGGCGGCCAGCAGGTGCTGCCCGGCCGAGGCCCTGTCGTGGGCAGCGACGGCGGTCTCGGCGAGGATCCGCTGCGCGGCGGTCGCGGGGGTCGCGCCCGGGTCCACGGCGTCCGCGTCGGTGAGGGCGGCCGTCAGTGCGGAGTCGGGGACGAGGGCGGTGAGCTCGCCGGCGTCGGTCCGGACCGCGACCGTGCCCGATCTCGTCGGCGCCGCCTCGCGCTCCGGTGCGAGCGCGTCGGGGCCGACGACGAGCGCGCGGGCCCCGGAACGCACGGTGAGCGCGGCCGTGGTCGCGTCGGGGACGTCGTCGGCGGCCCACATCAGCTGGGTCTGCGGGGTCCCGCCGAACACGGTCGCCGCGGAGCCTGCGGACGCGTCGCGGGCGAGCGTGAGCAGGTCGGGTCGGTCGGCGTGCGCGATCGCCGCCAGGTCCGGGTCGCCCCAGGGCAGCGCGAGCACGTCGCGCCGGGCGGAACGTTGCGTCAGGTCGGCGAGCCAGGACGTCGAGCTCGACCCGCCCGCCGCCGCGGCCTCCACCAGCGAGGGGTCGACGGCCCACGACACCTCGGCGTGGTGGCCGGTCGCGTCGATGACGGCGCGCAGCCGCCCGGTGGCGCCGGTCAGGGCGTCGAGCTCGGGGTCCGTCGCCGAGGAGTCGGCGCTCGCCGTCGCGGTGGGGCTCGGCGTCGGCGCAGGGACGGGCGTGGTGGTCGCGACGGGCGTGGACGCCGGGCCGACGACGGGGACGAGCACGCTGACCGGGGTCGGAGCGGGCGCGGTCTCGTCCGGCAGCCACAGCAGGAACGTGCGGTCGAGGCCGACGCGGCGACCGCCGTCGGTCAGCTCGACCGCCAGACCGCGGGGGCCCCAGGCGTCGGGGGTGTTGAGGAGCCCGAACGCCGTCGACGGGACCGTCAGGGTCGTCTGGACGCTCATGCCCGGCGCCAGGGGGCCAGGGATGTCGACCGAGCCGACCGCCTTGCCGGCGTCGGCCGCGACAGCGGAGCCCGCCCAGGTCTCCAGCTGCGTGGTCGACGCGAGCCGGAACCGGCTGATGCGCAGCGTCGCGCGCGGGCTCTCGAGCACCTTCGCGGAGTCGTTGCGGATCGTCGCGGTCACGAGCAGGTCCTGGGCCGGCTGCAGGACCTGCGGCTCGACCCCGGTGACCTGGACGAGCACGGTGCCGGCGTCGGGCGTGGGCGCTGGTGTGACGACTGCCGTCGGTACGACCCCTGGTGCGGCCGCAGCAGCCGGGCCGGGTTTGAACGGCCCCCCGGCCGCTCCGCCGACGCCGAGCGCGACGAGCGTCAGCACGCACAGCACGGCACGCCACCGGGCGGGCATCGCGTGGCCGAGGCGCGACGGACTCATGCCCCGCTGGCGAGCACCAGGTGTGCCGCCTCGGCGAGCCGCCGCTCGTTCGGGTACGCGAGCCGCGCCGCGAGGTCGGCGAACGCCACCCACTCGACGTCCTCCGCCTCACCGTCCGGGTCGCCCTCGACGCTCAGCTCCCCGCCGACCGCTCCGAGGAGGAAGTGGTGGACGACCTTGTGGACGCGGCGGTCGTCGCCCGTGAACCAGTAGTCGATGACGCCGAGCCGGCGCACGACGCGGCCGAGGATCCCGGTCTCCTCGGCGATCTCCCGGACGGCGGCCTGCTCGGGGGTCTCGTCACCCTCGAGGTGACCCTTGGGCAGGCACCACTCGAGGCGACCGGCCCGGTTGCGCCGCGCGATGACGGCCGCGCAGTGGATGCCGTCCTGCGTGCGCACGACGAGCCCGCCGGCGGAGGTCTCCTCGACGACGGGCAGGACGTGCGGGAGGACGCGCTCACCGAGGGCGCGGGGGTCGATGCGCAGGGCGTGACCGCCGGGTGGCGTGGGGACGCCTCCGTCACGCGCTGGGCTCGACATATCGACACTGTAACGACTCTCCGGTTCGCCGCTTTCACCCGCGGCGTCGGTCTCGTGCCGGTTGTGTGCACGTCCGGTCCGCGCCCGACGCCCGATCGGCGCCTTCGCGGGGCGTCGGCATCTGGCACGCTTGGGCGTTGTGCCACCCACCGACCCGCCCGTGACCGCCACCTCCGGGGGAGCCACGCCCGATCCGGGTGCGCTGCTCGCGCTCCAGCGCCGCGCGCTCGGGGTGCTCGCCGGCCTCGCGCCCGAGGCGCTCGAGCTCGGGCAGAGGTTCGCGGCCGCAGGCCATGAGCTGGCGCTCGTCGGCGGCCCGGTGCGGGACGCCTTCCTCGGCCGGGTGAGCGCCGACCTCGACTTCACGACGTCTGCGAGCCCGGACGAGACCGAGGCGCTCCTCGCCGCCTGGGGTGACGCGCACTGGGACATCGGCAAGGCCTTCGGCACGATCGGCGCGCGGCGGCACGGTCGTCGTCACGGCGGCGAGGACGTCGTGGTGGAGGTCACGACGTACCGGACGGATGCCTACGACGCGTCGTCGCGCAAGCCCGAGGTCGCGTTCGGGGACTCGCTCGAGGGCGACCTGTCGCGGCGCGACTTCACGGTCAACTCCATGGCGGTCCGGCTCCCGGAGCTGACGTTCGTCGACCCGTTCGACGGCCTCACGGACCTCGCGGGACGGGTGCTGCGCACGCCCGTCGCGGCTCGGCAGTCCTTCGATGACGACCCGTTGCGCATGATGCGGGCCGCGCGGTTCGCCGCCCAGCTGGGGTTCGCGGTGGACGACGACGCGCTCGAGGCCATCCGCGACATGCACGAGCGCATCACGATCGTGTCGGCCGAGCGTGTGCGGGACGAGCTGACCAAGCTGCTGCTCGCCCCCGTGCCCCGCCCGGGGCTGGAGGTCCTCGTCGACACCGGTCTCGCCCAGCACGTCCTGCCCGAGCTGCCCGCGCTGCACCTCGAGCGCGACGAGCACCACCGGCACAAGGACGTCTACGAGCACTCGTTGCAGGTCCTCGAACGGGCGATCTCGCTCGAGACCGGACCGGACGGACCCGTGCCGGGCCCCGACCTCGTCCTGCGACTCGCGGCGCTGCTCCATGACATCGGCAAGCCCGCGACGCGGCGGTTCGAGGCGGGCGGCGTCGTCAGCTTCCACCACCACGAGGTCGTCGGCGCCAAGCTCGTGGCCCGCCGGCTCCGCGAGCTGCGGTTCGACAAGGCGACGGTGCAGGCCGTCGCGCGGCTCACCGAGCTGCACCTGCGCTTCCACGGGTACGGCGAGGGCGGCTGGACCGACTCGGCCGTGCGCCGCTACGTCACGGACGCGGGTGACCTGCTCGAGCGCCTGCACCGGCTCACACGGTCCGACTGCACGACGCGCAACCGTCGCAAGGCCGACCGGTTGTCGGCTGCGTATGACGACCTCGAGGCTCGCATCGCGGCGCTGCGCGAGCAGGAGGAGCTCCGCTCGATCCGGCCCGACCTCGACGGCGCGCAGATCATGGCGATCCTCGGCATCCCCCCGGGGCCCGTCGTCGGGCAGGCGTACAAGTACCTGCTCGAGGTGCGGATGGACCGCGGTCCGCTCGGTGCGGACGACGCGCGCGAGGCCCTCCTGACGTGGTGGGCGGAACAGCCCCGCTGACGTGGCCGGCAGGCTCAGGCGGCGACGACGACCCCACGGCGTGAACCCCTCAGGTACACGAACCCGGCGACGAGGTACGCCAGGCCGAGGGCCCCGAAGAGCCACGGCGAGTGGCCGGTGTCCGGCAGCGTGAACGCCGCGAGGGCTGCGGCGCCGACGAACGCGCCGTTGTAGAGGACGTCGTACAGCGCGAACGCCCGCCCGCGGAAGTCGTCGGCCGTATCGCGTTGCACGATCGTGTCGACCGCGATCTTCGCCCCCTGCGCCGCGAGGCCGAGGGCTGCCGCGCCGACGATGACCGCGGCGTGCGAGACGCTGACCGTGAGCAGGACCTGGCTGACCGCGGCGAGGGCCATGCAGATGGCGATCCAGAGGTGCGGGCCGGTGCTCGGGCTGAAGATCGGCGTCAGGACGACCGCGAGCATGAACCCCGCAGCCGAGGCGCCGAGCGCCGTGGCGAACACCGCGAGGCCGGCGGCGGAGTCGGCCGGGTCGGCGAGCAGGTTCCGGGAGATGAGGATGAGCGCGATGAACGTGACGCCGTAGAGGAACCGGTGCACCGCCATCACGCCGAGCGCCCACGCGGGGGTGCGGCGCGCGACGAGGTGCCGGGCACCGTCGACGAGCCCGTGCGCGAGGCTGGACAGCGCGCGCCGCAGCTGGCGCGCGTCGGCGAGCGCATCGGGACCGAGCAGGTCGCGGCCCATGCGCGTCGCGAGGGCCGACGCCACGCCGAACACCACAGCGGCCACCGCGAGGACCGAGGCGTCCTTGGCTCGGCCCGGCTCGAGCGCGAGGCCGAGCACGAACCCGACCGCCGCACCGACACCTGCCGCGGCCGCACCGAGCGTCGGCGTCACCGAGTTGGCGGTCAGGAGCAGCGGACCGCGCACGACGCGCGGGAGGCCGGCGGAGAGCGCCGAGAGCAGGAACCGGTTGATCGACAGGTCCACGAGCGCGAGCACGTACACCGCGGGGCCGACGCCACGGGTCAGCAGGAGCAGCGCGATCACGAGCGTGATGACCACGCGCAGCAGGTTGCCGTACGCGAGTACCTGACGGCGGCGCCACCGGTCGAGCAGCACCCCGGCCCACGGGCCGACGACGGTGAACGGCAGCAGCAGCACGGCGAACGCCGAGGCGACCCCGGTGGCGGTGCTCGCACTCTCCGGGGAGAAGAAGAAGAGGGTCGCGAGGCCGACCTGGAACAGGCCGTCGCCGGCCTGGCTGACGAGCCGCACGGCGAAGAGCTTGCGGAAGTCGGGGAGCTGGAGCAGTTCCTTCAGCTCCTGGGTCACGCGCACCGCGCCACTGTAGCCGCGGGGTCGGACTGTGCCGCCCGAGCACGCCCGGCCGCGGCGCAGGCCTGAATTTAAATACGACTAATTCCGTGAATAACAATGACATTCGACGGGTCGGTCGAGATCAAATCGGTGGCGGGCGTAGGACCAATGCCCTAGGGCGTCCGCTCAATCCGGACCAACATGTAGGGAACGCACCGGAGCGACCGAGCGCTTCACCGCGAGCCCGAGAGGATCACCATGACGGCCGGGACCATCGAAAAGCCCCCCACCGGCGGAATTCCACGCCGCTCGTTCCTCAAGTGGTCGGGCATCGCGGGCGGCGGCGCGGCTCTGGTCGGCACGGGCGCATCCTTCGGGCTCCTGCCCGGCGTCGGACCTGCGAACGCGGTGAGCCCGACGGTGGCGGGCGCCACGGACGAGAAGACCGTCTGGTCCTCCTGCAACGTGAACTGCGGCTCCCGGTGCCCGCTGCGCATGCAGGTGAAGGACGGCCAGATCGTGCGCGTCCTGCCGGACGACACGGGCGACAACGCGCTCGGTACGCAGCAGATCCGCGCGTGCGTCCGCGGTCGGTCGATCCGCCACCGCATCTACAACCCCGACCGCCTCAAGAGCCCGATGCGCCGCAGACCCGGCACCAAGCGTGGCGCCGGGCAGTGGGACCAGATCACCTGGGAAGAGGCGTACGACGAGATCGCCTCGACGATCCAACGGCTCATCAAGGACTACGGCAACGAGTCCATCTACCTCAACTACGGCACCGGAACGCTCGGCGGCACGATCACGCGCAGCTGGCCGCCGTCCGAGACGCCCGTCGCTCGCCTCATGAACTGCGTCGGCGGCTACCTCAACCACTACGGCGACTACAGCGCCGCACAGATCGAGACCGCGGTGGTCTACCACTACGGCGGCTGGATCGGCTCCAACAGCTTCGACGACGCGAAGAACACGAAGCTGCAGGTCATGTTCGGGAACAACCCACTCGAGACGCGCATGAGCGGCGGCGGCGAGACATTCGTGACCCAGCAGACGAAGAAGCTGCACGACGTGCGCACCATCGTCATCGACCCGCGCTACTCCGAGACCGCGCTGGGGATCGCCGACGAGTGGATCGCTCTGCGACCTGGCACGGACACCGCACTTATCGCCGGCGTCGCGCACGTGATGATCTCCGAGCAGCTGGTCGACCAGGAGTTCCTCGACACCTACACGGTCGGCTTCGACGAGCAGCACATGCCCGAGGGGATCCCCGCCGGGAACTCCTACAAGGCGTACGTCATGGGCGAGGGTTCCGACGGCGTCGAGAAGACGCCGGAGTGGGCAGCGGCCATCACCGGGGTTCCGGCCTCGACCATCGTGCGGTTCGCCCGCGAGCTCGGGACGTCTCGTCCGGTGCAGATCAGCCAGGGCTGGGGCCCACAGCGCTCGGCCAACGGCGAGAACCAGTCGCGGGCGATCTTCACGCTCGCTGCGCTCACGGGTTCGATCGGTGTCGCCGGCGGTGGCACGGGGGAGCGCGAGGGTGCGTACGGGTTGCCGATGGTCAACGCCTTTGGGTCCACCCCGAACCCTGTGAAGGCGTCGATCTCCGTGTTCGGCTGGACGGACGCGATCGACCACGGGCCGGAGATGACGGCGCTCAATGCCGGCGTGCAGGGCAAGGACAAGCTCGACGTCCCGATCAAGATGGTGTGGCAGTACGCCGGCAACGCGTTGACGAACCAGCACGCGGACATCAACCGCACGACGAAGTTGCTCGAGGACGACACCAAGTGCGAGTTCATCGTGGTGATCGACAACCAGATGACGGTATCGGCGCGGTACGCCGACATCTTGCTGCCCGACACCTCGAACGCTGAGCAGCTCGACATCGTCCAGCAGGGCAGCGCCGGCAACATGGGCTACGCGATCGTCGCGGACAAGGTGATCGAGCCGCTCTTCGACACCAAGACGATCTACGAGATGATGACCGAGATCGCCAAGCGGCTCGGCGTCGAGCAGCAGTTCACGGAGGGCAAGACCCAGGAGGACTGGGTCCGCCAGGTGGTGGAGGACTCGCAGCCGGCGGTCCCCGGCCTGCCCGACTTCGCCTCGCTGCGCGAGATGGGCGTCTGGAAGGTCAAGTCGCCCGACGCGAGCGGCAACGTCGGCCTCAAGTCGTTCCGAGACGACCCGGTGGCGAACCCGCTGAAGACGCCGTCCGGGAAGATCGAGATCTTCTCGTCGCAGCTGTGGGAGATGGCCAAGGCGTGGGAGCTGCCGGAGGGCGACCGGATCACCGCGCTCCCGGAGCACCTGGTCACCTGGGAGGGCGCCGAGGAGGCGCGGACCAACGACAAGTACCCGCTGCAGTGCATCGGGCACCACTACAAGCAGCGCACCCACTCCACCTACGGCAACGTCGACTGGATGCGCGAGGCACACCCGCAGGTGGTGTGGATGAACCCGATCGACGCGACGGCTCGCGGGCTCGAGAACGACGACATGGTCGAGGTCTTCAACGACCGCGGTCGGATCCGGCTGCCGGTCCGGGTGACCCCGCGCATCGCGCCAGGAGTTCTCTCCGTCCCGCAGGGCGCGTGGTACGCGCCCGACAAGAACGGCGTGGACGTCGGGGGTGCAGTCAACACGTTGACGAGCTGGCGTCCGACGGCAGTATCCAAGGGGAATGCGCAGCACACCGCCCTGGTCCAGGTCGAGAAGGCTTGAGGGGGAGATCACGATGGCGGAGAAGCTGGGTTTCTATTTCGATCAGACGCTGTGCACGGGGTGCAAGGCGTGTTCGATCGCGTGCAAGGACAAGCATGACCATCCGGTGGGTGTGAGCTGGCGGCGGGTTGCGGAGTATGCGGGGGGGACGTGGCAGCAGGACGGTGACACGTTCGTGCCGAACGTGTTCTCGTATTACACGTCGATCGCGTGCAACCACTGCGAGGACCCGATCTGTGTGCGGGTGTGTCCGACGACGGCGATGACGCAGGGGCCGGACGGGATCGTCACGGTCGATCAGGACAAGTGCGTGGGGTGCCGGTACTGCGAGTGGGCGTGCCCGTACTCGGCGCCGCAGTTCAACGCGGCGACGGGTCACATGACCAAGTGCGACATGTGTGCGGACTACCGGGCCGAGGGCCAGGACCCGGCGTGTGTGGCGGCGTGCCCGTCGCGGGCGTTGGGGTGGGGTCCGGTCGAGGAGCTGCGTGCCGAGCACGGGACGTTGGCGGCGGTCGAGCCGTTGCCGGATCCGGCGATCACGCGTCCGCGTCTGGTGATCACGCCGCATCGTGATGCTCAGCCCACGGGGTCCGGGACCGGGTTCGTGGCCAACCCTGGGGAGCTGTGAACTGATGAACACCCATGAGCTGCCGATGATCGTCTTCACGGTCCTGGCCCAGATGAGCGCGGGGGCCTTCGTGGTCCTGGGCGTGGTCCAGGTCGTGGCCTCGCGCCGGTTCGGCAAGGAGTCGGTCGACAAGGTCACCGACCCGGCGTTGTATGCGATCGGTCCGGCGTTGGTGCTGGGTCTGATCGCGTCGATGTTCCACATGAACGACGTGTTCCACACCCTGAACGTGGTGCGTCACCTCGAGTCGTCCTGGCTGAGCCGGGAGATCGTGTGTGGGGTGCTGTTCGCGGGGCTGGGGTTCGTGTTCGCCGCCGCGCAGTGGTTCAAGTGGGGCAGCCCGCGGTTGCGTCAGGCCCTCGCGGGGCTGACGGCCCTGGTCGGGCTGACGCTCGTCTACGTGATGAGCATGATCTATTATACGCTGGTGACCGTCCCGGCGTGGCACTCGTGGGCGACCCCGGCGCAGTTCTTCACCACGACGTTCCTGCTCGGGTCCCTCGCGGTGGGTGCGGCGTTCATGGGCGCGATCATGTGGCGTCGTCGGGCCGCGGCGAAGGCCGGGAACGTGTTCCACGTCGATGACGCGACCCGCACGATGCTCTCGGCGTGCCTCAAGGGCATCGGCCTGGGCGCGGTGGCCCTGCTCGGGGTGGAGTTCGTGATCATCCCGATGCACATCAGTGGCCTGTCGGCCGCGGGTGGTGCGGCGGGCCGGTCGGCCCTGGTGTTCTCCGGGGTCTGGTTCGTCGCCCGTCTGGTCCTGGTGTTCGTCGGGGCCGGGCTGCTCGCGGTGTTCCTCTACCGGTACGCGACCCCGACCGCGCAGGTCCGCACCCTGGCGATCATCGCGACGTCCGCGTTCGTCCTGGTCCTGGCCGGGGAGTTCATCGGCCGGTCACTGTTCTACGAGTCCATGGTCCGCATCGGCATGTGACCCCCGCGCACACCACGGGCCCGGACCGACCCCCGTCGGACCGGGCCCGCGGTGCATCTGCGCTGCGGCTCTGCTGCGGCTCAGCGGTCCGACGACGGCGCCGTCGTCGGCCATGCGGCGATGAGGCGGTTCACGGCCGCGACGCGCTCGGCGACCGTCTGTGCCTGTACCGCGGGGTCGGTCGACGCGGTCGCGCTCGCCAGACCGACGAGGAACGCCGTCATCGGCGCGCCCGGCCGGCTCGGTCCGTGCGCGACGTCCCGGATGAGGTCGAGCAGCCCCGTCGTGTTCGCGTCCATCACCGAGCGGTCGACGCCGAGCTCGGCGCACACGGCGTCGAGCCACGCGTTCATGACCGCCATCTTGTCGCTCTCGTCGGTCGTCATGCCTGCTCTCCCACGACCTCGGTCATCCACTGCCACGCGGCCACGGTGGCCGGGAACCCGCGCGTCGTCATGGCCAGCAGGATCACCTGCTCGATCTCCGCGACGCTCGCACCCGCGCCGAGGGCCTTGCGCACGTTCGAGCGCACGGCGCCGTCCGCCTGGGATCCGACGGCGATCCCCAGCTTGACCAGGCGCTTGGTCTTCTCGTCGAGTGGCCCGGCGGCGTCGACAGCGCGCGCCAGGGCGTCCTGGCCTGCGGCGATGTCGGTGAACCGCTCACGGAAGCCCAGGTAGACATCCGGGAGGTGATCGGACGGGATCTCGGGCATGGCTCGCTCCTCCGTGGCAGGACGTCCCCGCCGACCGACGAGGTTGCGCACGTTCGTCATCGTGGCACAGCGGTCCTACGTCGTCCCGGGACCGCAGTCCCGGTCGCTGGGGCGAAGGACCCACGGCGCGGACCAGGACGTCGGCGACCATGAAGGGGAACCCCACCGAGAGGCAGTCACGATGACGACCACAGCTGAGCCGACCGATCCGTCGGCAGCCGTCGATGCGCACCTCACGGCGCTCATGGCCGACCGCGACGCACTCGGCGTGACCCTGGACCGGTTCGCTGCGGCGTTCACCGCGCTGGCGGGCCTGCTCGGCGCGGCACCGGACGCGGAGCTCGTGGACGCGGTGCGCGCGCCGGACCAGCTCGCGCAGTGGCCGGTCGTCGACGACGGCGAGAGCCTGCACGGCCGCGCGCTGCTCGAGGAGTCGGCGCAGGCCGACGAGGACGCCACGGTCGTCCGCCGTGACTACAACCGGCTGTTCTTCGGGCCGGACCGGATGCTCGCGCCGCCGTACGAGTCGGTGCACCGCTCCGAGGAGCACCTCGTCTTCGAGCGCGAGACCATGCTGGTCCGCGCCGCGTACGCCGAGTTCGGCCTCGCCGCCCCGCGCCTGAACAAGGAGCCGGACGACCACATCGGCCTCGAGCTGAGCTTCGTCGCGACGCTGTGCGTGCGAGGCATGGACGCGCTGGACGACGCCGACGACGCCGAGCTCGCCCATCTTCTGCGCGGGATCCGGTCGTTCCTCGCCGACCACCTTCTCGTGTGGGCGCCGGTGTGCCTGACGCAGGCGGCCGAGGGGGCGACGACCCACTTCTACCAGGGCGTCGCCGCGCTCGGGCTCGGGGCTCTCGCGGCGGCGGAGGACGCGTTCCTGCGCGTGCCATGACGACCGGAGGGCTCCACGCGCTGCAGTCCTGGCTCGCCCACGAGGCGGACGAGCGGGACCTCGAGCTCGTGTGCGCCGAGCACCCCGACCTGTCGCGCGGAGAGCCCGACCGGACGGTCGTGCGGCTGTCGACGTGCATCCGCGAGACGGCGAACCACGAGCTCGTCGAGCTGCTGCTCGTCGGCGCCCGGCTGGTCACGGTCCGGCTGGACGGATGCGCCGAGCCCGGGGCGGCCGCCGACCACGTCGATCCAGTCGTGCGCGTGCTGCGTGCCGCCGGCATCGACCGGCTGAGCGTCGAACCCGGCGGGCCCGCCGAACCCGTCGGCCCCGCCGCTCCCCAGGAGGGCGTTGCCGGCGCGCGCCGGGCGGTGCTCGACGCCCATCGGCTGCCCGTCCCGCGCCGTCGGCTCTTCGGCGTCGCCGCGAGCGTCGCACGCGACCTGCCCGAGCCCGAGGACGACGCGCACACCCGCCTCGTGCACGCGATCCGCGCGCTCGTCCCGACGGCGACCCCAGAGCTGACCGAGCTCGACTCGCCGTCCCTGCGTCTGACCGGGCGCGGCTGCGTCGCCTGCGGGGTCTGCGTCCAGGCCTGCCCGCCCCACGCGCTGCGGCTCCAGCACGGGTCGGGCGGCGCGGGCATCGCGATCAGCACGCTGCTGCAGACCCCGGCCGCCTGCACGGGGTGCCGCAGCTGCATCGACCTGTGCCCGAGCGACGTGCTCCGGTCGGCCGGGCCGTGGCCCTGGTCGGAGCTGCTCGTCGACCGCGAGGTCGGGGTGACGACCCTGACGACGGCGTCGTGCGAGCGCTGCGGCGCCTCGTTCCCGACGACGAGCGGCGATCGGTTGTGCCCGACGTGCACCTACCGGCGCAGCAACCCGTTCGGGTCGGCGCTGCCGCCGGGCTTCACGATGCCGGGTTCCACGACGCCGGGCGCACCCAGCACGGCGCGCTGATAGTCCTTGCCGGTCTCGGCGGTGAGGAACGCGAGCAGCAGCTGCCCGATCGCGCGCACGACTCCGCCGGGCGACTCGCGCACGAGGCGCGCGCCGAGCTCGGGCAGAGTCTCCAGCAGGTGCTCCTCGACGAACGCGTGCTGCTGCGCGCGCAGGTCCTTGCCTGCGGTGACGTCGCCACGGGACCACGCGTCGGCTTCGTCGCGGCACAGTGCCGCGACCGCGCGGGCATCCTCCAGACGCGCGGCGACGGGTTCGACGACGGCGGTGCGACCGGCGACGAGAACTGCCAGGTCGTCGTCGGGGCTCCGGCGGTCGGCGCCGCGCGCGTACACGTCGAGGGTGAGCAGCGCGGCGGTGAACATGTCGGAGTCCTGACCGAGCCACCGGACGCCCGCGCGCCAGGTCTCGGCCAGCTCCCCGGAGCGCAGCCGCTCGACGACGTCCGGGGCCGGTGCCGTGAGCGTGTCGAGCAGCGCGTCCCAGGCAGCGGCGCGTTCGGTGGCAACGCGGGCCACCTGGGCCGCGAACTCAGGCGTCGTCATGACTTGAGGCTAGAGCGTGCGCGCCTCGGCGAGACCCCGGGTGAGCTGGGCCCCCTCGATGTCGACGGACGGCAGCACCCGGTCGAGCCAGCGCGGCAGCCACCAGGCGGAGCTCCCGAGCAGCGTCATGGCCGCGGGGATGAGCGTCATCCGGACGATCAGCGCGTCGACGAGGATGCCGACGCCGAGGGCGAAGGCGATCGGGGCGATCGTCGTGCTGCCGCCGAAGACGAAGGCCACGAAGACGGACGCCATGATGATCGCCGCCGCGACGACCACCCTCGAGCCGTGCTCGAACCCGACGATGACCGCGCGGCGAGCGGTCGCCCCGTGCACGAAGTCCTCCCGCATCCGCGAGACGAGGAACACCTCGTAGTCCATCGCCAGCCCGAACAGCACCCCGACGAGCAGGACCGGCATGAAGCTGAGCAGCGGACCCGGGCCGCTGACGTTGAACACGCCGGCGAGCCACCCCCACTGGTAGACCGCGACGGTCGCGCCGAACGATGCGGCGACCGACAGCAGGAACCCGATGGCCGCGGTGACGGGCACGAGGATCGAGCGGAAGGCGACCAGGAGCAGCACGAGCGCGAGCCCGACGACGAGCAGCAGGAACGCCGGCAGCGCCGAGGCGAGCTTCGCGGAGATGTCGATGTTCGCTGCCGCCGCACCGGTGACGGTGATGTCGGCGCCGGTGGACTGCTCGAGGTCGGCGCGCTCGGCCCTGATGGCGTGGACGAGGGTCGCGGTCTGCTCGCTGTTGGGGCCACCGGTCGGGATGACGGTGACGATGGCGGCGTCCCCGGCCTGGTTGGGGATGGGGGGTGCCACGAGGGCGACGTCGGCGAGAGTGCCGAGCCGTTCGGCGACGGTCGCGGCAGCCTCGGTCGCGCCACCGGCGGGCGAGTCGACGAGGACGACGAGCGGCCCGTTGAACCCGGGACCGAATGTGTCCGCCTGGAGGTCGTAGGCCTGGCGCGCGTTGGTGCTCGCCGGGAACTGGCTGGCGTCGGGCAGGCCGAGGCGCAGGCTGAGCGCGGGGATCGCGAGGGTGCCGATGACGACGATCCCGGCGACGAGCACCATGACGGGGCGCCCAGTGACGAGCCGACCCCACCGGCTGGCGACGATCGCGTCGTCGTCCTCGTTGTCCGCCGCGCGGGCGCGCCGCGGGGTCAGGCGGGTGCCCGCGAAGCCGAGCAGGGCCGGCAGCAGGGTGATCGCGATGAGGACGGCGACCGCCACGGTTGCCGCCGCGGCGATGCCCATGGTGCCGAGGAAGGGGATCCCGACGACGGTCAGCCCGGCCGACGCGATGACGACCGTGACGCCCGCGAAGACGACGGCGCTGCCGGCCGTGCCGACCGCGCGCCCCACGGCGTCGAGCGGGGTGCTGCCCTCGGCGAGGAGCGTGCGGTACCGCGACAGGATGAACAGGGCGTAGTCGATCCCGACCGCGAGCCCGAGCATGAGGGCAAGCGCGAGGGTCGCGGAGGACACGTCGGTGAAGGCGGCCACGCCGAGGATCCCGGCGGCACCGATCGCCACGCCCAGGAGTGCGGTGACGATCGGCATGCCGGCCGCGAGGAGCGAGCCGAGTGTCACGACGAGGACGACGAGGGCGGCGAGCAGGCCGACGGACTCGGTGCCGGAGATGATCTTGAGCTCCGGGTCGAATGGTCCGCCGCTGACGGTGGCGCGCCAGCCGCTGTCCTGAGCTGCGCTGATGACGGACTCGAGCCCGGTGATGGTGGCTGCCGGGACGTCGGCCGACGGCACCGCGAGCTGCACGTCCGCGTAGAGGCCCGAGCCGTTCGGAGCGATCGTCAGGGCGGTGAACGGGTTGCTCACGCCGGTGACGCCCTCGACGGCGGCGGCCTGGGCGAGGATCGCGCCTGCCGCCTGTGCCGTCGTCGGGTCCATGACCGTGGTGCCGGCGGGGGGAGCCAGGATCACGCGGGCGGTGGCCGGTGTCGCGGTGGCTCCGTCGGTGCCGCCCAGCGACGCGGCCGCCTGGGCGAACTGGCTGCCGAACCGCTCCGCGAGGACCGTCTGTGCCTGGGCCGACTCGGTGCCCGGGATGGAGAACGAGTCCGAGAAGGTCCCGCCGCCGGTGACGGCCGCCGTCCCGACGCCCGCGAGAACGAGCAGCCATGCGACCAGCACGTACCACCGGCGTCGCATGGAGAACCGGCCGAGCCGGTACAGAGCAGTAGCCACAAGATCCTCGTCTCCTGAAGTCCGACAGACGTAGGATACCCGACAGGTGTTGTTCGACAAGACGAGGCAGACTGGGCCGCACGAGCTCAGGAGGGAGCAGGACGTGGCAACGACGCAGCTGGACCCGCGCATCGCGCGCACCCGCCGCATGCTCCAGAGCGCCCTCCTCGACCTTGCGCGTGAGCAGCCGCTCGACGAGATCACGGTGGCCGAGATCGCCGACCGCGCCGAGGTCAACCGGAGCTCCTTCTACCAGCACTACAGCGACAAGGAGACCCTGCTCGCGGACGCCCTCGACGCGCAGGCCGCCGCGGTCGGTGCCGACCTCAGCTCCCTGGACGCCGCCATGGTTCCCGGTGACCCCCCACCCGAGCTCCTGCTGCGCTACACGCGTCACGTCTTCGCCCACGCTGCCCTCTATCGCCTGGCACTCGGCGAGCACGGCTCGTCGATCGCCGTCGCCCGCCTGCGGAACCGGATCGCCGTGGTGGTCATGGCCGGCTACGCGCAGTACGGCCAGGACGAGGGCGACCTGGGGATGCCGGTCGAGCTCGCTGCGGCGTCCATCGCGGGGTCGTTGCTCGGCATGCTCATCGCGTGGCTCGAGTCGACGGATCCCGTCCCTCCCGAGCAGATGGCCGTCTGGATCTGGAACGCGCTCGCGCGTCCGCGCTGCTAGGACTGGTCGGAACACCTCCTCGAAGGAGCCGCATGGCCGAGGTCGTCGTCGTCGGACCGGCGTCGTGGAACCAGATCGTCGCGCTCGACGCCCTCCCCGAGCCGGTGCCCCACATGGAGCTCGCCCGCAGCAGCCACGAGACGATCGGCGGCACGTCTGCGGGGAAGGCGCTGCACCTCGTCGAGCTCGGGCGCGACGTCCTGCTGCACACCGTGGTCGGCACGGACGACGTCGCCGGGCGTATCACGTCCCGGCTCCGCGACGCAGGGGTGCCGCTCCTCCTTGCGGTCACAGACGGCGCGAGCGAGCGCCACCTGAACCTCATGGATCCCGACGGCGGTCGGGTGTCGATCTACCTGTCGGTCCCGCCCGAGGCCCCGGTCGGCGACGCGCGCGTCCGCGCCGAGATGGCGTCGGCCCGCGCCGTCGTGCTCGACCTGTCCGCCCACGCGCGCGCCATGATCGACGACGCCGCGGCGACCGGGGTCCCGATCTGGACGGACCTGCACGACTACGACGGCAGCTCGGAGTTCCACCGGCCGTTCCTCGCCGCCGCGTCGTACGTGTTCCTGAACGCCGACCGCATCGGCGACGACCCGATCCCGTTCCTGCACGCGGCCGTCGACGGCGGTGCGCTGCTCGCGGTGTGCACGCTCGGGGCGCGGGGAGCCGTCGCGGTGGACGCGAACCACGCGGTGCACACGGTCGCGGCCGTCCCGGTCGAGCGGATCGTCGACACGAACGGCGCCGGTGACGCCTTCATGGCCGGGGTGCTCGCCGCGACCCTCGACGGGGCATCGACGCAGGTCGCCCTCCGTGCGGGTGCGGCGCAGGCGGCCCGGGCGCTCGGCTCGGCGCACCTGAGCGCGCTGCTCGACGAGAAGGAGACGCACCCGGCTGGACGGCGGGTGACGGCGTCGTGACCCGCGTGAGGGCATCCGCCATGACCTTCGGCGCCGATGAGGTCGCCGGGCGTGGGTAGTCTCGGGCCAGTCGGGCGGACCAGTGCCCGACGCGCCGCACCGGCGACCCGAGAGACGCGAGGAGACCGACAGTGACTGAGCGCGGCGAGCTGACGCACGTGGACGCGCGTGGTGCCGCGCGCATGGTCGACGTCAGCGCCAAGGAGGTCACGGTCCGCAGCGCGACCGCGAGCGGGTTCGTGCACACGACCGCGCACGTCGTCTCGCTGCTGCGGGGCGAGGGGGTCCCGAAGGGTGACGCGCTGGCGGTCGCGCGCATCGCGGGCATCCAGGCGGCCAAGCGGACGCCCGACCTCGTGCCCCTGTGCCACCCCATCGCGATCCACGGCGTCGTCGTCGACCTCGACGTGACCGACGAGGGCGTCGCGATCCTGGCGACGGTCCGGACGGCCGACCGGACGGGTGTCGAGATGGAGGCCCTCACCTGCGTCGCGGCCGCCGGGCTGACGCTCATCGACATGGTCAAGGCCGTCGACCGCGCGGCGGTCATCACCGACATCCGGGTCGAGGAGAAGACCGGCGGCCGGAGCGGCACCTGGCGGCGCAACCCGGACGAGTGACGCGAGCCGCCGGGCACAGGGCGCGGCGGTAGCGTGAATCTCGGTACGTGCGGCAGCCGGCGAACCCCTCGAGGCCCACACGGCCGGACAGGAGTGCACGCCATGCGAGCAGCCCGATTCCACGCGCAGAAGGACATACGGATCGACGACGTCCCGGAGCCTGTGACTCAGCCGGGGACGGCCAAGATCAAGGTGGCGTGGTGCGGCATCTGCGGTACGGACCTCCACGAGTACCTCGAAGGCCCGATCTTCATCCCCGCCCCGGGTCACCCCCATCCCCTCGCCGGCGAGGAGCCCCCGGTCACGCTGGGGCACGAGTTCTCGGGCACCGTCGTCGAGGTCGGTGACGGGGTCGACGACCTCGCCGTCGGGGACAACGTGGTGGTCGAGCCGTACTTCACGTGCGGCGAGTGCGCCCAGTGCCTGGCCGGCAACTACCACCTGTGCGTCAAGATGGGGTTCATCGGGCTGTCCGGCGGCGGCGGTGGGCTGAGTGAGGCCATCGTCGTGAAGCGCCAGTGGATCCACAAGATCGGCGACATCCCCCTCGACGAGGCCGCGCTGATCGAGCCGCTCTCCGTCGGACACCACGCCGTGACCCGCAGCGGCGCCAAGCCGGGCGACGTCGCCCTGATCGGCGGCGCCGGGCCGATCGGGCTGTTGACGGCGGCCGTGCTCAAGGGCCTCGGGGTGACGACGATCATCAGTGAGCTCAGCGAGGCCCGCAAGGCCAAGGCGCTGAGCAGCGGGGTCGCCGACCACGTCCTGGACCCGAGCAGCGAGGACGTCCCCACCCGCGTCCTCGAGCTCACCGGTGGCGTCGGGGCGGACGTGGCCTTCGAGTGCGCCGGGGTCAACGCGGTGCTCGACACCCTCCTGACGGCGCTCAAGCCGAGAGGGGTCCTCGTCAACATCTCCATCTGGGGTCACCCGGCGACGGTCGACATGCAGAAGGTCGTGCTCAAGGAGATCGACCTGCGCGGGACGATCGCCTACGTGCGGGACCACGAGGCCGTCATCAAGCTTGTGCGCGACGGCAAGATCGACCTCAAGCCGTTCATCACCGGCCGGATCGACCTCGCCGACCTCATCACCCAGGGCTTCGACACGCTGATCCACCACAACGACACCGCGGTGAAGATCCTGGTCCACCCGTAGCTCAGACGGTCCGGGCAGTCCGGGTGCGCCGAGCGGTCGGGGCACCCGGGCAGGTCGCCGGTTCAGTTCAGTAGCGGGGCTTGTGGGGCTCCACGAGATCGACCCACGCGAGCACCCCACCGTCGAGGTGCCGTGCGTCGATCCCGCGCGCGGTCGCGAGGGCCAGCACCTCGGCCGAACGCACGCCCGACTTGCAGTGCAGGATCAGCTCCCGGTCGGGGTCGACCAGGGCGAACGCCGATCCGTCGAGGAACCCGGCGCGGGGCACGAGCCTCGCGCCGGGGATCGCGACGAGGTCGTGCTCGGCGGGCTCGCGCACGTCGACGAGGTCGAAGTCGTCGAGGCCGCGGTCGCGCGCGGCCAGCCGCTCGGCGAGCCGGGGAGCGGAGATGGTGCGGAAGACCTCGTCGCCGGGCCCGGCCGCCGCGGCCGCCGGGATGCCGCAGGCGATCTCGATGTCCTCGAGCCGTCCGGCCGGGGCGCGGTGCGGGTCGGGACGGACCTGGATCTCGCGCCACCGTGCGCTCAGCGCGTCGAACGTGAGCAGCCGGCCCAGCAGCGGCTCACCGAGGCCGGTGATGAGCTTGACGGCCTCGTTGGCCATGACCGAGCCGATCGCCGCGCACAGGACACCGAGGACCCCGCCCTCGGCGCACGACGGCACGGTGCCGGGCGCCGGCGGGTTCGGGAACACGTCGCGGTACTGCACGCCCTCGACCCCGCTGCCCGCGGGGGGATCGGCCCAGAAGACCGTCGTCTGGCCGTCGAACCGGAGGATCGAGCCCCACACGCACGGCTTGCCGAGCATCGCGCACGCGTCGTTGACGAGGTAGCGGGTCGCGAAGTTGTCGGCGCCGTCCAGGACCAGGTCGTACCCGGCGAGGATCTCGAGCGCGTTCGAGGCGTCGAGCCGGACGTGATGGGTCACGACGTCGACGAACGGGTTGACGGACCGGATCGCGTCGCGCGCGCTGTCGACCTTCGCGCGGCCGACGTCGTCGGACCCGTGGATGACCTGCCGCTGGAGGTTGGAGAGCTCGACGTCGTCGTCGTCCACGACGCCGAGGGTGCCCACGCCCGCCGCGGCGAGGTACAGCAGGGCGGGGGAGCCGAGACCGCCCGCGCCCACGACGAGGACCCGGGCGTTCTTGAGCCGGCGCTGCCCGTCGAGACCGAGGCCGGGGATGATCACGTGCCGCGCGTAGCGGGCCAGCTCGGCCGGCGTCAGGCCGTCGGCAGGTTCGACGAGGGGTGGCAGCGGCACGGGTCAACGGTACGCCGGACGGACGAGGGCCCCGGCGAGACGTGCTCGCCGGGGCCCTCGACCTACCTACAGGGTGCTGCGGGTCAGCGCTCGACCTCGCCGCGGATGAAGGCCTCGACGAGCTTGCGCCCGTCCTGGTCCTCGTGCTGGACCGGCGGCGACTTCATGAAGTACGTCGACGCGGACAGGATCGGGCCGCCGATGCCGCGGTCCTTGGCGATCATCGCGGCGCGGACGGCGTCGATGATGATGCCGGCCGAGTTGGGGGAGTCCCAGACCTCGAGCTTGTACTCCAGGTTCAGGGGCACCTCGCCGAACGCGCGACCCTCGAGGCGGACGTAGGCCCACTTGCGGTCGTCGAGCCACTGGATGTAGTCCGACGGGCCGATGTGCACGTTGCGCGGGTCGAGCTTGTGCTCCATGTTCGACGTGACCGACTGCGTCTTGGAGATCTTCTTGGACTGCAGGCGGTCGCGCTCCAACATGTTCTTGAAGTCCATGTTGCCGCCGACGTTGAGCTGGTACGTGCGGTCGAGGATGACGCCACGGTCCTCGAACAGACGCGCGAGCACGCGGTGGGTGATGGTCGCGCCGACCTGCGACTTGATGTCGTCGCCGACGATCGCGACGCCGGCCGCCTCGAACTTCGCGGCCCACTCGGGGTCGGACGCGATGAAGACGGGCAGCGCGTTGACGAACGCGACCTTGGCGTCGATCGCGCACTGCGCGTAGAACTTGTCGGCGATCTCGGAGCCCACCGGGAGGTAGGAGACGAGGACGTCGACCTTGCGGTCCTTGAGGACCTGGACGATGTCGACCGGCTCGGCGTCCGAGGCCTCGATGGTCTCGGAGTAGTACTTGCCGAGGCCGTCGTAGGTGTGGCCGCGCTGGACGGTCACGCCGAGCGGCGGGACGTCGGCGAACTTGATCGTGTTGTTCTCGGAGGCGCCGATGGCCTCCGACAGGTCGAAGCCGACCTTCTTGGCGTCGACGTCGAACGCGGCGACGAACTCGAGGTCACGCACGTGGTACGGGCCGAACTGCACGTGCATGAGGCCGGGCACGGTGCTGCTCGGGTCGGCGTCGGCGTAGTAGTGGACGCCCTGGATCAGCGACGCGGCGCAGTTGCCGACGCCGACGATGGCGACGCGGATGGAAGTCATCCTCGCTCCTTCTCGGTGGTGTCTGCCGGGACGGTGTGTGCGCCGTCGTCAGCATGGGGGGTGTCGACAACGGCCGGTCGGCCGGTGCCAGGGGTACGGGCGCGGTCGTTCCCGCGCTCGTTGTCAATGAGGCCGTCAAGCCAGCGCACCTCGCGCTCGACCTGCTCGAGGCCGTGCCGCTGGAGCTCGAGCGTGTACTCGTCCATGCGCTCGCGGGTCCGGGCGAACGACTGCCGGATCGTCTCGAGCCGTTCGGTGAGCCGGCTGCGCCGGCCCTCGAGGATCCGGAGCCGGGTCTCGGTGTCCGTCTGCGCGAAGAACGCGAAGCGGACGTCGAAGTTCTCGTCCTCCCACGTGGCAGGGCCGGACGAGGAGAGGATCTCCTGGAACTTCTCCTTGCCGTCCGCGGTCAGCTCGTAGACGATGCGGGCCCGCTTGCCGGACAGCGCGTGCGGCGGCGCCGAGGGGGAGTCGGAGCCGATGATCCAGCCCTGCTCGACGAGCGAGCGCAGGCACGGGTACAGGGAGCCGTAGGACAGCGCCCGGAACGAGCCGAGCACGACGTTCAGTCGCTTGCGCAGCTCGTAGCCGTGCATGGGCGTCTGGTGGAGCAGGCCGAGGATGGCCGGCTCGAGGACGTCGGAGCGTCCGCGCACGTGCCACCTCCTGCTGGTCCGACCGAGGGTCTTGGCTCACGGGCCGCCGCTGAGCAGCGCGCTCGATGTATCGAATGGATACATCGCCACAGTACGTCCGAGGGACCCGCACGGCAAGTACCCGACCCCGTCGGCCCCCCGCGCGCGCCGCGGTGAGCGGCGGATCGGTGCCGATCATGTGAAGGTGGTGGCCCGATCCCCGCCGTTCGCCGGTGCGAACAGCGAGGTCCTCCATACTGATCCGGCAGTCCCGTCCCGGCCCCTGGCCGACCTGGCTGCGGACCGGATCGTCAGCAGGAAGGCAGTGCGTTGGCAGGCACGAACCGTCGGGCAGCACAGCCCGCGCGACGCAGCGCGTCGCGCGCAGCAGCGACCCCGAAGCGCCCTCGCCGGTTCTTCGACTACCCCCGGCACGGCTACCACGGCCTGCACCGGTGGCTCCCGTCGTGGCGCTTCCTCGTCGGCACCTTCCTCACCGTCTGCTTCCTCGGCCTCGGCGCGGTCGTCGCGGCGTACGCGCTCACCCCGATCCCCGACCCGGCCGACGACACCGCGAAGCAGGTGACGACCGTCTACTACGCGAACAACCCGGACGGGTCGCGCGGCGAGGTCATGGGGACGTTCGCCGTGCAGCGCCGCGAGATCGTCGACTTCGCCACCCTGCCCGCCTACGTCGGCAACGCGGTCGTCGCGGGCGAGGACCGCACGTTCTGGAAGAACAGCGGCGTGTCGATCACCGGCACCGCGCGCGCGTTCCTCAACAACATCCGGGGCGGGGCGACCCAGGGCGGGTCCACCCTCACGCAGCAGTACGCCGAGCGGTACTACACGTCGGGCACGACGAAGGACTACATCGGCAAGGCCAAGGAGGCCATGCTCGCGATCAAGATCTCGCGGGCGCAGGACAAGAAGGACATCCTCGGCAACTACCTGAACACGATCTACTTCGGTCGCGACTCGTACGGCATCCAGGTCGCAGCCACGTCCTACTTCGGCGTTGCTGCCAAGGACCTGACGATCCCCCAGGCCGCGCTGCTCGCCGCGATCATCCCGTCGCCCAACAACTGGGACCCCGCCAAGAACCCCGACAAGGCGCTGGCGAAGTGGAAGGTCGTCCTCGAGCACATGCTCGCCGACGGCCACATCACCCAGGCCGAGTACGACGCGACTTTGGCCGGCGGCCTCCCGCCCACAGCGGAGTACAAGCGCTCCGACACCATGAAGGGTGTCAACGGCTACATCCTCGAGCGCGTGCGCAGCGAGCTCATCACGAGCGGTGCCTTCAAGGACGAGGACCTCGACACCAAGGGCCTGACGATCATCACCACGATCGAGAAGCCCGTGCAGGACGAGGCGGTCCGGGCGGTCGGTGGGCTGCTCGACGGGACCCTCGCAGGCGCGCAGCCCAACCCGAAGCTCCGGGTCGCCGTCGTGTCGATCCGCCCGCAGACCGGCGCGATCGTCTCGATGTACGGCGGGCCCGACCTCCTGACGGATGCGGCCAACACCGTGACGTTCGATGCCATCCAGGCGGGCTCGACCTTCAAGCCGTTCGCGCTCATCGCCGCGCTCCAGGAGGGCGTGCCGCTCACGACGACGTTCAACGGCAAGAGTCCGCAGACGTTCGGTGACTGGCCGGTGGGGAACTTCAGCAACGACCAGTTCGGGAACATCGACCTGGTCAAGGCCACCGAGCAGTCGGTGAACACGGTCTACGCGCAGCTCAACCTGCAGATCGGCCCCGAGAAGACCAAAGCTGTGGCCGAGGCGGCCGGGGTCACGACCACCGTCGACGGCAACCGGGCCAACGTCCTCGGGACGGATTCGGTGCACCCGCTCGACATGGCGAGCGCGTACGCGACCATCGCGGCGCAGGGCACCTACTCCACGCCGTTCATCGTCAGCGAGGTCCGGTACCTCAGGGACGACAGTGTTGCCTACAAGGGCGAGAAGGCGCACGAGCAGCGGTTCGCGCCCGACGTGATGGCCGATGCGACGTTCGCGATGCAGCAGGTGGTGCAGAACGGTTCAGCGAAGCAGTGGGTCAAGCCGCTCGGCCGACCCATCGCGGGCAAGACGGGCACCAACCAGACGAGCCAGTCGGCGTGGTTCGTGGGCTTCACCCCGGAGATCTCGACGGCTGTCGCGCTCAGCCAGGTCGGCGGCGACTCCGGGCACGACCCGGTGACGATCGAGGCGTTCGGGAAGTCCGGCGGGCGAGCCGTCAAGACCGTCACCGGTGGCACCTGGCCGGCCGCGCTGTGGGCGTCGTACATGAAGCCGGTGCTGGCCATGGCGCCGTACTCGAACGAGACACCGTTCCCGGCCCGCGCGAACGTCGGCAAGGCGCCCACGGCGACGGCGACCCCGACCCCGACGGCGACCACCCCGCCCGTCGAGACGCAGGCGCCGGTGACCCAGGTCGCCGTCCCGAGCGGTCTCGAGGGCAAGCTCCAGTCCGACGCCGAGGCGGCCGTGCTCAACGCCGGGCTGCAGCCCGCTGTGGCCAAGGCGTCCTCGGAGACGGTGCCGGCCGGCAAGGTCATCCGGGCCGACCCCGCCGCCGGCACGATGCTCGATCCGCAGGGGGTCGTCACGCTGGTCGTCTCGACCGGCCCGGCGCCCGTCGCCACGCCGGCCCCGACGGTCGCCCCTCCGGCACCCGCCCAGACACCCTCACCTACGGCTGCTGCCGCAGGATGACGGGGCCCGGTTCGGACCAGGGGTCCGGACCGGGTAGCCTAGAACACTGCTGTGCCCACCGGTCGTCGGCGCCTATCGTCGTCGGCCACGGGCAGCACCACCGCGAGGCGCAAGCCGGACGAGGGTGCAGCGACGCACGAGAACCCTCCTGTCACGGACAGACCGTGACCGTTGAGACCAGAGGAGGTGGGTATGAGCCTGCGTCAGTACGAGATCATGATCATCCTCGATCCCGAGATCGAGGAGCGCACCGTCGCTCCCTCGCTCGACAAGTACCTGACCGTCATCAAGAACGATGGCGGCACGGTCGACAAGGTCGACATCTGGGGCAAGCGCCGCCTGGCGTACGACATCCAGAAGAAGTCCGAAGGCATCTACGCGGTCGTCGACTTCACGTCGTCGCCTGCGACCGCCAAGGAGCTCGACCGTCAGCTGGGCCTCAACGAGGTCGTGCTGCGCACCAAGGTCCTCCGCGCCGACGCCTGAGCGTCGGTCCACGTGAGTACCCTGCGCATCAACTGAACGTCTCAGACGAAATCTCGACGTACGAGGAGCTGGCATGGCTGGTGAGACCGTCATCACGGTGATCGGGAACCTGACCGGGGACCCGGAGCTGCGCTTCACCCCTTCGGGTGCTGCTGTCGCGAACTTCACCGTGGCATCCACTCCGCGCACGTTCGACCGTCAGACGAACGAGTGGAAGGACGGCGACACGCTGTTCCTCCGCTGCTCGATCTGGCGGGAGGCAGCCGAGTCGGTCGCCGAGTCGCTCACCAAGGGCATGCGCGTCATCGCGACGGGCAGGCTCGTGCAGCGCTCGTACGACACCCGCGAGGGTGAGAAGCGCACCGTCGTCGAGCTCCAGGTCGACGAGGTCGGCCCGTCCCTGCGCTACGCCAGCGCCAAGGTCACCCGGACCCAGCGGTCCGGTGGCGGCGGTGGCGGGTTCGGCGCAGGCGGCGGTGGCGGCTTCAACGGCGGTGGCGGCGGGGGTGGCAGCTACGGCGGCGCCTCCGGCGGCCAGCAGGACGACCCGTGGGCCACGCCGGCCCCCGGCGGTTCTGCGAGCACTGGCGGCTTCTCCGACGAGCCCCCGTTCTGATCGACGTTCAGCACCACTGACACACCATCCCGGGGTATGGCAACGCCCCGGGCTCCAGCACTTCATGACAAGGAGCACCGCGATGGCCAAGGCCGTTGTCCGCAAGCCTAAGAAGAAGCTCAACCCGCTCAAGGCGGCGAAGATCGACGTCGTCGACTACAAGGACACTGCGCTCCTGCGCAAGTTCATCTCCGACCGCGGAAAGATCCGTGCGCGCCGGGTGACCGGTGTGTCCACGCAGGAGCAGCGTGCGATCGCACGTGCAGTCAAGAACGCCCGCGAGATGGCACTCCTGCCGTACTCGTCGTCCGCACGCTGAGAAGGAGGTAACCCCATGGCCAAGCTCATTCTGACCCACGAGGTCACCGGTCTCGGCGAGCCCGGCGACGTCGTCGACGTGAAGGACGGGTACGCCCGGAACTTCCTCGTCCCGCGCAGCCTCGCGACCAACTGGTCCAAGGGCGCCGAGAAGGAGATCACGGCGATCCGTCAGGCCCGCAAGTCGCGCGAGATCGCTTCGCTCGACGAGGCCAAGGCCGCTCGTGACTCGCTCCAGGCGAAGCCCGTCGTCGTGACCGCGAAGGCCGGCGACTCCGGTCGCCTGTTCGGCGCTGTCACCACCGCCGAGATCGCCGCGGCCGTCAAGGCCACCGGCGGTCAGTCGATCGACCGTCGCAAGATCGAGATCGGTCAGCCGATCAAGTCGGTCGGGGAGTACAAGGTGCAGCTTCGGATGCACCCCGAGGTCTCCGCGACCATCACGGTCAACGTCGTCGCCGGCTGAGCTCACCCTCACCGGTCCGACCAGCACGTCCCAGGACGCCGGCACCCTTCGGGGTGCCGGCGTCCTGGCGTTGGTCGGTGCCGCGGGTCAGGCGCCCGTGACCGTCCAGGCGTCGCCGCGGGCGCGCAGCCCGGTCGTCAGTGCGCGGGCGAGCATGAACGCCCCCGCGAACGTGACCCACAGCCATGCGAGACCGGTGGTGCCACCCGGCGCCCAGGCCCGCACGGCGAGCAGGCAGGGGACGTAGGCCAGGAGCGTCAGGATCCCGGCCCAGGCGAGGTAGCGACCGTCGCCCGCTCCGATGAGCACGCCGTCGAGCACGAAGACCCAGCCGGCGAGAGGCATGGCGAGCGCGACGACGACGAGCGCCGCGGTGACGGCCCGTCGCACGTCGGGGTCGGTCGTGAACAGGCGCGCGAGGAGCCAGCCGCTCGCGCCGAGAACCAGCCCGAGCGCGGCGCCCGCACCGATGCCCCACGTGAGGGTCCGGCGCAGCACCGAGCGCGCACGCGGGATGTCGCCGGCCCCGAGGGCGTGCCCGACGAGGGCCTGAGCGGCGATGGCGAGCGCGTCGAGCGCGAAGGCCGCGAGGCTCCACAGCGAGCTGACGACCTGGTGGCCGGCGAGCGTCACGTCGCCGAGCGCGGTCGCGACCCAGACGGTTGCGAGGATCGCGAGGCGCAGCGACGAGGTCCGCACGAGGAGGGGTGCACCCGACCGTGCGTTGGCGAGGATGCCGCCGGCAGCGGGTGCGACCGAGGCCCCCAGCGCTCGCGCACCGCGGACGACGACGGCGACGAGGACCACGCCCATCGCGACCTGCACGATCGCGGTGCCGAGCCCCGACCCGGCGATCCCGAGCCCGAGCCCGTACACGAGCGTGATGTTGAGGACGGCGTTGGCGACGGCCCCGGCCGCGGCCACGACGAGCGGGGTGCGCGTGTCGAGGAGCCCGCGAAGCGCGCCGGTGGCCGCGAGGACGAGCAGCATGCCGGGCAGCCCGGGCGCCGACCAGCGCAGGTACGTCACGGCGTGCGCGGCGACCGCGCCGTCGGCCCCCAGCGCGTCGACCGCCGCCGGCGCACCCAGCCAGGCCGCGACCGCGAGGACGACGCCGAGTGCGAAGGCGAGCCACAGGCCGTCCACGCCGACCTGCAGCGCTCCGCTGCGATCGCCGGCGCCCAGTCGACGCGCGACGCTCGCCGTGGTGGCGTAGGCGAGGAACACGCACAGGCCGACGGCGGTGACGAGGACGGTTGAGGCGAGCGACAGGCCGGCGAGCTGGGCGGTGCCGAGATGGCCCACGACCGCCGAGTCGACGAGGACGAACAGCGGTTCCGCGACGAGGGCACCGAGAGCAGGAACTGCGAGGGTGGCGATCTGCCGGTCGATGGTGGACGGAATCTGTCCAGCAGGTGAAATCTTGGCCACGAGTCTCCCGTCCACAGGCGGTGCACAACGTCTGGGCCGGTCGAGCCGCCCGCTCGGACCTGTCGCCACCGATTATCCACAGGCGTGCCCACACCCTGTGCACAGCGAAATCGGACACCGTCCACAGGGGATCGACCGTCGTCCCCAGGGCCTGTGGACGGCACCGTTTTCCCTGCGGGGGAAACGGCTCTAGCCTCGCGTAGGCGTGCTGGTCGAGGTGTTCGTCCGGGTGCTCATCGGTGCGCTGAGGTCATGCTCGACGTCGGCGCCGGCAGGCGTCGGACCTCGCTGGGAGCGCGGTCGCGCAGGGGTGTCGGACCCTCCCGGTAGAACGTGTGTTCGGTAGGGTTGAGGTCGAGGCGGGGATGGGTCTGTGACGATCGAAGAGCTCGAGTACGGCATGCCGTCGGGGTCGGGCCGCACCCGCGAGTTCGACCGGACCCCTCCGCAGGACATCGCCGCTGAGCAGAGCGTCCTCGGCGGCATGATGATCTCGAAGGACGCCATCGCCGACGTCGTCGAGCAGCTGCGCGGCAACGACTTCTACCGCCCGGCCCACGAGGCGGTCTACGACGCGATCCTCGACCTGTACGGCCGCGGCGAGCCGGCCGACGCGGTCACCGTCTCGGACGAGCTGACCAAGCGCGGCGAGATGACCCGCATCGGCGGGGCGCCCTACCTCCACACCCTCATCTCGATGGTGCCGACCGCGGCCAACGCGGGGTACTACGCGCGGATCGTGCGCGAGCGGGCCGTCCTGCGCCGTCTCGTCGAGGCCGGCACGCGGATCGTGCAGCTCGGCTACGCGACTGACGGCGGCGACGTCGACGACATCGTCAACAACGCGCAGGCCGAGGTGTACGCGGTCACCGAACGCCGCGCGTCCGAGGACTACCACCGGCTCGGCGACGTCATCGGCGGTGCGGTCGACGAGATCGAGGCGGCGGGGCACCGCGGCGTGGGCATGGTCGGGGTGCCGACGGGGTTCGCGGACCTGGACCGTTTGACGAACGGTCTGCACCCGGGGCAGATGATCGTTATTGCTGCGCGTCCCGCCATCGGCAAGGCCCTCGCCCTCGACACGCCGCTACCCACCCCCACGGGCTGGACGACGATGGGTGACGTCCAGGTCGGCGACCAGCTCATCGCCGCCGACGGGACCCCGACCCTCGTCGTGGCAGCAACACCGGTCATGACCGACCGCCCCTGCTACCGCGTGACGTTCGACGACGGCACGGAGATCATCGCCGACGCTCAGCACGAATGGGCGACCCGGACCCGCGCCATGCGCCGTCTGTCGCGCGGTGGCACCGCCGAGGTCCGGACGACCGAGCAGCTTGCGCTGACGGTGCACTGCGCGACGGCGGACCGGCGCGCCAACCACTCCGTCGACGTCACGGCCCCGCTCGACCTCCCCGAAGCCGACCTCCCCCTCGCGCCCTACGCGCTCGGGGTCTGGCTGGGCGACGGGCACTCCGCTTCCGCGCGGTTCACCTCGGCGGACTCCGAGATCGTGATGCGGATCGAGGGTCTGGGACTGGTCGCGCGTGAGCAGCGATCGCCCGCGGGCACTGCCCGGCTGTACAGCCTGCGGCTCCCGGAGCCCGAGGCGATCGCCGCCCGCGAGTGCGTGGTCTGTGGCCAGGAGTTCGTCCCGCGCACCAGCCAGGACCGGACCTGCGGACAGTCGTGCGGAGGCCGCGCCAAGGCCGTGTCGGCGCCAGTCGCGGCCCCGACGTGCCCCGACTGCGGCCTGCCGAGCACGGGCCTGCGTCAGTGCCAGGCGTGCCGCGACCACCACGGCACGGTCGCGGGAATCCTGCGTTCGCTCGGGGTGATGAACAACAAGCACATCCCGACCCAGTACCTCAGGGCGAGCGAGGCCCAGCGGCGAGAGCTGTTGGCAGGGCTTCTCGACACCGACGGCACCGTCAACCCGGCAGGCAGCCCGCAGATCACCCTGACGAGCAGGCGCCTGGCGGAGGACGTACGTGAGCTCGTCCATTCGCTCGGGTACCGCGCGGGGGCGTCGACACGCATCGTCCGGGGCCGCACCGACGAGACCTCGGTCGCCTACACCCTGACTTTCACGACCGACGACGACGTGTTCGCGCTCGAGCGGAAGCGCCTGGTCCACAAGGAACGGCGCCGACCCTCGACACCCCGAATCCGCCAGCGGTACGTCGTGGCCGTCGAGCCGATCGACAGCATCCCCGTCAGGTGCGTCGAGGTCGACCACCCCGAGCACCTGTATCTCGCGAGCCGAGCCATGGTGCCGACCCACAACTCGACTCTCGGTATCGACATCGTGCGGTCGGCGTCGATCAAGCACGGAAAGACATCCGTTGTGTTCTCGCTCGAGATGAGCCGCAACGAGATCACAATGCGTCTGCTGTCGGCCGAGGCGAAGATCCACCTGCAGAAGATGCGCACCGGTCAGATGGGCGAGGACGACTGGCAGAAGCTCGCAGCCACGATGGGTCGGATCTCCGAGGCGCCGCTGTTCATCGACGACTCCCCGAACATGTCGCTGATGGAGATCCGGGCGAAGTGCCGGCGGCTCAAGCAGCGGCACAACCTGGAGCTCGTGGTCATCGACTACCTGCAGCTGATGTCGTCGGGCAAGCGCGTCGAGTCCCGCCAGCAGGAGGTCTCGGAGTTCTCGCGTGCGCTCAAGCTGCTCGCCAAGGAGCTCGAGGTCCCGGTCATCGCGATCTCTCAGCTGAACCGTGGCCCGGAGCAGCGCACCGACAAGCGCCCGATGATGAGCGACCTTCGCGAGTCTGGCTCGATCGAGCAGGATGCCGACATGGTCATTCTTCTGCACCGTGAGGATGCCTACGAGAAGGAGTCACCGCGCGCCGGTGAGGCTGACCTGATCGTGGCCAAGCACCGCAACGGTCCGACCGACACGATCACCGTGGCGTTCCAGGGGCACTACTCACGATTCGTCGACATGCAGGCGTGACGCCGACGGCGGCCGCCGATGCGCCGCTGAGCTGGGGCAGCGGCTGCCGGACGAGCGGGCTTCGCAGCCCTCAGACACGGCCGCTCTCGAAGTCCCACACGTCGACAAGGTCACCTGGTTCGACCCAGCCGTGTTCGTAGTTGTCGTTCTTCTCCCAGGTGAACCCCGGGGGGATCGTCGTGAAGTGGTTCGGTTCGGCGTCTTGGATCTGGTGCCACTCGGCGTAGATGCGGCCGTCCTCGAAGCGGCGCAGGTTCAGGAGCGCTCCGGCGACGTGGCGCCCACGCGCCTCGTAGTGGCGGAAGACGGTCACCTCCTGTTGCGGCACGGTTCGCATCCAGTGGCCGTGCTGGAGCTCGTCCTGCTCGTGGGCGTCGTCCGGGCGGACGAGCACGATGGCGTCTTCCGTGCCCCGTGGTCGCCACCTGACACGTTCGAGGGTGTCACCGATGAGCGCGTAGTAGCCGGCGAGGAAGCCGCTGTCGGCGCGAGCCGCGCGTTCAGCTCGCTCGAGCTCGACGGGCAACGGTGCCTGGCGGGCTGGGGGCATCGGGGTCTCGGCTACCGCGAGCGGCACGTCCATGGCCGCGGGGGGTTCCATGGTGGCGGGCTCGGTCGTCTCAACCTCGGCAGGCGTCGGTGCCGCCGTCGCCGACGGCGCGGGCTCGAGCGGGAGTGCAGCACTGGGGGCGACGGGCCGTGTGGCCCCCACAGCCTTGTGAGGACGACAGCAGCAACCCATCCGAGAGCGAGCGCGACCAGCGCCGCGAGCGTCGATCGGGTGACGAGTCCCGCGGCCACGAACGCGACGACCGGCAGCGCCCGGAGCCCCCACGTGAGTGCGGGTGGAGGTGTGTCAGCGGTCGTCATCATTCGCTCCCTGGTCGGGTGTCGCACCTCTCGACGGGCAGGACCATGTCGCCATCGTGCCAGGCGTCGAGTGCGCGGGGACTGGCGTCTGAGCAGCCAGCCGTTCCACACTGCCGTGGAGATGACGCACGAGGAGGCGCGATGAAGTACACGACAGAGCTCTTGCTCGACGGCAAGACAGCGACCGGCGTGGTCGTCCCGCCCGACGTGGTCGAGGCGCTCGGCGGCGGCGGACGCATCCCGGTGCGGGTGGGCATCAACGGCGTCGAGTACGCCAGCACCATCGCGACGATGAAGGGCCAGACCCGCATCCCCGTCAGCGCCGAGATCCGGACCGCGGCGGGCATCGAGGCGGGGGACACCATCGAGGTCGACGTGGTCCGCGACGACGCGCCCCGCACCGTCGAGGTTCCGGACGACCTCCAGGCGGCGCTCGACGACGACCCGGCCATCCGGGCGGCCTTCGCGGCGCTGTCGTACTCGAACCAGCGCCGCCACGTCCTCGCCGTGACCACGGCCCGCACCGAGACCCGCGAGCGGCGGATCGGTGCAGTGGTCGCCGAGCTGGACTCGACTCGGCAGGCCCAGAGCTTCTGATCGGCGCGCGAGCCGCGCGGAAGACCCGCGGAGCCAGTGGGACGCGGGTCAGTCGGCGAGCAGGGACCGCGCCGCGCTCACCGACACGACCTGCATCCCGGTCGGCAGCGTCAGCCACGGCGCGACGGCCCCGGTGCTCAGGTCCACCGAGCAGAGGGTGACGGGGCAGGGGTCGGCCTGCTCGGCGAGCAGCGTCCCGGCTACGAAGCCGTCGAGGTTCGTCAGCTGGTCGATCCCGTAGGGCGACCGTGTGCTGGTCGTGGTGTCGAGCAGCGCATGCGAGTCGGGGCCCAGCACGTCCGCGAGCTCGTCCCAGACGAGCAGGGTGGTCGCGTCGCGCCACGGGTCGCCGTAGACGAGGTGGACGTCGTCCCAGTCGTGCGCGTCACCTCCGTGAACCGGGGTGACGCGCACCGCCCCCCAGCTCTCGCCGTCCTCGAACTCGGTCCCCCCGCTGATGCCGTAGGCGAACAGTCGGCCGTCGGGCGAGTAGCTCGGGTAGGTCTCGCTGGGAGTCCTGCCGGGCACCCGCTCGATGTCGAAGGTCCTGCCCGTCGCGAGCTCGACCTCCTGGACGACGGTCGCGTACGTCGGGTCCTTCGGGTCCTTCGGGTAGACGTTCGGGGTCGCGCACACCGACACCACGCCGAGATGACGGCCGTCGGGCGCCCACGCCACAGCGTCAACGCTGCAGTCAGGCGGCTCGGGCACCGCGACCTGGTGCACCGTGCCGGTGCCGAGCTCGACGGTCTCGACGCCGACCTCGCCGCTCGACGGCGACCACACGGCGCGGACGAGGCTGCGCCCGTCCGGCGAGAGCAGCAGCGGCCCGTCCATCGTCGAGACGAGGTCCGACCGTGCCCATTCGCCCGTCGCCGCGTCGACCACGAGGAGACCGCTGCCCTCCCCGCCGATGACCTCAGCCACGAAGAGTGCTTGGTCGACGGACCGAACCGGGACGGTGGCCGGGTCGATCGAGCCGCCGACCAGCCGCAGAGCGGTCGACGGCGTCGACCCCGCGCCCGGCGGGACCGAGGCGGCAGGCGGAGTCGGCAACGGGGTCGAGGCCGCCGACGGGTCCTTGCCCCAGCCGGTCCTGAGGAAGCTCGCCACCAGGACGCCGGCCACGACGAGGGTCGTCACACCGACGTTGACGCCGTCTCGTGCGTTCACGCCGTGCTGTCCCGGGTCATGACGGGCATATCGGGCCTCTACCCACCGGACTTGAGGCGTCCGCACCGGTCCGGTGCGCGACGCGCTCGGGCGGCGACGCGACGTCAGGCAGGTGCCGGGGGCGAGGTCAGCCCGCGATCTCGAAGTCCTGCAGACCCTGCGGTGCCTCCTCGGTGACCTCGGCCCACGACACGACGGCGTGCCGCGGACCGTGGCGCGCCCAGGTCACGAGCTCGTCCACGGCGGCAGCCTCGCCTTCGGCGACGACCTCGACGGCACCGTCGGCCCGGTTGAGCACCCACCCGCGCACGCCGAGGCGGTCGGCCTCACGGGCGCACGACCACCGGAACCCGACACCCTGGACGTCGCCGTGGACGACGACCCTGCGGCGAATCACCCCTCCAGTGTGCGCGGCGGCGACGCTTCTCGTCCCTCTCGTCCCTCTCGTCCCGCCGCCACCGCGTCGTCCAGCGCCGGCTCGTACGGGCCGAGGCGGACCGGGACCCGTGCGGTCACGGCGTCGGCGGCCGCGCGGCCCGCCGCCGGCAGCCCACGCAGCCGGTAGGTCACGAAGCTCGCGGCGTTGTCGCTGCTGGACGACGCCGCGACCCCGAACGCGTCGATGCCGGCGTGCACGCACGAGGACAGCGCGCGGGGCAAGGCCGTCCGGGTGCCGTGACTGTCGTCCGCACGACGAGCCCCTGACCTGGGCGGCGACGACCCGCGTCGAGCCGGCTCGTCACGACACTTCACAAGTCCCCCTGCTGCGCCGATGAAGTGAGGACGGTGCTGGTCGGTGCGGCGCCTATGTTGAACCTGAAGGTTCCGGGCCCGCGGCAGTGCCGCGTCCGGCAACCGTGACGAGGGCGAGGGCCGGTGACGCAGCGGGACGAGCCAGCGACTGTGCGGGGCGCCATGACGCCTCGCCCGCTGAGTGACCCCGGAGCGCTCCGTCGCGGCGCGCCGTTCGTCGCCGTCGCGCTCGTCGCGGTGCTGCTGGAGCTGGCGACCGTCACCGAGTCGGCGAGCCGGCTCGTGCTCGTGGCCGCGGGCGTGTCGATGTGCGTCGTGCCGCTCGCGGCGGTGATCGTCCCGTGGGGACGACTGCCTGCCTGGTGCGAGGCGGTGCTCCCGCTCGGGTTCTTCGTCGTGGTCGCACTCATGCGGCAGGCGCGGGGTGGTGCGGCGGCGGGCTACACGCCGCTGGTGATGCTGCCCGTCATCTGGCTGGCGATGTACGGAACCCGCCGTCAGCTCTTGGTCGCGGTCGCTGCGATGACGGGGATCCTCGTCGGGCCGATGCTCCTGGTCGGGTCGCCGCTGTACCCCGCGTCCGCGTGGACCACGACGGCCGTGTCCGTGGCCGTCGGGATGTTCGCCGGTCCGTCGATCCAGATGTTCGTCGAGCAGTCACGCCAGCGCACCGCCGACGTCGCGGCACTGGGGGCCATCACCCGCTCGCTCACGGCCGGGACCGACCCCCGGTCCGAGCTGTGCGCGGCCGCTCGCCTCGTCACCGGAGCGCGATACGCGCTCATCGTCGAGCGGAACGCCGACGGTGAGTACGTCGCGACGGCGGGCACCCGCGGGCTCGACCTGAGCCAGCTGCGCATTCCCGCGCGGGTCGAGATCTCCGCGACGGTCGAGGCGTGGCGCACGGGCGACCGCATCTACGTCGCGGACGTGGCCCGTGACCCACGGGTGTCACCGCGACTCGCCGAGCTCACGGGATCCCGGGCCGTGCTGTTCGAGCCGGTCACCCTCGACGGGCGGAGGACCGCGCTCCTCGTCGTCGGCTTCTCCGAGTCCCGGGCCCGGCTCCCCGAGCACGCCCTGTACATGGTCGAGCTCGTCGCCGCCGAGATCGCGGCCGCGCTGGACCGCGACGAGCTCGTCGCCCGGATGGCTGCGCAGGCGCGCACCGATCCCCTCACCGGTGCGGCGAACCGGCGCAGCTGGGACGAGGAGCTGGACCGCGAGCTGGCCCGCGCCCGGCGCAGCGGCGAGCCCCTGACCGTCGCGCTGATCGACATGGACCGGTTCAAGGCCTACAACGACACGTACGGCCACACCGCCGGGGACGAGCTCCTGCGGGACCTGGTGACGGCCCTGCGCGCCGAGCTGCGCACCGGAGACATCGTGGCCCGCTGGGGCGGCGAGGAGTTCGCCGTCGCGATGCCCGCGTGCGACCTCGACCACGGCCGGGAGATCGCGTCGCGGCTGCTCGGTGTCGTCCCGCGCGGCCAGACGATGAGCATCGGCGTCACCGAGGCGGGCATCGACGACACCCCACGGTCCATCGTCGGGCGCTCCGACCGTGCGCTCTACGCGGCGAAGGGCGCGGGTCGCAACCAGGTCGGCGCCCTCCCCAGCCCGACGTCGGTGTCTGACGTACCCTCGCTCGGGTGATGACCCGATGATGCGCCGTCTCTTCGCCCGGCTGTTCTGGGCCACGTCCGGGTGGACCCTGCGCTCGCAGCCGCCCGAGGGTGGCGGCGGCATCCTCATCGGGGCTCCGCACACGTCGAACTGGGACTTCCTGTTCATGCTCGCGATCACCTGGAGCCACGGTGTCCAGGCGCGGTTCCTCGGCAAGGACTCGCTGTTCCGCGGGCCGCTCGGACCCCTGGCGCGCGGCCTCGGCGGCATCCCGGTCGACCGGAGCAACCCGACGGGGCTCGTCGACGGCCTCGTGGCCCGTGTGCGTGCCGGCGAGCACTTCTTCCTCGTCATCACCCCGGAGGGCACGCGCAGCAGGCGGCCGTACTGGAAGTCCGGGTTCTACCGCATCGCGCGCGAGGCCGACCTGCCGGTTACGCTCGGGTTCGTCGACCGCTCCACGAAGACCGCCGGGCTCGGGGTGACGTTGCGGCTCACGGGCGACGTGCACGCCGACATGGACAAGATCCGGGCGTTCTACGCCGACAAGGTCGGGATCAACCCGGAGGGCTGGACGCCGCCGCTGCTCCACGAGGAAGACTCCGCAGCCGGCCCCGTCTGACGACGCGCTGTTCAGACGGGTCGGGTGCGCCGCATCCGGGCCTCGGGCGGCCCACCGCGCCGCAGCGGTGCGAACGCGCCGAGCGACGCGAACCCCATCGACTCGTAGTACGGGACGTTCACCGCACGTGAGGTCTCGAGGTAGCAGTCGGCGCTCCCGTGGTCGGCGTCCCGGAGAACCCGCCCCATGAGGCGTCGGCCGTGCCCGCGGTGCTGGGCGTCGGGGCGGACGCCGAGCGCCTCGATGTAGGTCAGCGGGTCCCGGGGGAACGCGGCGTCGATCGCGGACCCGAGCTGGGCGAACGCCAGGACCTGGCGCGGCGAGCGGGCCAGGACCCGGGCCATCGACGGGATCGCGGCGAGCTTGCGGCTCACCGGGAGAGGGTGCGCGCCCGGCGGGTAGGAGATCGCGACGCCCGCGATCCCGGCGGCGTCGCGCACCGCGAGGACCGTGCCGAACCGGATGGCGTCGCGGACGATGTAGCCGTAGAACGCCTGGAGGGTCTCGTTCCGGACCCGGGCGTCGGGCAGGACGTGGGTGAAGCCGGGGTCGTCGCGCAGCGCTGCCGTCAGGACGTGCGCGGCCGCATCGGCGTACTCCGATTCCAGGATCGTCGGCGCGTCGAGGTTCACCGGTCAAGGGTGGCGTGCTCCTGGACGGCAGTCCACCGACCGAAGTCCCGGGAGGGGCCGGCGTACCGTGCTGGGAGAAGGTGCCCACGGCGGCGGCCGAGGAGGGGGAACCGGTGGACTGGTGGCAGGTCGCGCTCGGCGTCGTGGGCGGGCTCCTGCTCGTGTACGTCGTGCTGCTGGGGCTGCTGTGGCAGTACGCCCGCACGCACCCGGACACCGTGCAGGCGCGCGACGCCTTGCGGCTCATCCCTGACCTGCTGCGACTGCTGCGCTCGCTCGCCGCCGACCCCACCGTCCCGCGGCGCTCCCGCGTCGGGCTCGTCCTGCTGCTCGCCTACCTGCTCATGCCGTTCGACCTGGTCCCGGACATGATCCCGGTCATCGGGTACGCCGACGACGTCGTCGTGGTCGCGCTCGTCCTGCGCGCGGTGGTCAGGGCCGCGGGGCCCGACGCGCTCGCCCGGCACTGGTCGGGGACGCCGCAGGGGCTCGCCGTCGTCGCTCGGCTGGCCGGGATCGCGGCACCGTCCGGGGCGTGACGCGGACAGCCCTCCGCGCGATCTCATCGTCCGGGGCCGTGCCCCCGCACCCGGCACCGCGGCGCTACGCTCGCGCTCGTAGACCGGGACCGGGCCCCTCGAGGCCCCGCGAGAGACGGACGATGATGGCGCTCACCGACGAGACCCCCCGCACGAACCGCTTCACCGAGCCGCTCGGGACGGCGATCCCGTCGACCGTCCCGACGCACTGGTACAACCTCAACGCCGACTTCCCCGAGCCCGTCCCGCCGCACCTGCACCCCGGGACGCGCGAGCCGCTGACCCCGCCGGACCTCGCCCCGCTGTTCCCGATGGCGCTCATCGAGCAGGAGGTCGCGACCGAGCGGTACATCGAGATCCCGCAGGCCATCCGGGAGATCTACGCGCTGTGGCGGCCGTCGCCGCTGATCCGGGCTGCCCGGCTGGAGCGCGCGATCGGCACGAAGGCCCGGATCTACTACAAGTACGAGGGCGTGAGCCCGGTCGGCTCGCACAAGCCCAACACCGCCGTCGCGCAGGCGTACTACAACGCGGTCGAGGGCATCACGCGCCTGACGACCGAGACGGGCGCCGGTCAGTGGGGCGCGTCGCTCGCGATGGCGTGCTCGCTGCTCGGCCTGACGTGCGAGGTGTGGCAGGTCCGCGCGTCGTACGACTCCAAGCCGTACCGCCGGTTCCAGATGGAGACGTACGGGAGCGTGTGCCACCCCTCGCCGTCCGACCTCACGGAGGCCGGCCGCGCGATCCTCGCGGAGCTGCCCGACACGACCGGTTCGCTCGGCATGGCGATCAGCGAGGCCGTCGAGGTCGCCGCGAAGGACCCGGGTGCGCACTACGCGCTCGGCAGCGTGCTCAACCACGTGATGCTGCACCAGACGGTCATCGGCCAGGAGGCGCTCGTGCAGCTCGCCGCGGCGGGTGAGGTCCAGGCCGACGTCGCGTTCGCGTGCGCGGGCGGCGGCTCGAACCTCGCGGGCCTGACGTTCCCGCTCATCGGGCAGAACTTGCGCGAGGGGACGACGACGCGGTCCGTCGCGTGCGAGCCCGCCGCGTGCCCGTCGCTGACGCAGGGGGAGTACCGGTACGACTTCGGCGACGTCGCCGGGCTGACCCCGCTGCTGAAGATGTACACGCTCGGCAAGGACTTCGTCCCGCCCGCGATCCATGCGGGTGGGCTGCGGTACCACGGCATGTCGCCGATGGTGTCGCACGCCGTGAACCTCGGGCTCATGGACGCCGTCGCGATCGAGCAGGACGTCGCGTTCGCTGCCGGGATCGAGTTCGCCCGGGCCGAGGGGATCATCCCGGCGCCCGAGTCGACGCACGCGGTGGCCGCGGCGCTGGCCTACGCGCGGACGGTGACGGAGCCCGAGGTCATCCTCATCGGGCTGTCCGGCAACGGCGTGCTCGACCTGCCGGCGTACTCGTCGTACGTGTGAGACCGATCGCGACCGTGTGACGTCCGCGGGCGACGACCGGCCCCTCCGCCGGTCGTCGCCCGCAGTGCGCTCAGGCCTTCGTGGCCCGGACGATCGCGCCGTGCATGCCCGGGGCGACCTCGTGCGTGAACGCGACGGTCGCGTCCGCGAAGCCCGCAGCCGCGAGGCCCTCGAGGTACTCGGACCGGGACAGCGCACCCGCGACGCAGCCGACGAAGCTGCCGCGCTCGGCTCGCTCGCCCGAGGTGACGTGGTCCTCGGCGACGACGTCGGACACGCCGAGCCGTCCGCCCGGGACGAGCAGCCGGTACATCTCGGCGAGGACAGCGGGCTTGTCGACCGACAGGTTGATGACGCAGTTGGAGATGATCACGTCGATGCTCGCGTCGGGCAGCGGGACCGCCTCGATCCGCCCCTCGAGGAACTCGACGTTCGTGGCCCCGGCCTTGGTGGCGTTGGAGCGGGCGAGCGCGAGCATCTCCGGGGTCATGTCGACGCCGTAGGCGAACCCGGTCGGCCCGACGCGCCGCGCCGAGAGCAGGACGTCGATGCCGCCGCCCGAGCCGAGGTCGAGGACGGTCTCGCCGGGCAGCAGGTCGGCGACGGCGGTGGGGTTGCCGCAGCCGAGGCTCGCGAGGTAGGCGGTGTCGGGCAGCGCGGCCACGTCGGCGGCGTCGTAGAGCGACCCGCCGAACTGCTCGCCACCGTCGAGCGCCGTCGGGGTGCTGCAGCAGGCTGCCGGCGAGACGTCGGTGACGGCGAGGGCTGCTCGGGCGTAGGTGCTGCGGACCTGGGCGACGAGGTCGTCGGTCATGGCTGACTCCTGGGTGTCTAGACATTGACAGATGTCGATCCGTGGAGAATGCTCCACGGATCGACAGATGTCAATATCTAGACGACACTGGTTCCGTGCCGACCTCTCCCGTCCTGCTCCCGGTCGTCGACGTCACGGCCTGCTGCGCGCCGCTCGACAGCGAGCCGCTCGCACGCACCGATGCCGAGGCGCTGGCCCGCGTGCTCAAGGCCCTCGCCGACCCGGCCCGGCTGCAGCTCGTGTCCCACATCGCGTCGTCCCGCGGCGAGGTGTGCGCGTGCGACCTCAACGACGTCGTCGGGCTCGCGCAGCCGACTGTGTCCCACCACCTCAAGGTGCTCGTCGACGCGGGGATCCTCGTGCGGGAGAAGCGCGGCGTGTGGGCGTGGTACCGCGTCGTCCCCGGGGCGCTCGGCGCGCTCGGCGGGCTGCTCCGCGAGGACCGGCCATGAGCCACTTCGTCCCGAAGGTCGCACCGCGCGAGTTCACGATCGTCCGGCCGTTCGCCGCCTCGCGTGACACCGTCTTCGATGCCTGGGTCGACCCCGTCAGCCTCTCCGCCTGGTTCGGTCCGCGCGGGTCCCGGGCGCCGCTCGAGACGATCACGAACGACCCGCGCCCCGGCGGCCGGTGGAACGTGACGACGGTCGACGACGCGACCGGGCTGCCCTACCCGCGCAGCCTGACGTACAGCGCGGTCGACCCGCCCGAGCGGATCATCCTCATGGAGCGCGAACCCGGTCGGCTCGACGGTCGCGAGACGGTGATGACCGTGACGTTCGCCGAGGCGGACGGTGGGACGGAGATGACCTTCCACTGCGCGGATGCCGACTCCCGACCGGAGCACGTCGGGGTCGAACAGGGCTGGGCGAGCTCGTTCGACAAGCTCGCTGAGCTGCTCGCCGCGCACTGAACCACCCGGGCGCGCGTCCGCCGTGGGCCGCCCGCGCCGGCGTGTGTCACGATGCCCGGATGGAGGACCAGCGGTACGACGTCGTGGTCGTCGGTTCGGGCTTCGGAGGCTCGGTCGCCGCGCTGCGCCTGGCCGAGAAGGGGTACCGGGTCGCGGTGCTCGAGGCCGGGCGCCGGTTCGCCGACGAGGACTTCCGCACGTCGTGGCACCTGCGCACGTTCCTGTGGGCGCCCGTGATCGGCTGCTACGGCATCCAGCGGATCCACGTCCTGAAGGACTCGCTCATCCTCGCGGGCGCCGGGGTCGGGGGAGGGTCGCTCGTCTACGGCACGACGCTGTACCGGCCGCTGCGCGAGTTCTTCACGGACCCGCAGTGGGCGGGCATCACCGACTGGGAGTCCGAGCTCGCGCCGCACT